>DATMLF010000245.1:0-15787 GCA_035570595.1 Allostellaceae bacterium
GAGGTCGTGCGCCATCTGCGCGAATGGCGGGTGCGCCCACAGGAACACCGGCACCATCAGCAGGCTGCCGACCACCAGCAGGAGGGAGAACCGCTCGAAGCGGCGGAAATCGCCGGTGCCGGCGGCGGCAATGACGATGGCCGCCGAGGCGACGACCCCCAGCTCGCGCGGCAGGCCGAGATAGCCGAGCGCCAGGCTGATCCCGATGAACTCGGTGACGATGGTCAGCGCATTCAGCAAGAACAGGTCGATCACGCTGAACGCGCCCCAGAACTTGCCGAACCGCTCGAGGATCAGCCGGGCATGGCCGACCCCGGTCACGGCACCGAGGCGCAGCACCATCTCCTGGTTGACATAGAGCACCGGGATCAGCAGCAGCAAGGTCCACAGGAGGCTCGTGCCGTAATTCTGCCCGGCCTGGGTGTAGGTGCCAAAGGCGCCGGCGTCGTTGTCGCCGACCATGACGATCAGCCCCGGGCCGAGGATCGCGAGCAAGGTGCGCAGCCGCGCGCACCACCCGGTGCGGGGGCTTGCGTCGCCGTGCAGGATCGTGCCGAGCGCGCCCTTGATGTCGCCGAGATGGGCGTCGTCGAGGACCGCGGTGCGCGGTCCCGAGGCGAATTCGCTGACGGAGGCCATCGCGGCCTCCCTCACGCGCCGCGGCCCGCCGGGGGCAGGCCCAGCGACGCCGGTTTCGGCAGTTTTTCCGCAATGCCGAACCGGTCGGCGCGGCGCCGCATCTCGGCCCACACCGCGTCGGGGGTGACGCCGCACTCGCGCCACAGCACGACGAGGTTGTAGACGAGATCGGCGCTCTCGCGGACGACCGCGCGCGGGCGGTGGCGCACCGCTTCGAGCGCGACTTCGCCGGCCTCTTCCATGACCTTCTGCGCCATCTTGCGCCGACCCGATGTCAGCAGGCGCGCGGTTCGCGGGTTGACGCGCTCGTCTACCCGGTCGAGCGCGTCAAAGAGACGCGCGACCTCGCGCGCGTCGGCGCGCGGTTCAATCTCCAAGCCAATGAGTTGCACCGCTTCGGCAGCATCGTGCCTTACCAGGGCAGCCATGTCTGTTGCCTCCATTCCCGAGGTTGGTCAAAGACCGGCCCGGGTGGAGGCGAGGCTTGCCCCTAAGGGTGGGCGGCTAGCGCAATCGCGTTGCCGGCCCCGCCGAGGGACCCCGTCTTGTCACCCGGGGCGGGTGGGCCGAGGAGCCAGTCGCGACAAGGCGACTGGGAGGCTCCGCGGCCGCGTTCTTAGATCGAGGTCCCATCGTTCGCTTACTGTTGCAGATGATCAGCTTCGGGCGCGAGCCCGACAGCGCCCGCCGCAAGTAGGCGCGCCCGGCAGGCCTGTCAACGACAAATTTCCCGAGTGCGTCGGCAGGCACCGCAGGGTGCATCCGGATTGAGCCGGCGCCTCGCCTCGGTCACAAATCCGCGTCGATCGTCGTGCCGGGGGCCACGTAGGCGCGATCCCAATCCGACCATTGCCCGGCGACCGGCTGCGACGGGTCGCGATCGCGCCGCCAGCAGATTTCGCTGCCGGGCGGCACGTCGATGATCTTGGTGGCGTTGTTGGGCAGCACGAATTCGAGGGTCGAGAGATAGCCCGGTCCGCGCGACGCGCAATCGGGGTTCGACGTGATCACCGCCTCGACGTTGGTCGGGCCGAAATCCGGGTTGCTGAGCAGCAGCGTCCCCGGCTGAGGCGGCGGCGCCGGCGCGCACGCGGCGGCAGACAACAGGACGGCAGCCAACAGAATCGATCGCACGGACTACGCTCTTTCGCTCGGCGAGAAGTGCAGCCCGGCGGCTATGCGAAGCGGATGCCGCGCTGAAACGGTACCCGGGCGCCGCCGAACCGCCACTTGGTTTCGCCCCTCATTTGATCAGTGGCGAAAACCTTCTACCGGAACGCTTGCGAGGGCACAATTCGCCGCACGCACGCGACAGGGTGCGACGGCGGACCGCCCGCGGCTTCAGGCGCCGCCGAGATAGTCGCGGGTCCAGCGCTGGTAGTCGTCGCCGCGGGTGACCTGGCGCATCAGCTCGGGCGAGGCGATGTTTTTGAGGTCGCGCGGTGCGACACCTTCGCGCAGCGCCTTCAGCGTCTCGTAGACCGCCTGCACCGCCGCCGAGAACGGCGCGTGCGTCTGTAGCGCGACCCGGACCCGGTGCGCCCCCAGCCAGCCGAGATCACCGAGCTGACCGCTGCCGCCGCCGAGGATCAGCGGGATTTTTATTGCCGAGGACACGATTTCGACCGCCTCGACGGTGACGCCGCCGGCGAGGAACACCGCGTCGACCCCGGCCGCCTCGTACGCCTTGGCGCGCTTGACCGCTTCGTCGACATTGGCGATCGCGAGCGCGCTGGTGCGGCCGGCGACGACGAGGTTCTTGTCCTGGCGCGCCGACAGCGCCGCCTTCATCTTGCCGACCCCCTCCTCGACCGAGCTCAGGCTCGGCTTGCCGTTGGGGCCGTAGGGCCGCGGCAGCACCGTGTCCTCGATCGACATCGCGCAGATGCCGGCGGTCTCCAATTCCTCGACGGTGCGGCGCACGTTGAGCGCGTTACCGTAGCCGTGGTCGGCGTCGACCAAGAGGGCGAGGTTCCCGGCGCGGCAGATGCGGTTGGCCTGGGCCGCGAACTCGGTCAAGGTCAGCACCACGAGGTCGGGCGCGCCGAGCACCGACATCGACCCGATCGAGCCGGAAAACATGCCGACCTCGAAGCCGAGATCCTCGGCGATGCGCGCCGAGATCGCGTCGTACACGGAGCCCGGATGCACGCAGCGATTTCCGGAAAGGATCGCGCGAAACCGCTCGCGCCGCTCGGTCCAGTTCATTGTCGTTCCTCTCGGCTGTTGCGATGTCCCGGCTCAGCTTATCCGGTGACCTTGATCACGTGAAGCGCGGCCCTGCCGCCGCGAACCGCTGTCGGGGACAGACGACGGTCGAGCGTCGCCAATTGCCCGTTGTTCGCGACCGCGAGGGCCAAGAGGTAGGCGTCCGTAACTTGAGCCGATGTCGCGATCTGGCCAACGTCGACAATATCGGAGTCGATCAAGCTAAAATCGTCTTTCCAGAACGTATGGCCGGGCAAAACGCGTAGCCGCGCGACCAACGGTGCGACCGCAGCGGGCGAACCCGCCGAATTCGGATATCTCGGGTGACCCACGATGCGGATCACGCCGTTCTCGGTGAGGGGGCACGTTGCCCACGAGGCGGCGCCTGTCGCGCCGAACCATTGGTGGGCGGTATCGTGACCGATATGGGTGGAATCGATCAACGCAATCAGAAGGTTCACGTCGAGCAGAAACGTCACGGCAACTCGTCGCGCAGGACATTGACGATGTCCAGCGTGACGACGGCATCGGGGCGACGCACCGGCAGCAGCAAGACGCCGTTTCGCTCGGTCGAGGCGGCGGGCGGGCGCAGCGCCTTACGCGCCAGTTCGGAGACGATCTGACCGACGGTCTGGTTGCGTTGCCGCGCGATCGCCCGCGCAGCCAACAGAACATCGTCATCGATGGCAAGGGTAGTGCGCATGGAGATTCTCGTGGTGCATCACGCATCATACACAAGATGTCGCCATAGGCCATAGTCCCGGCGCGGCCGCGACCCACGACGCGAACACGCGCGATTGCCTCTTCACGGATCAGACTTTAACGTCCCCTCAGGCCGGCAATAACGGAGCGGCAAATGGACAAGCGCATCGCGGTGATCGGCGCCGGGGCGATCGGCGGCTACACCGGCGGCCAGCTCGCGCATAACGGGTTCGACGTGACCCTGATCGACCCGTGGCCCGAGCACGTCCAGGCGATCCGCCGGGATGGGTTGGCAATCGAGGGGGTGACGCCGGAGGAGTTCGTGCTCGCCCGGCCGAAGACGATGCACCTGACCGAATTGCAGCACCTGGCCAAGGAACGCCCGGTCGACATCGCGATGGTTGCGGTCAAATCCTACGACACCGACTGGGCGACCCGGCTGATCGCGCAATATCTGGCAGCCGACGGTTATATCGTCTCGTTGCAGAACTGCATGAACGAGGAGCGCATCGCCGCGATCGTCGGCTGGGACAGGACCGTGGGCGCGATCCCGGCCCTGCTCGCGGCCGAGCTTTACGCGCCGGGCAAGGTGCGCCGCACCGTCGCAAAGGGCGCCTCCCATTACGACGTCTACCGGGTCGGCGAAGTCCATGGCCGCATCACCCCGCGGCTCGAGGAGCTGGCGGCGATGATCGCTACCGTCGACACGGTCAAGCCGACGACCAACCTGTGGGGCGAGCGCTGGTCAAAGCTGTGCGTCAACGGCATGAGGAACGGCATCGGCGCCTCGACCGGGCTGTCCGGGAACGCCATGGACCGCCACGACCGGATCCGCCGGGTCTCGATCCGGCTCGGCGGCGAGGCGGTGCGGGTCGGCCAGGCGCTCGGCTACGAGCTCGAGCACATCCGCATGCACGATCCCGAGATGCTGGCGCGCGCCGCGGAAGGTGACGCGCGGGCGCTCGACGAGGTCGAATCCCAGATCCTCGCCGAGGCCGGCTCGAACACCCGCAGCGATCTGCAGCGCCCGTCGATGGGCCAGGACATGCTGAAGGGACGACGCACCGAGATCGACTTTATCAACGGGCTGATCGCGGCCAAGGGCGCCGAGGTCGGGGTGCCGGCGCCGACCCATGCGAAGCTGATCGCCGCGGTCAAGGAAGTCGAGCACGGCCGGGTCAAGGCGGCCCCTGAGAATCTGTACGGAATTTGAGCGGGTTTTGCCGACCCGCGGAGGCGCCCGGATGTTCGCCGCCCCCCACACACCCTCCCGCGGCGCTGTCGCTGCACGGGCGGGGGGCGCGTTGATGCCGGGTCGGCGTCGTCGAAGCTGATTGGGTTCATGCCGCCGCTGGCGGATCGGTCGCGAGCCCAGCGATTTTTCGCCGGGACCCGCCGGCAAATGAGGGGCCAGGCCATCTCGGACCCAGCCCCTCGTCGTGGTTGGCTCCCCGGGCCGGACTCGAACCAGCGACCCAGCGGTTAACAGCCGCTTGCTCTACCAACTGAGCTACCGGGGATCAGAGGCCCCCTTGGGCCGTTCGACTTGCTCAGTCGCGGTCGCGCCGCCGATGCCCGACAATCGGTCGGGCTTGCCGCGCGATCGCACTTTGCTCCTCCAGAGGTACGAACCTCCTCAATGCTACCGCGCCAATCCCGACCTTTCCCAGCGCGATTGCACAAGATTCTACAGGTTTCCGGGGGGCCGCTTTGGCGACCGTCATATAAGCCCGCCGACGCGCGGTTCGCAAGCCGCGTCGACTTCGCGCGTAATTTCGGGAACCCGCGCTCCGGGGCGGATCGCGACGCAGCTCGGGTGGTGTTCGCCTCGGCCTGGAAAAGGGGTTAGGCTCGGCGCCGCGGGAGCGAGGTGGAGGCAGCGATGCGTGGTGTCGTGTTCACAGGCGAGCGGCAAATCGAGCTGATGGAATTCCCCGACCCGACCCCGGGCCCGGGCGAGGTCGTCGTCGAAATGAAGGCTTCGGGCATGTGCGGCAGCGACCTGCACCAGTACCGGCGGCCCAAAACCGGCGGCGCCTCGACCGGCGGGCTGCCGGTCAACCCCGACCCGGTCATCGGCGGCCACGAGCCGTGCGGGGTCGTCGCCGCGGTCGGCCCTGGCGTCAGCGACAAGCAGGCTAAAATCGGCGAGCGCATCATGGTGCACCATTACAAGGGCTGCACGGTCTGCGCTCATTGCCGCTCGGGGTGGTCGCAGCTGTGCCAGGAAGAACCGGTGCTGGTCTACGGCAACAACGCCCATGGCGGCCACGCGCGCTATCTGAAGGTGCCGGCGTTCACCCTCGTGCCGCTCGCCGACGAGTTGTCGTTTGCCGCGGGTGCGGCGATCTCATGCGGCACCGGCACCGCTTATGGCGCGCTGCGCCGGATCGGCCTTTCCGGCAACGACACGATCGCGCTGTTCGGCCAAGGGCCGGTGGGGTTGTCGGCGACCCAGCTCGCGGCGGCGATGGGAGCGCGGGTCATCGCGCTCGACGTCAGTCCCGAGCGGCTCGAGCGCGCCAAGGAGTTTGGCGCGTGGGAGACCGTCAACCCGCGCTCGAACGACCCGGTGGGCGCGATCAAGGACCTGACCCATGGCGGCGCCGACTTTACGCTCGACACGTCGAGCCAGCCCGAGGGCCGCATCGCCGCGGTGCGCAGCGCCAAGGTGTGGGGGACCGTCGCGTTTGTCGGCGAGCGAAACAACGTCACGATCGACGTGAGCCCCGACATGCTGCGCAAGCAGCTGACGATCGTCGCCTCGTGGACCTTTTCGTGGCAGGGCCAGGCCGAGTGCGCGAAATTCTGCGTCGAGCGCAATCTCGACGTCGACCGGTTGTTCACGCACCGCTGGCGGCTCGACCAGGCCGAGGAGGCCTATCGCCTGTTCGACACCCAAACCACCGGCAAGGGCGTGTTCCTGATGTGAGCGTCGCCACGCGGCGGACCGAACGCGGTGCGATGAGACGCGACCCGCGAAGCCGCCTCAGACGGCGGCCGACGCGGGCTCGCGAAGGGGTGTCGCGTCCGGCCGGGGCAGCGCCGCGGCGCTGGCAAGGGTTCTGACCGTCAGTGTTTCGCGCTTGCCGCGGATCTCGATTTCGTGGCTGGGGACATCGGTCAGGATAAGCCCGGCGCGCCGCACCACCGCTTCCGACACGACCAGCTCGCAGCCGTGTTCCTTGGTCAGCTCTTGGAGGCGGCTCGCGGTGTTGACCGCGTCGCCGATCGCGGTGATCGACGACGTGCCGCCATAACCCATCTCGCCGATGATGATCGGCCCCATGTGAATACCGATGCCGATGCGCAAGGGTTGGTCGATTTCGGCGGTCAGCGAGAGGTTGAGCTCGGCCATGCGCTCTGAGATCAGGCGGGCGGCGGCAAGGGCGCTGCGGCAGCCGCCGACGGCGCCGCCCTCGATCCCGAACAGCGCCATGACGCCGTCCCCGAGAAATTTGTCGACGCGCCCGCCGGCGGTCTCGACCGAGCGCCCGACCGCGGCAAAGTAGCGGTTCAGGATAAAGACGACGTCGTACGGCAGCCGGCCCTCGGAAAGCGCGGTAAAGCCGCGGATGTCGGTAAACATGATCGCGATTTCGCGTTCGCTGCCCTGGGTGAAGTCGACGCGGCGCCGACCGTCGCGCGCAAACGCGAAGGGCGGCAGCAACGGCATCACCTCGACCGCCCCCCGCGGCCGCAGCTGGCAGGCCAGCCGGACGTTTTGAGTGGCGCCGATGCGGCGCAGGATCCGCTGCTCGGCCTCGCCGGGAGGATCGAGGCTGCCGGCCTCCCCGCGCACCCGGACCCGGCATGTCGAGCAGCGTCCGCGGCCGCCGCAGATATGGGCGTGCGGTATCCGGGCGATGCGGCTGGCTTCGAGCACGCTGGTGCCGACGGTCACCTCGACAAAGCGGCCGTCCGGGTAGGCGATGCGAACGAGGCCGTGGCGCCGCCGCCACAAGCTGCGGCCGAGCCGCGCCAGCAGCACCGCGCCGACTAGGCCGCCGAAGACCCAGCTGAGAATTTGGGCAATTTCGTCGAGCGCGTGCTGGGTTGCCGGCGGCGGCAGCCGCATGTGGGCGAAGGCGGCTTGCGCCCAGGCCGGGTCGGCGGCGAGCGCTGCAACCTGGCGGCCGGCCTCGATTACGCCGAGCAGCGACAACACCGGGACCATGACCGCCGCAACCAGCGCGACCGGCTGGACCCGCGCATACCACGGCCGGACCTTGAGCCAGAAATGCAGGCCAAGCATCGCGTGCGACCAGGCGACGACCAGGGTTGCCATCTGCTGCGCGCCGGCCCACGGCGAATGCACAAAATAGATCCACAAGAAATAAAGATAATAAAGGTCGTAGGTTGCAAAGAACTCGTCCGAGATGCGCGTTGCGGCGACATGATGGACGAGCAATATCGGGATCGCAAAACCGAGCACGAGCTGGGTCAGCTCCCCGGCGCGCAGGCGCAGGGTGCGCCGCTCCCACAATGCCCAGAGCGCCAAGCCGTAATGCACCAGAAAGCTGCCGTAGAGCAGCGCCTGCGCCGCCGGGTTCGACCAGAACCAGAAAACCCAGGCAAGCACCCGGTCCATGGCGCCGAGCGAGACGAGGCCGACGGCATGGTTCGACAGATGCATCGCCACATAGGCGAGCATCAGCAAACCCGAGCCGAGCCGCAGCCGCCGGATCATCGCCGCGCCCGCGGCGACCGGCCGCGGCCCGCAGGGCTTCCCCCAGCGCCGCGGCGGCGCGGCGCGGCAGCGCATCTCGCTGCTGCGCCCATGCGCCGCAATGCGCAACGCGGCGAGGAGTGGCACAAGGAGACCGCCATGCTAGGGGTCCGCTCTATGCTGGAGATCCGCCGTCTGGTCAAACATTTCGGCCCGCTGATCGCGGTCGACGACGTGTCCTTCGCCGTCGGCCGCGGCGAAGTCCTCGGATTCCTCGGCCCGAACGGCGCCGGAAAGTCGACGACGATGAAGATGATCACCGGGTTTGTCGCCCCCGACGCGGGGACGGCGATCATCTGCGGCCACGACATCCGGCAGGCGACCATCGCGGCCAAGAGGTGCATCGGCTATCTGCCGGAGGGCGCCCCGGCCTATCCCGACATGACGCCGGCCGAGTTTCTCGCCTTCATCGCCCGCATCCGCGGCTTTTCGGGGCGCGAGGCCAAGCGCCGGATTGCCCGCGTGGTTGAGACGATCCGCATCGCCGAGGTCATGCATCAGCCGATCGAGACGCTGTCCAAGGGCTATCGCCGCCGCGTCGGCGTCGCCCAGGCGTTGCTGCACGACCCGCAGGTGCTGATCCTCGACGAGCCGACCGACGGGCTCGACCCGAACCAGAAATACGAAATGCGCAAAATCATCCACGAGATGCGCGCGAACAAGGCGATCGTGATCTCGACCCATCTGCTTGAAGAGGTCGAGGCGGTGTGCAGCCGCGCGATCATCATTGCCCACGGCCGTATTCTCGCCGACGCGCCGCCGGCGGCGCTCGCCCGCCGCTCGCCCCGTCACAACGCGGTGCGCCTCGTCGCGACCGGCGTCACGCCCGACCAGCTGCGCGCCGAACTGCTGCGGCTGGCGAGCGTGGCCGCGGTCGAGCCGGTCGACGACGCCGATGGCGGGCTCCTCGTTTTCCCGCGGGGTGGCGAGGACATCGTCGCCGACGTCGCTGACCTCGCACGCGCGCACCGCTGGCCGGTGAGCTTGCTGCGGGTCGAGCACGGCCGGCTCGACGACGTGTTTCGCGACATCACCACGGGCCCCTCCGAAGCCGGCGCCTTCGCGGCGGCTTAACGGCCGACCGGAAATGTATCGCGGAAGCTCGGTCGCTTGGCCGTCATTGCCGCGAAAAGCGGGAACCCCGGGGCCCGGCGCTGCGACTGTTGCCCTGGACCCCGCTTCGAGGCTTGGGAGGGAGTTGGCCATCTCAGCGGTGTCATTCCGGGATGCCGCTTGGCGGGCCCGGAACCTACGAACACGGACCGCGAAAGGTGCGCGCCACCGACGATAGATGTTAATCTAAGTGCATGACGACCGGGAGCGTCCCCCATAAGCGAGATCCGATGAATATTCACGAATACCAGGCAAAAGAGCTGCTGGCGAAATTCGGCGTCGCGGTGCCGCGCGGCGGGGTCGCCTACACCGCGGCCGAGGCGGTCGCCGTCGCGAAACGGCTCGGCGGCCCGGTCTGGGTCGTCAAGGCGCAGATCCACGCCGGCGGCCGCGGCAAGGCGGGCGGCGTCAAGCTCGTGAAGAGCGAGGACGAGGTCGCCGGCGCCGCCAAGGCGTTGCTCAGGCAAAACCTCGTGACCCATCAGACCGGGCCCGACGGCCGCGAGGTAAAGCGCGTCTATGTCGAGGAAGGCTGCGACATCGCCCGCGAGCTTTACCTCGGCATGCTGATCGACCGCGAAACCGGGCGCGTCACCTTGATCGGCTCGACCGAGGGCGGGGTCGAGATCGAGGAAATCGCCGAGCATTCGCCCGACAAAATCCTCAAGATCGCGATCGACCCGGCGAGCGGCATTCAGCCGTTTCACGCACGCGAGATCGCGTTCGGCCTCGGCCTCGAAGGCAAACAGGTCGGCACGGCGGTCAAGTTCATCACGGCGCTCTACCAGGCCTTCACCGAGCTCGACGCCTCGATCGCCGAGATCAACCCATTGGTCGTGACCGGTGCGGGCGAGCTCATGGCGCTCGACGCCAAGATGGGGTTCGACGACAACGCGCTCTTCCGCCACCCCGACATCGCCCAATTGCGCGACGAGGACGAGGAGGACCCGACCGAGGTCGAGGCCGGCAAGCACGCGCTCAACTACATCAAGCTCGACGGCAATATCGGCTGCATGGTCAACGGCGCCGGCCTCGCGATGGCGACGATGGACATCATCAAGCTCTACGGCGGCAGCCCGGCGAATTTTCTCGATGTCGGCGGTGGGGCGACGCGCGAGCGGGTCTCGACCGCATTCAAATTGATCCTCAGCGACCCCAATGTCGAAGGCATCCTCGTCAACATCTTTGGCGGAATCATGCGCTGCGACGTGATCGCCGAGGGCGTCGTGGGGGCCGCGCGCGAGATCAACCTGCACGTGCCGCTGGTCGTGCGCCTCGAAGGCACCAATGTCGACCTCGGCAAAAAAATCATGCAGCAATCGGGATTGCCGATCCTGGCTGCCGAAAACCTCGCCGACGCCGCGCAAAAGATCGTGACCGCGGTCAAGGAGGCGCGCTGATGGCGATCCTCGTCAACGCCGCGACCAAAGTCTTGTGCCAGGGCTTCACCGGTTCGCAGGGCACGTTTCATTCGGAGCAGGCGATCGCCTACGGCACCAAGATGGTGGGCGGCGTGACGCCGGGGAAAGGCGGGACCCGCCATCTCGACCTGCCGGTGTTCAACACGGTGCACGAGGCGGTGGCCGCCACCGGCTGCGACGCGAGCGTGATCTATGTCCCGCCGCCCTTTGCCGCGGACGCGATCCTCGAAGCGGTCGACGCCGAAATCCCGCTCGTCGCCTGCATCACCGAGGGCATCCCGGTCGTCGACATGGTGCGGGTCAAGCGCGCGCTTACCGGCACCAAGACGCGGCTGATCGGCCCCAATTGCCCGGGCGTCATCACCCCGGACGAGTGCAAGATCGGCATCATGCCGGGGCACATCCACCGCCGCGGCAAGATCGGCATCGTCTCGCGCTCCGGCACCTTGACCTACGAGGCGGTGGCGCAGACGACCGCGGTCGGGCTCGGCCAAACGACCTGTGTCGGCATCGGCGGCGACCCGGTCAACGGCACCAACTTTGTTGAAGTGCTCGAAATGCTGCTCGCCGACGACGAGACGCAAGCGATCGTCATGATCGGCGAGATCGGCGGCACCGCCGAGGAGGACGGCGCGGCGTTCCTCAAATCGTCGGGCAAGAAAAAGCCGGTCGTCGGCTTTATCGCCGGCAGCACCGCACCCCCCGGCCGCCGCATGGGCCATGCCGGTGCCATCATCGCCGGCGGCAAGGGCGGCGCCGAAGACAAGATCGAAGCGCTCAAAAGCGCCGGGGTTATCGTCGCCCGCTCCCCCGCCGAAATCGGCACGACGATGCGCGACGCGCTGCGGGGGTAATCATTTTCCTTTTCGTCATCACCGCGGAACTGGTCGCCGGCGCCGGTGTCGATCGGAGTTGTCTGGTGCGGGCCGAGCTCTTCGAGCGCGATGTGCACCTTGTGCCGGTTGGGGGCGGCCAGTTCCACTCTTTCAACACCAGAAATCGGCAACACCAGAAATCCGGCCGATCGCTGTTGCGCCTCCTGGGCAACCCGGAGCCATAGCTCGGTGTGTCAGTCGCGGTCCTCGGCGGCGAGGCGGTGTAGGGCTTCGCGGTCGGCGCCGTAGCGCAGCCACTCGCCGAGATGCTGCATGCCGAGCCGCCGGTAGAAACCGCGCGCCGGGTTCCAGTCGAGCACCTGAAAATCGATGCGGCCCCAGCCGCGCTCGACCGCGATCGTCGCGAGGCGCGCCATCAGTCGGCGCCCGACGCCCTGCCCACGCGCGTTTTCGCTGACGTAGAGGTCTTCGAGATACATTCCCTGGCGGCCGAGCCAGGTTGAAAACCGCGGGTGAAACAGCGCCATGCCGGCCGGTTCGCCGCCGAGAAAGGCGAGGACCGCCTCGAACTGCCGGTCCGGCCCAAACCCGTTGCGGCGCAAATCGTCTTCGGTCGCGACGACCGCCTGCGGCGCCCTCTCGTAGACCGCGAGCTCGCGGATAAACCGCAATACCAGCGCGGCGTCGTCGGGTTCGGCAAAGCGAACCGTAATGTTCCCGCTCATCGTTCGCCCCAATCGCGCGGGCCGCTGCCGGGCGGCCCGAAATCGCGCGGTACGAGGCCAGCGTGGAACCAGGAGACGAACGCGTACACGTCGAACACCGGAAGCCGCAGCCGCTCGCGCAAGGCGCGCGCATAGGGCGCCATGTTGGTGCATTCGAGCACCAGCGCACCGATATCGGGATGGCGCGCGACGAGCGTGTCGCCGGCCTCGAGGATGTCGCGCTCGGCCGCAGCGGCGTCGAGCCGCTCCTCGTTGCCGAGCATGACGCGGGTGAATTCGCGGCCGTCGTCGGTGCCGACCACCGGGGTCCGCGGATCGGCGCCGGCGGCGACCAGGTGCTCGGGCGTCAAATTGGCGGCGCTGACGGTCAGCACGCCGACCCGCCTGCCGGGCGGCAGCAGCCGCTCGACAAACGGGACTTGCATCAGGCTCGACGTGGCGACCGGCACCCCGACGTGATCAGCGATTTCGCGCTGCAACAACGACAGAAAACCGCAATTTGTCGTGAGGCCATCGGCGCCGAGGCGGACAAGCTCGGCGGCGGCTTCAAGAAAATCGTCGAGCAGGCCCGCGGCCTTGTCGCGCACGACGCGGGGCGGCGAGGCGCCTGGCACGACTTTGTAGAGAACTGGAAACGGCCAGGTCATGGCGTTGCCCATATCGCCCGGGATGCGCGGAAAGCGCGCCTCGAGCATCAGGATGCCGAGACGCGCGCCATAGAGCGGCTTGCCGCCCCAGACGATGCGCGTTTCGTTTGAAGACGGCATTTGTCGGCAATTCACAGCTGAGAGCTTGCGGTCTACCCTAGCTCGGCGAGGACAGGCGGGCAACGAGAGGAGGGGGCGATGGCGGACGAAGCAAAACCCCAGGCGGTCGACGCGGCGGCGGCGCCGCTGGCGCGGCCCGGCCGGGGATATCCCGAGCCGTTCGCCACCCGCGTCGCCGGCCGGGCGCGCCGGCCGCTCGGCGACGTTTTCGGGCTTACGAGTTTCGGCGTCAACCTGACGCGTCTGCCGCCCGGCGGCCTGTCGGCGTTGCGCCATACCCATTCCCGCGAGGACGAGTTCATCTACGTCCTCGAAGGGGAGCCGGTGCTGGTCACCAACGCCGGCGAGACGGCGCTGCGCCCGGGGATGTGCGCCGGGTTCAAGGCTGGCGACGGCAACGCCCACCATCTCCTGAACCGCACCATGCACGATGTCGTCTATCTCGAAATCGGCGACCGCAATCCCGGCGACACCGTCCTCTACCCGGACGACGACATCGGCCGCGCCTTGATGCCCGACGGCTCTCGGCAGTTCGTCCGCAAGAACGGCATACCCTACTGACGCCGCATCGGCGCCGACGGCCTTCTCGACCTGGAGGGTGGGCGGGGCCGCGCCGAATGACGGCTGGCTCCGGCGGCGCCGCCGGCCCATATTCACCTGATGGTGACCTTCATTACGATCCTGTTGGTCCTGGCATTGGCCGGGGTGCTGATCGTGCTGGCGGCCGGCATGATCCAGATGTTCCGCGGCGGCAACCCGCGCCGCTCGAACAGGCTGATGCAGGCGCGGGTCATCATGCAGGGCTTGGCATTGCTGCTGCTCGCGATCCTGATGCTGCTCGGCCGCCGTTAGTCGCGAGGAGAGCGCGATGGTGCGGCTGACCCGGATCTACACGCGCGGCGGCGACAAGGGCGAAACCTCGCTCGGCGACGGCTCGCGGGTCGCAAAGCACGCATTGCGCGTCGCCGCTTACGGCACGGTCGATGAAGCCAACGCCGCGGTCGGCATCGCTCGCCTGCATGTGGCTGTCGGGGCCGAGGCCGACGCGATGCTGGGCCAAATCCAGAACGACCTGTTCGATCTCGGCGCCGATCTGTGCACGCCCGAGGGCGGCCGCCGGGGCGCCGGCGCGTTGCGCATTTCAGAGGCACAGGTCGAGCGCCTCGAGCACGAGATCGACGCGATGAACGCGACCCTGCGGCCGCTCGACTCGTTCATTCTGCCGGGCGGCAGCGCCGCCGCCGCCTATCTGCACCTCGCCCGCACCGTCGCCCGTCGCGCCGAGCGCGTGGTCAGCGAATTGGCGCAAGCCGAGCCGGTCAATTCCGCAGCGCTCAAATACCTGAACCGCCTTTCCGACCACCTCTTCGTGCTCGGCCGGCGGCTCAACGACAACGGCGCCCGCGACGTGCTCTGGGTCCCCGGCGCCAACCGCTGAGCCGCCTATCGCCGGCAAAGGGGAGACCCCAAGCTGTCGCCCGGTGATTACCGCGAGCCGACCGCGCTACAGGGGAGATCACTTCGCCGCTGTCGGCCCGCGGCGTCGGCGCTGCACAAACGCAAAGCCGGCGAGCGCGCTGCCGAGCAATGCCAAAGTGGCGGGCTCGGGAACCGAAGGCTGCGATACCGCGACGATCAGCGTGTCCGACGTGGCGTCGTCGGGGTTCGTGTTGTGCAAACCCAACACCCCGATCTCGTCGGTCGAAAAGCCCGAAACCACGCAGGTCGAAGCGTCTCCCATGTACTCGGTGCACGAGCCGCCGGTCACGTCGGTGAGCAACGTTAGGCCGCTCCCGTTATTGATATAAATCGCGGCGCTCTCGCCGGCTTGCGCCGAGCCGATGATGACGTCGGTCATCGGGCTGCTGCTCGTAACCGTGACGGACGCGCCTTGGCCGATCTCGCAGTCGGGCGGGCTCGAGATGTCGGTGCAGGCGGTGCCCGGACCGGTGGCGTTTTCACCGAGCCCACTCTCGGCGAATGCATTGGTGGGCGGCCCCGGTGGGCTCGTCAACGGCTTTAAGGTAAGCGCCGAGGGGGTAATGAAAGTATCGCTATACCCGGTTGCAACAAAGGTGCTGCCATTGGCCGTGAAGGTCTGCGAGTTTGCGCACACGAGACCCTCGTCGCTGCCGCTGTGACTACAACCGCCGGGGCTCGGCACCAGGGCGCCGAACTCGATCTCGGCCGCCTTCGACGAACCCACGCCGACGGCAAGGACGATGGCTGCCCACACTGTCGCGCGCCCCAGCCGATGCACAATTGCGTTGAACCCCCGCATGAAATCCCTCCTTCGAGCGCATTCTCTGGCACGCACCGGCGCATACCGCCGACGACCACGGCGCTTCCGGACTCCGGAGCAAGGGGCGTGCCATTCGCACCAAGGCGCCGAGAAGCTATAATCTCAATGGTTAACGTGGTTCGCGGGAAGCGAAATACGTCAAGGATACCGACGGCCTGTTACAATGATATCGGTTGATCGATCTACCGCGCCACCAATACTACAGAATGAGTCCATTCGCCATGCCAACACGTTTGGCTGGGATGCCAACATTGCTGATACCTACGCAGGAATAGTCTTGCAGTTATCGCTGGTCACGCGGGTTTGAAACACAGTTGTTTTTGCGGATTTCAAGCGATCGCGGCC
>DATMLF010000246.1:0-42607 GCA_035570595.1 Allostellaceae bacterium
CGATCGGCGGCCTCAAGGAGAAGCTGCTGGCGGCGCTGCGCGGCGGCCTCAAGACGGTGCTCATCCCGCGCGAGAACGAGAAGGATCTCGCCGAGATCCCGGACAACGTGAAGCGCGGCTTGAAGATTGTCCCGATCAGAACCGCGGACGAACTGCTGAGCCACGCGCTCGCCGCACCGCTAACCCCGGTCGCCTGGTCGGAGGACGGGGATGCGTCTCCGGTAATTCCCGCGTCTGGCGAGGGGCGGCCGGGGGTGGTGACGCACTGATTGCAGCACTGCACCCCGCCCCTGCGCCTGCCCGACCGCACCGCAGCATCGGAAACGGCTGAAATGCCTCAAAATCGCTCCGCCATTTCGCGGGCGTGGCGATTGACCCCAAACCGCTCGCGCTCTAAACTGTTCGGCGAACAGGTCAGGGAACGATCTCGGACACTCAGGGGGGCAGCCCGTGAATAGGAACGAACTCGTCGATGCCGTCGCCAACAAGTCCGAATTGCGAAAGACGGAGGCGAGCCGGGCCGTCGACGCCGTGTTCGATGCGATCGCCGAGGCGTTGAAGGGCGGCGACGAAGTACGGCTTGTTGGGTTTGGCACCTTTTCGGTCGCGGCGCGCGCCGCCTCCGAGGGGCGCAACCCGCGTACCGGCGAAAAGATCCAGATCGCCGCGTCGAAGCAGCCCAAGTTCAAGGCGGGGAAGGGGTTACGTGACTCGTTGAACTGAGCGTGCGTCGCCCGGGAGCGCCGACGGGACGCGCGCGGCGGCGCGGCATCCGCGGGGATCGAGAGGCCAGTTCGGGGCGGTTAGCTCAGTCGGTAGAGCATCTCGTTTACACCGAGGGGGTCGGGGGTTCGAGTCCCTCATCGCCCACCAGGACAACCCCGCGGCATGCGGGCGCGGGGCTCGCAGGCAGCCGGCCGGCAAGCCCCGTGGCCGCCATTCGCTTGACACCCCCCATCGGGAGTAATAAGGGTAGCGCCCCGGCACGGTACGGGATGGCCGCCCCGGTCGAGGCCAAAGGGGGCGTAGCTCAGTTGGTTAGAGCGCCGGCCTGTCACGCCGGAGGTCGCGGGTTCGAGCCCCGTCGCTCCCGCCATCGACCGCCTACCGTGGCATACGGTGCCGTCGCATCCGGTGCGCCGGCGGGAGGATTCGGCCTATATCCATGACGTCTCGGCGGGCGCGGCATGTCGCCGGTGCTGCGTGGACGGCCCGAGCCGGAGTTGGTCGATGGAAAGCCTGCTGCGCGCATATTTCCCGATTCTGATCTTTCTGGCGATTGCCGGCGCGGTGGCGGTGGCGATGGTCGCCGGCTCCTTCGTGCTGGCGCAGCAGCGGCCCGACAGCGAGAAGCTGTCGCCCTACGAGTGCGGCTTTGACCCGTTCGAGGACGCGCGCATCCGCTTTGACGTGCGCTATTACCTCGTCGCGATCCTGTTCATCATCTTCGACCTCGAAGTCGCGTTCCTGTTCCCGTGGGCGGTGTCGCTCGGCGACATCGGCCTGTTCGGCTTCTGGTCGATGGTGGTGTTCCTCGGCGTCTTGACGGTCGGCTTTATCTATGAATGGCGCAAGGGGGCGCTCGAATGGGAATGAGCGAGGCACCCGCCCGCCCGGTGCCGCCGGGCCCCGAGCGGGATGTCCTGTTGCGGGCGGCGACCGGGGAGGTCCAGGACAAGGGCTTTGTCGTCGCCCGGCTCGACAGCCTGGTCAACTGGGCGCGCAGCGGCTCGTTGTGGCCGATGACGTTTGGGCTCGCATGCTGCGCGGTCGAGATGATGCACACCGGCGCCAGCCGGTACGACCTCGACCGTTTCGGCGTCGTCTTTCGCGCCAGCCCGCGCCAGGCCGACGTGATGATCGTCGCCGGCACGCTGTGCAACAAGATGGCGCCGGCGCTGCGCAAGGTCTACGACCAGATGGCCGAGCCGCGCTGGGTCATCTCGATGGGCTCGTGCGCCAACGGCGGCGGCTACTACCATTACTCGTATTCGGTGGTGCGCGGCTGCGACCGCATCGTACCGGTCGACGTCTATGTGCCGGGCTGCCCGCCGACCGCGGAGGCGCTGCTGTACGGCGTCCTGCTGTTGCAGAAGAAGATCAGGCGCACCAGCAATTTCGCCCGCTGAAGGGTCATGGAAGAGCGACTGAAGCAACTTGCCGACCATCTCGCGGCGGCGTTCCCGGCGGCGGTCAGCGGCAGCGAGATCCGTCACCGCGAGCTTGCCGTGCGGGTCGAGCGCAAGGCGCTGCCCGACGTCCTGCGCTTTTTGCGCGACGACCCCCAATGCCGGTTCACGATCCTGTGCGACATCTGCGGGGTCGATTTCCCCGACCGGCCGCTGCGCTTTGAGGTCGTCTACAACCTCCTCAGCATGAGGCATAACCAGCGCATCCGGGTGAAGCTCGAGACCGACGAGAACGACCCGGTGCCGACCGCGACCGGGCTATTCAGCAGTGCGGGGTGGTGGGAGCGCGAAGCCTGGGACCTCTACGGCATCTATTTTGCCGACAACCCCGATTTGCGCCGGATCCTGACCGATTACGGGTTCGAGGGGCACCCGATGCGCAAGGATTTCCCGCTGACCGGCTATGTCGAGCTGCGCTACGACGAACAGCAAAAGCGCGTTGTCTATGAGCCGGTGCGGCTCCAGCAGGAATTTCGCAGCTTCGACTTTCTGTCGCCGTGGGAGGGCATGGACAAGATCCTGCCGGGCGACGAGAAGGCGAGCGGCGAGCAGGGCGGCGAGAAGGCCGCGGAAGGCAAGAGCGGCGCGCCGGCCGGGGGCGTGCCATGAGCGGCGAGCGTCTGCCGCCGGCGAGCGAGCTCGAGGGGCCGCCGCACATCCGGAATTTCACGATGAATTTCGGGCCGCAGCATCCGGCGGCCCATGGGGTCATGCGGCTCATTCTCGAGATGGACGGCGAGATCATCGAGCGTGTCGACCCGCATATCGGCCTCCTCCATCGCGGCACCGAAAAGCTGATCGAGTACAAGACCTACCTGCAGGCGATCCCGTATTTCGACCGGCTCGACTATGTCTCGCCGATGTGCCAGGAGCACGCCTTCGCGCTCGCCGTCGAAACGCTGATGGGCATCACGCCGCCGCCGCGCGCCCAGTATATTCGCGTGATGTTCGCGGAAGTGACGCGCATCCTCAACCATTTGCTGTGCGTGTGCGCGTTCGCGCTCGACATCGGGGCGCTGACCCCGTTTTTGTGGGGGTTCGAGGAGCGCGAGCGGCTGATGGAATTCTACGAGCGCGCTTCGGGCGCCCGCATGCACGCCAATTACTTTCGGCCGGGCGGTGTGCACCTCGACCTGCCGGCCGGCCTCGCCGAGGACATCCTCGCGTTCTGCGAGACCTTCCCGAAGACGATCGACGACATCGAGCGGCTGTTGACCGAGAACCGCATCTTCAAGGAGCGCAGTGTCGACATCGGCGTCGTCACCGCCGACGAGGCAGCGGATTGGGGGTTTTCGGGGCCGATGCTGCGCGGCTCCGGCGTTGCCTGGGACTTGCGGCGCGCCCAGCCCTACGATGTCTACGACCAGATCGAGTTCGACGTGCCGATCGGCCACAACGGCGACGCCTACGACCGCTACCTCGTGCGGGTCGAGGAGATGCGGCAGTCGGTGCGCATCATCAAGCAGGCGCTGGCGCAGATGCCGGAAGGCCCGGTCAAGGTCACCGACCGCAAGGTGGCCCCGCCGCCGCGCGCCGAGATGAAGAGCTCGATGGAGGCGCTGATCCATTTCTTCAAGCTCTACACCGAGGGCTACCACGTCCCGGCCGGCGAGACCTACACCGCGGTCGAGGCGCCAAAGGGCGAGTTCGGGGTCTATCTCGTCGCCGACGGCACCAACCGGCCCTACCGCTGCAAGATCCGCGCCCCTGGCTTCGCGTTTTTGCAAGCCGCCGACTTCATGTGCCGCGGCCACATGCTGGCCGACGTCGTCGCGATCATCGGCTCGATGGACATCGTCTTTGGCGAGATCGACCGATGAACGCCACCACCGCAAACCAGGATTTCGAACAGCCGGCGAGTTTCGAGTTCACCCCCGAGAATTTGGAGCGCGCCAAGGCGCATATTGCGAAATACCCGGAAGGGCGGCAGGCGAGCGCGGTGCTGGCATTGCTCGACCTGGCGCAGCGCCAATGCGGCGGCTGGCTGCCGCGCGCCGCGATGGATCGCGTGGCGCAGACGCTCGGCATGGCGCCGATCCGGGTCTATGAGGTCGCCAGCTTTTACACGATGCTGAACCTGCGGCCGGTCGGGCGCTGGCTCTTGCAAGCCTGCACGACGACGCCATGTTGGCTGCGCGGCTCGGACGCCGTCGTCGGCGCCTGCGAGCGCAAGCTCGGCATCGGCCTCGGCGGAACCACCGCCGACGGTCTCTTCACCCTGATCGAGGTCGAGTGCCTCGGCGCCTGCGTCAACGCGCCGGTCTTGCAGGTCAACGACGATTTCTACGAGGATCTCGACGGCCCGGCGACCGAGGCATTGCTCGACGCGCTGCGCGACGGACAGCCGCCGCCACCCGGCTCGGCGATCGGCCGCCGCGGCTCCGAGCCGGTGACCGGCCGCACCACATTGACCGCGCCCGCCGGCGACGCCGAGACCGGCGCCGAGAGGACATGATGCTCGCCGACAAGGACCGCATCTTCACCAATCTTTACGGCCGCGACGACTGGCGTCTGGCGGGTGCGCGGCGGCGCGGCGACTGGGACGGCACCAAGGAGCTGATCCTGAAAGGCCGCGACTGGATCGTCAACGAGGCCAAGGAATCGGGGCTGCGCGGCCGCGGCGGCGCCGGCTTTCCGACCGGTCTCAAATGGTCGTTCATGCCCAAGGAGAGCGACCGCCCGACCTATCTCGTGGTCAACGCCGACGAGAGCGAGCCCGGGACCTGCAAGGACCGCGACATCCTGCGCAACGACCCGCAGAAGCTGATCGAGGGCGCGCTCTTGGCGTCGGTCGGCATGGGCGTGCACCACAGCTACATCTATATCCGCGGCGAGTTCTACAACGAGGCGGTGCGGTTGCAAGCAGCGATCGACGAAGCCTATGCCGCCGGGCTGATCGGCAAGGATGCGTGCGGCTCGGGCTACGATTTCGAGCTTTACCTGCACCGCGGCGCGGGCGCCTACATCTGCGGCGAAGAGACGGGGCTCCTGGAGAGCCTCGAGGGGCGCAAGGGCCAGCCGCGGCTGAAGCCGCCGTTCCCGGCCGCGGTCGGGCTCTATGGCTGCCCGACGACGGTCAACAACGTCGAGACAATCGCGGTCGTGCCGGCGATCCTCAAGCGCGGTGCCGCGTGGTTCGCCGGCATCGGCCGCCCGAAAAACAGCGGCACCAAGATTTTCTGCATCTCCGGCCACGTCAATGCGCCGTGCAATGTCGAGGAGGAGATGAGCATCCCGCTCAAGGAGCTCGTCGAGCGCCACGCCGGCGGAGTGCGCGGCGGCTGGGACAACCTTCTGGCGGTGATCCCCGGCGGGTCGTCGGTGCCGGTATTGCCGAAATCGATCTGCGACACGGTGCTGATGGATTTCGACAGCCTGCAGGCGGTCAAGAGCGCGCTCGGCACCGCCGCCGTCATTGTGATGGACAAGTCGACCGACATCGTCAAGGCGATCGCCCGATTGTCGGAATTCTACAAGCACGAGAGCTGCGGCCAGTGCACGCCGTGCCGCGAAGGGCTCGGGTGGGTATGGCGGGTCATGGAGCGGATGGTCGAGGGCAATGCGTCGGTCGCCGAAATCGACATGCTGCTCGACGTGTCCTACGAGATCGAGGGCCATACGATCTGCGCGCTGGCGGACGGTGCGGCATGGCCGGTCCAGGGGCTGATCCGGCATTTCCGCCCCGAGATCGAGCGCCGCATCGAGCAATACCGCGGCGCCGTCCTGCCGAGGGCGGCGGAGTGAGGTCTCTTGCGCCGTCATCGCGAGCGCAGCGAACCAATTGGTGCCGCCAGTGCTAATCGCGCCGAGATCGCTCCGTCTCTGCGCGCCTCGCAATGATCAGCTAAGGGCGAGGACCTAGACGCGATGCCGAAGCTGACGATCGACGGCGGTGAGATCGAGGTGCCGGCCGGCACGACGATCCTGCAGGCCTGCGAATTGGCCGGGGTCGAGGTCGCGCATTTCTGCTTTCACGAGCGCCTGGCGATCGCCGGGAACTGCCGGATGTGCCTGGTCGAGGTCGAGCGCTCGCCAAAACCGATCGCGTCTTGCGCGATGCCGGTCGGCGACGGGATGGTGGTACACACAAAATCGCCAAAGGCGCTGAAGGCGCAAAAGGGGGTGATGGAGTTCCTGCTGATCAATCACCCGCTGGACTGCCCCATCTGCGACCAGGGCGGCGAGTGCGATTTGCAGGACCAGGCGATGGCCTACGGCTTTGACCGCGGCCGGTTCGAGGAGAACAAGCGCGCGGTTCGCGACAAGGATTTCGGGCCGCTCGTCGAGACCCACATGACGCGCTGCATCCATTGCACGCGCTGCATCCGCTTTCTGACCGAGATCGCCGGGGTCGAGGAATTGGGCGCCACCGGCCGCGGCGAAAACATGGAGATCACGACCTACATCGAGCGTGCGCTCGCCTCCGAGCTGTCGGCCAACATCATCGATTTGTGCCCGGTCGGCGCGCTGACCTCGAAGCCCTATGCGTTTTCCGCGCGGCCGTGGGAATTGGTCAAGACCGAGTCGGTCGACGTGCTCGACGCGGTCGGCAGCAACATCCGCGTCGACGCGCGCGACGCGCAGGTGCTGCGGGTATTGCCGCGGGTCAACGAGGCGGTCAACGAGGAGTGGATCTCCGACAAGACGCGCTACGCCGTCGACGGTCTGCGCCGCCGCCGCCTCGACCGGCCCTACGCCGGGCGCCGTGGCATGCGCGCCGCAACCGACTGGCGCGACGCGCTCGAGACCGTCGCGGAACGGCTGAAGAGCGTCCCGGGCGAGCGCATCGCCGCGATCGCCGGCGATTTGTGCGACGCCGAAGCGATGTTCGCGCTGAAGGAGCTGCTGGGCGGGCTTGGTGCGGCGAGCCTCGACTGCCGGCAGGACGGCGCCAGGCTCGACCCGCGGTGCCGCGCCGGCTTCCTGTTCAACACGACGATTGCCGGCATCGAACAGGCTGACGCCTGTCTGCTGATCGGGACCAACCCGCGCTGGGAGGCGCCGCTCGTCAACGCCCGCCTGCGCAAGCGCCATCTGAAGGGCGGGTTCGCGATCGCCGCGATCGGCCCGGCGCTCGACCTGAGCTTTCCGGCGGAGATGCTGGGCGAGGGCGGCGAAACCTTGAGCGCGGTCGCCGCCGGCGAGCACCCTTGGGCCGAGCGCCTGCGCGGCGCGAAGAACCCGATGCTGGTGGTCGGGCAGGGGGCCCTGGCGCGGCCGGACGGCGCACGGGTGCTGGGGGCGGCGCGCGCAATCGCCGAGAGCTGCGGCCTGGTGCGCGAGGGGTGGAACGGGTTCAACGTGCTGCACCGCGCCGCGGCGCGCGTTGGCGGGCTTGATCTCGGTTTTGTGCCGAGGCCGGGCGGCAGCGACATGGCTGGTATCGTCGAGGGCTGCCGGTCGGGCCGGATCGAGCTGCTCTACCTGCTCGGCGCCGATGAGATCGACACGAGCGATTTGGGCGCCGCCTTTGTGGTCTACCAGGGCCACCATGGCGACCGCGGCGCCGCGCGCGCCGACGTAATCCTGCCGGGGGCGGCCTACACCGAGAAGGACGCCACCTACGTCAATACCGAGGGGCGCATGCAGTTCGGCCGGCGTGCGGTGTTCCCGCCGGGCGACGCGCGCGAGGACTGGAAAATCCTGCGCGCCCTGTCGGGTGCGGTCGGCCGGCCGCTCCCGTTCGACAGCCTCCCCGAACTGCGGCGGCGGTTGCGCGCGGCGCATCCGAGCTTTGCCGAGCCCGACCGCGTGGTGCCGGCGGCATGGGGCGAGTTCGGCGAGCCGGGGCCGGTCGATCCCACCCCGTTCGCCTACCCGGTCGCCGATTTCTACCGCACCGACCCGATCAGCCGGGCAAGCGCCACGATGGCCGAATGCAGCGACGTCTTTCTGGCGCACCACGGCGCGTTGCCGGCGCGGACGGGCACCTATGGATAGCTTTTGGAGCGGCTATGCCGGCGTGACCGTGATCACCGTCGGCGAGGTGCTGGCGGTGGTCGTGCCGTTGCTGATCGCGGTCGCCTACCTGACCTATTTCGAGCGCAAGGTTCTGGCCTTTTCGCAATTGCGCAAAGGGCCGAACGTCGTCGGCCCGTTCGGGCTTTGGCAGCCCTTTGCCGACGGCCTCAAGCTGTTGATCAAGGAGACGATCATCCCGAGCGGCGCCAACCGCGTCGTGTTCATCATCGCACCGGTCATCACGTTTACGTTGAGCCTCGTCGCCTGGGCGGTGATCCCGTTTAATCCCGGGCTGGTTGTCGCCAACATCAATGTCGGCATCCTCTATTTGTTCGCGATCAGCTCGCTCGGCGTCTACGGCATCATCCTCGCCGGCTGGGCGTCGAACTCGCGCTACGCGTTTTTGGGCGCGCTGCGCTCGGCCGCGCAGATGGTGTCGTACGAAGTCGCGATCGGCTTTGTCCTCGTGACCGTGCTGCTGTGCGCCGGCTCGCTGAACCTCAGCGACATCGTCGAGGCGCAGCGCCACATCTGGTTTGTCGTGCCGCTCCTGCCGATGGCGGTGATCTTTTTCATCTCCGGGCTCGCCGAGACCAACCGCGCCCCGTTCGACCTGGTCGAAGGCGAGACCGAGCTGGTCGCCGGTTATTTCGTCGAATATTCGGCGATGGCGTTCGCGCTGTTCTATCTCGGAGAATACGCGAATATGATCCTGATCAGCGCGATGACGAGCGTCTTGTTCCTCGGCGGCTGGCTCGCGCCGTTCGGGGTCCCGCCGTTCACCTGGGTCCCGGGGCCGATCTGGTTCCTGTTGAAAATCGCGCTCGTGGCGTTCTGTTTCTTGTGGGTGCGTGCGACGTTCCCGCGGTTCCGCTATGACCAGCTGATGCGGCTCGGCTGGAAGGTGTTTCTGCCGTTTTCGCTGTTGTGGCTGGTGTTGACCGCGGGTGTGCTGGTCGCGACCGGCTGGCTGCCGGCGCCGACGGGTTGACGGCCGAGCGCGGCGGAGGAATCGAGCGATGGCATTGACGGCGCGCGGTCTGCTCTTGAGCGAATTGCTGTCAGGCTTGGCGCTGACCCTGCGCTACATGTTCAAGGGCGCCGTCACGGTCAACTACCCCTATGAGAAGGGGCCGCTCAGCACCCGGTTTCGCGGCGAGCACGCCTTGCGCCGCTACCCCAACGGCGAGGAGCGCTGCATCGCGTGCAAATTGTGCGAGGCGATCTGCCCGGCCCTGGCGATCACGATCGAGGCCGAGCCGCGCGCCGACGGCAGCCGGCGCACGACGCGCTACGACATCGACATGACAAAGTGCATCTATTGCGGCTATTGCCAGGAGGCGTGCCCGGTCGACGCGATCGTCGAGGGGCCGAACTTCGAGTTCGCCACCGAGACCCGCGAGGAATTGTTCTACGACAAGCAAAAGCTGCTCGACAACGGCGACCGCTGGGAGGCCGAGATCGCGAAAAACCTCGCCCTCGACGCGCCCTATCGGTGAGCGGATGTCATTACCCGCCCGGCAAATTCCCACCCGCCTCGCTGCGCTCGGCACCCTCTCCCGCATTGCGGGTGGGGGCTGGGCAGGTGAGGGATTGGGCGAGGCGGGTGAGGGGCGGCGATGATCCTGCAGGCGGTCCTGTTCTACATTTTCGCCGTCGCCACGGTGGGCGCCGGGGCGATGGTCGTGGCGGCCCGCAACCCGGTGCATTCGGTGCTGTTCCTGATCCTCGCCTTTTTCAACACCGCGGGTCTGTTCATTCTGATCGGCGCCGAGTTTCTGGCGATGATCCTCGTCATCGTCTATGTCGGTGCGGTGGCGGTGCTGTTCCTTTTTGTCGTGATGATGCTCAACATCGACTTTGTCGAGTTGCGCAGCGGCTTTGTCCGCTATCTGCCGATCGGCGCGCTCGTCGGGCTGGTGCTCTTGGCCGAGCTCGTGCTGGTGGCGGTCAGCTGGGCGGTGACGCCCGCCGGGACCGTCGTCGGGGCGGCGGCACCCGCCGGTGCGTCGGCGCTCACCAACACCCGCGCGCTCGGCGACATCCTCTATACGCAGTACCTGTTCGCCTTTCAGGGGGCGGGGCTGATCCTGCTGGTGGCGATGATCGGCGCCATCGTGTTGACGTTGCGCCATCGCGCCGACGTGCGCCGGCAGTCGGTCGCGGCCCAGCTCGCCCGCACCCGCGCGCAAACCGTCGAGGTCGTCAAAGTGCCGCTCGGCGAGGGGGTGTAATGGTGATCGGCCTGTCGCATTACCTGACCGTCGCCGCGATCCTGTTCACCCTCGGAATTTTCGGCATCTTCCTCAACCGCAAGAACGTCATCATCATCCTGATGTCGATCGAGCTGATGCTGCTCGCGGTCAACATCAACCTCGTCGCCTTTTCGGTGTTCCGCAACAACATGATCGGCCAGGCCTTCGCGATGTTCGTGCTGACCGTCGCGGCCGCCGAGGCGGCGATCGGGCTTGCCATCCTCGTCGTCTATTTCCGCAACCGCGGTACGATCCGGGTCGAAGACATCAACCTGATGAACGGCTGAGGGGCGCGATGGGGGATAATCCGCGCGTGTTCGCCTCACCGCGTCGTCTTGCCCGGGATTGGCTTGGGCATCCACGCCTTCGCGCCGGCCCCGGCCGATCGGAACCAGGCCGTGGATGGCCGGGTCAAGCCCGGCCAAAGCGACATGGGACCGTCAGCCAAGGCGGAAGCGCTCCGATCCGGCTCGTCCCCGATTGGCGGAAGGACTGAAACTTGCCGCTCGCAGTCGTTTTCCTTCCGCTTGTCGCCGCGGTCATCGCCGGCTTTTTCGGGCGTGCGATCGGCGACCGCGGCTCGCAAATCGTCACCTGCGGCGCGCTCTTGGCGTCGGCCGCGCTCGGCATCGTCTTGTTTCGCGACATCCTCGCCGCACCCGGGCCGCAGGTCATCCCGCTCTTCCGCTGGATCGTCGCCGGCGGGGTCAATGTCAGCTGGTCGATCCGCCTCGACACGTTGAGCGGGGTGATGATCCTCGTGGTCACCGTCGTGTCGTCGATGGTCCATGTCTACTCGGTCGGCTACATGGCCGAGGACAAGTCGATCCCCCGTTTTATGGCTTTCATGAGCCTGTTTACTTTTTTCATGCTGGCTCTGGTTACGGCGAACGACTTCGTACAGCTGTTTTTCGGCTGGGAAGGCGTGGGCCTGATGTCATATCTGCTGGTCGGCTTCTGGTACGACCGGCCCTCCGCGAACGCCGCGGCAATCAAAGCCTTCCTCGTCAACCGGATCGGTGATTTCGGCTTCTCGCTTGGCATTTACGCGGTCTTTGTCATCTTCGGCACGCTGAACTTTCCCGAAGTTTTCGCCGCAGCGCCAAAAGCCGTCGGCACGACGATGGACTTCCTCGGCTGGCGCGTCGATTCGCTGACCCTTGCGTCGATCCTGCTGTTCATCGGCGCGATGGGGAAGTCGGCGCAGATCCCGCTGCATACCTGGCTGCCGGACGCGATGGAGGGGCCGACGCCAGTCTCGGCCCTGATCCATGCCGCGACGATGGTCACCGCCGGCGTCTTTATGGTGGCGCGGCTGTCGCCGATCTTCGAATACGCCCCGACGGCACTCGTCGTCGTCGGCGTGATCGGCGGCACCACCTGCATATTCGCCGCGAGCGTCGGCATGGCGCAGAACGACATCAAGAAGGTCGTCGCCTATTCGACTTGCAGCCAGCTCGGCTATATGTTTGCCGCCGCCGGCGTCTCCGCCTATGCCGCCGGCATCTTCCATCTCTTCACCCATGCCTTCTTCAAAGGCCTGCTGTTCCTGTGCTGCGGCTCCGTGATCCACGCGATGGGCGGCGAGCAGGACATGCGGCGAATGGGCGGGCTGTGGCGAAAGACGCCGTGGACCTATGTGACGATGTGGATCGGCGCGCTTTCCCTGAGCGGCATCCCGCCGTTCTCCGGGTATTGGTCGAAGGACACGATCATCGACGCAGACTGGGCGTCGGGGACGGCGGTCGGCCGCTATGCCTGGTGTCTTGGCACCCTCGCCGCCTTCATGACCGCCTTTTATATTTCGCGGGTCATGTTCATGACGTTTCACGGCGAGCCGCGCGCCGGCGAGGAAGCGATGCACCATGCGCATGAGAGCCCATGGGTGATGCGCATCCCGCTGATCGTTCTGGCGATCGGTGCCGCTGCCTTCGGCTGGCTCGGCTATGATTATTTCGTTGGCAGCGATGGCGCCGCTTTTTGGAAAAGCGCGATCCTGGTGTTGCCCGGCCACGATGCGCTGGCGAGAGCCGAGCAGATACCGGGCCTGATCGCCTATCTGCCTTTGATCTTCGGGCTCGCCGGCATCGCCACCGCCTATGTCTTTTATATTTCGAACCCGCAGATCCCGGTGCGCCTCGCCCAGAGGTTCCGGCTGCTTTACCTGTTCATCCTCAACAAATGGTATTTCGACGAGCTTTACGACTTGGTCTTTGTACGACCGGCGATGGTGCTTGGCGACGGGCTGTGGAAGGGCGGCGACGGTCTGTTGATCGACGGGCTCGGGCCGGACGGCGTCTCGGCGGTGACCCGCGACCTCGCGCGCCAGGCAAGCCGGCTGCAGACCGGCTATCTCTATCACTATGCGTTCGTGATGCTGATCGGAGTGGCGGCCTTCGTCACCTGGTACCTGTTGCAGCATTGAGCGAGAGGCAACCGTCGTGAGCCACTGGCCGCTGCTCTCGCTCGTCACGTTTCTGCCGCTGGTCGGCGTGTTTTTCATCCTGGTCGCGCGCGGCGACGAGGCCGTCGTCGCGCGGAATGCGCGCTTTATCGCGCTGTGGACGTCGCTGATCGTCTTTCTCTTGTCGATCATGCTGTGGGTCGACTTTAACCCCAACACCGCCTCGTTTCAGTTTGTCGAGCGCTCGAACTGGATCACGCTCGGCGGGGTCACGATCGCCTATCACATGGGGATCGACGGCATTTCACTGTTCTTCATCCTGCTCTCGACCCTGTTGACCTTCTTGTCGATCGTCTCCAGCTGGGTCGTGATCCGGGTCCAGGTCCGCGAGTACATGATCGCCTTCCTGGCTCTCGAAACCTTGATGGTCGGGATTTTCTGCGCGCTCGACTTCATCCTGTTTTACGTGTTCTTTGAAGGCGTGTTGATCCCGATGTTCCTGATCATCGGGGTGTGGGGCGGCGACAACCGGATCTATTCGGCGTTCAAGTTCTTTCTCTATACGCTGTTGGGCTCGGTGCTGATGCTGCTGGCGATCCTCGCGATCTACCTGCAGACCGGCTCGACCGACATCGAATATGCCCTGAACCACGCCAATTTGTTCCCGGTCGCGCTGCAGAAGTGGCTGTGGCTGGCGTTTTTCGCGTCCTTTGCGATCAAGGTGCCGATGTGGCCGGTCCACACTTGGCTGCCCGACGCGCATGTCGAGGCGCCGACCGCGGGCTCGGTCATCCTCGCCGGCATCTTGTTGAAGCTCGGCGGGTACGGTTTTGTGCGCTTTTCGTTGCCGTTGTTTCCGCTCGCCTCGCATTTCTTCACCCCGCTGATCTTTGTCTTGAGCGCGGTCGCGGTGATCTACACCTCGTTGGTGGCGCTCGCGCAGACCGACATGAAAAAGCTGATCGCCTATTCGTCGATCGCCCATATGGGCTTTGTGACGATGGGCACCTTTGCCGTGACCCAGGAGGCGGTGCAGGGTGCGGTCATCCAGATGCTGAGCCACGGCCTCGTGTCGGGTGCGCTGTTCCTGTGCGTCGGCGTCCTTTACGACCGCTTGCACACGCATGAGATCGCGCGGTTCGGCGGGCTTGTCGAGCGCATGCCGGCCTATGCGTTCGTCTTTATGGTGTTCAGTTTGGCCTCGGTCGGGCTGCCCGGCACGAGCGGGTTTGTCGGCGAGTTCCTAATCCTGCTCGGCACCTTCCGGGTCAGCACGCTCGAATGCACGCTCGCCGCGACGGCGCTGTTCTTGGCGCCCGCCTACATGCTCTATCTTTATCGCCGGGTCATCTTTGGCACGCTGACCCGCGCCGACCTGCGCGACATCCTCGACTTGAGCCCGCGCGAAAAGGCGATTTTCGCGCCGCTGCTGCTGCTGGTGTTGTGGATGGGCATCTATCCGACCTCATTCGTGCGGCCGATCCAGGCCTCGGTCAACCATATGGTCGCGCAGGTCAACGCGGCGACCGACGCGGCCGGTCTGCGCCGCGCGAGCCTGCCCTAGGCATGCCGATGGCTCATCTCGCGTTTCCCGGTCTCTCGCCCGCCCTGCCGGAGACGTTGCTCGCCGGGTTGGCGATGGCGCTGCTGGTGTTTGGCACGTTTCGCGGCGAGCGCGCGGCGCGCGAGGTCTCGTGGCTGGCGATCGCGGTGCTGATCCTGGTGCTGGTCGTGGCCCAGCTCGGTGGGGGCGCGCGGCGCGTCGGCTTTTACGGCATGTTCGTGACCGACGCGTTTGCGCTGTTTATGAAGTCGCTGGTGCTTATCGGCTCGGCGCTCGCGATCCTGATGGGGCTGCGCTACAACGAGGAGGAGCGCATCGCCCGTTTCGAGTTCCCGGTGCTCGTCATGCTGTCGACGACCGGGATGATGGTCATGATCTCGGCCAACAACCTGATCACGCTCTATGTCGGGCTCGAGCTGCAAAATCTGGCGCTTTACGTCACCGCGAGCTTCAACCGCGACTCGGCGCGATCGAGCGAGGCCGGGCTCAAATACTTTGTCCTCGGCGGATTGTCGTCGGGGATGCTGCTCTACGGCCTGTCGCTGGTTTACGGCTTTGCCGACACGACCGCCTTTGCCGACCTGGCGCGCCTCTTCGCCGGCAACGCGCCGGTCTCGCCCGGCGTCATCGTCGGGCTCGCGTTTGTCATCGCCGGGCTCGCCTTCAAGATTTCCGCGGTGCCGTTCCACATGTGGACGCCCGACGTCTACGAGGGTGCGCCGACCCCCGTCACCGCATTTTTCGCGGTGGCGCCAAAGCTCGCCGCCTTCGCGCTGTTTGTCCGCGTCATGATCGAGCCGTTCGGGCCGTTGATCGGCGAGTGGCGGCAGATCATCGTGTTCATCTCGGTCGCCTCGATGATCCTCGGCTCGGTCGCCGCGATCGCCCAGCGCAGCATCAAGCGGCTGATGGCGTACAGTTCGATCGGCCATGTCGGCTACGCCCTGATCGGGCTTGCCGCCGGCACCTCCGCCGGGATTCGCGGCGTGCTTGTCTATCTTGCGATCTACCTGGTCATGAATGTCGGCGCCTGGGCGGTCGTTCTGTGCATGCGGCGGCAAGGGCGGGCACTGGAGGAGATCGCCGACCTTTCCGGGCTGTCGCGCACGCATCCGGCACTGGCCTTGGCGCTGGCGGTCTTCATGTTCTCGATGGCCGGGTTGCCGCCGACCGCCGGCTTTTTCGGCAAGCTCTACATCTTTCTCGCGGCAATCGACGCCAAGCTGACCGGGCTTGCGGTGATCGGGGTCGTCACCAGCGTCGTCGGCGCCTTTTATTATTTCCGCGTGATCAAGGTCATGTATTTCGACGAGCCGGTCGCCGCCTATGACGGCCCGTTTGCCGGCGAGCTGAAAAGCGTGCTGGTGGTGACCGCGTTTGTCACGATGTTCTTCTTCCTGCTGCCGGGGCCGGTGATCGGCAGCGCCGAAGCGGCGGCGGCCTCGCTGTTTCTGCATTGACCGTGCCCGACCCTGTGCTCCCCGCGGCCTATCGGCTGATCGCGCGCGACACGCTCGGCAGCACCAATGACGAAGCACGGCGGCTCGCCCGTGAGGGGGCGGCGGACGGCACCCTGGTCTGGGCATTGGAGCAGACCGCCGGGCATGGCCGCCGGGGCCGCTTTTGGTCGTCGCCGCGCGGCAACCTCTATTTGTCGCTGGTCGTGCGGCCCGCCTGCGCCCCGGAATGCGCGGCCCAGCTCGGCTTTGTCGCGGCATTGGCCGTCGAGAGCACGCTCTCGGAGCTGGCGCCGGGCCTGGCCGGGCTCGTCTGCAAATGGCCGAACGACGTGCTGGCGGGCGGCCGCAAGATCGCCGGCATCCTGCTCGAGTCGGAGATGGGCGCCGACGCCAGGCTCGCCTTCCTCGTCGTCGGCGTCGGGATCAATCTCGCCGCGGCGCCGCCCGACGCCGAATTCCCGGCGACCTCGGTCGCGGGCGAAGGCCACGCTGCGCCCACCCCAGAGGCGGCCCTCGAAACCTTCGCGCGCCGTTTTGAGGCGTGGGCGCGGCGGTGGCGGGCGGAGGGGTTTGGCGTGGTCCGCGACGCCTGGCTCGCGCGCGCCGTCGCGTTGGGCGAAGCGATCGAGGTGCGGCTCGACACCGCCACCTTGCACGGGAAATTCGTCGACATAGATCAGCATGGGACGTTGCTGCTCGAGACCGAGGGCGGGCTGCGGCAGGTCTCGGCCGGCGACGTGTTCCCGGCGCGCTAGCGAGGCCCGATGCTGCTCGCCATCGATTCCGGCAACACCAACGTCGTCTTCGCGGTCTACAACGGCGACGCGCTGCGCGCCTCGTGGCGGGCGGCGACCAATCCGAAACGAACCGCCGACGAATACGCGGTGTGGCTGACCCAGCTGATGGCGCTGGCCGGTCTCGGGCAGCGCGACATCGACGCGACGGTCATCGCCAACGTCGTGCCCGAAGCGGCATTCAACCTCGTCGGGCTGTGCCGGCGCTATTTCGCCAGCGAGCCGCTGGTCGTCGGGCGGCCAAACTGCCGGCTCGGGATCGGCATCGATGTCGACATGCCGCCACAGAATGTCGGCGCCGACCGGATCTGCAACGCGGTCGCGGCGCAGGACCGCTATCGGACGCCGCTGATGGTCATCGACTTTGGCACCTCGACCAATTTCGACATCGTCGACAAGGCCGGCAATTACTGCGGCGGGGTCCTGGCGCCGGGCCCGAACCTGTCGATGCTGGCGCTCGAAATGGCCGCGGCGCAGTTGCCGCGCGTGTCGATCGAACGCCCGCCCACAGTGGTCGGCCGCAGCACGGTCCCGGCGATGCAGTCCGGCGTGTTCTGGGGCTATGTCGGGCTGATCGAGGGGTTGGTGCGGCGCATCCGCGAAGAGCGCGGCGAGGCGATGGGGGTCGTCGCGACCGGCGGGCTGGCGCCGTTGTTTGCCAAGGAGACCGAGGTCATCGACACGGTCGACCCGGAATTGACGTTGTGGGGGCTGTACCTGATCCATCAAAGAAACGGCAATAAATGAACGACTTTCCATTCCAGTCGCCGGTGCGTTCCGGGGGCGAAGATCCCGACGCGCTGTTGTTCGTGGCGCTTGGCGGCGCCAACGAGATCGGCATGAACCTGAACCTCTACGGCACCGCCGGACAGTGGCTGATCGTCGACTGCGGGGTCACCTTTGGCGACGATTCGCAGCCCGGCCTCGATGTCGTGATGCCCGACCCGGCGTTTATCGCCGAACGCCGCGACAAGCTCCTCGGGATCGTCGCGACGCACGCCCACGAGGACCATATCGGCGCCATCCCCTATTTGTGGCCGCAGCTGCGTTGCCCGGTGTGGGCGACCCCGTTCACCGCCTCGCTGCTGCGCGCGAAGCTCGTCGAGGTCGGGCTCGCCGACAAGGTGCGCATCAACATCGTGCCGATGTCGGGCCGGTTCACGATCGGGCCGTTCGACCTCGAGTTCGTGACCCTGACCCACTCGATCCCGGAGCCCAACGCCGTCGTGCTGCGCACCGCGGCGGGAACGGTGTGGCATACCGGCGACTGGAAGCTCGACCCCGATCCGCTGATCGGCTTGCCGACCGACGAGGAGGCGCTGCGCCGCCTCGGCGACGAGGGCGTCTTGGCGATGATCTGCGATTCGACCAATGCGCTGCGCCCCGGCACCTCCGGCTCCGAGGCCGACCTGCGCCGGTCCTTGACCGATCTCGTCGGGCATTATGACGCGCGCGTCGCGGTCGCCTGCTTTGCCTCGAATGTGGCGCGCCTCGAAACCATCGCACATGCCGCCGCGGTCCACGGCCGCGACGTGGCGCTGGTCGGCCGCTCGTTGTGGCGGATCGACAAGGCGGCGCGGGAAAACGGCTATCTCGCCGAGGTGCCGCGGTTCCTGACCGAGGACGAGGCGGCCTACATCCCGCGCGACCGCATCTTGATGATCTGCACCGGCAGCCAGGGCGAGCCGCGCTCGGCGTTGGCCCGCATCGCCCGCGACGACCATCCGAGCGTCGAGCTCGAGCCCGGCGACGCGGTCATTTTTTCGTCGCGGATCATCCCCGGCAACGAAAAGTCCATCGGGCGGCTGCAGAACGCGCTGGCCCGGCTCGGGGTCGAGATCGTCACCGAGCAGGACCATTTTGTCCACGTCTCGGGCCATCCGGCGCGCGACGAGCTGATCCGCATGTACCAGATGATCCGGCCGCGGGTGGCGATCCCGGTGCACGGCGAAGCCCGCCACCTGATCGCCAACGCCGAGATTGCCGGCGAATGCCAGGTGCCCGAGACGCTGGTCATCGAAAACGGCGACCTTGTCAGGTTCGGCTTGTCGGGGGTTGCGGTCATCGACGAGGTCGCGGTCGGGCGGCTGGCGAGCGACGGCAAGACCTTGCTGCCGCTCGGGGGTGAGGCGCTGAAAGACCGGCGGCGCATCGTGTTCAACGGCAGCGTCGTCGGGACGCTGGTGTTCGACGCCCGCGGCAATCTTGCGGCTCCGCCGGCTATCACCTTGCTCGGCCTCGTCGAGCCGGAGGCGGCCGAAGAGGCCGTGCCGTTCCTGCGCACCGCGGTCGAGCGGGCGCTCGCCGAGCTGCCGGCCGGGGCGCGGCGCGACGACGATGTCGTCGGCGAGGCGGCGCGGCGGGCATTGCGGCGCGCGCTCAACGAGCGCTTTGGCAAGCGGCCGCTGACCGAGATCCAGGTGGTGCGGCTTTGAGCGGGAAGGGGGCGGCATCGCGGTGATCGGCCGGCTCAACCATGTCGCGGTCGTCGTGCCCGACCTCGCCGTGGCAAGCGCGCTTTACCGCGAGGCGCTCGGCGCCCGGGTCTCGGCGCCGCGGGCGTTGCCGGCGCACGGGGTGACGGTCGTCTTTGTCGAATTGCCCAACACCCGGATCGAGCTCCTCGAGCCGCTCGGCGAGGATTCGCCGGTGCGCGGCTTTCTCGAACGCAACCCGGCGGGCGGGATGCATCACCTCTGCTACGAGGTCGACGACGTCATCGCCGCGCGCGACCGGCTGCGCGCCGCGGGCGCGCGGGTGCTCGGGGACGGCGAGCCCCGCCTCGGCGCGCACGACAAGCCGGTGCTGTTCCTGCATCCAAAGGATTTTTGCGGCACCCTGATCGAATTGGAGCAGGTCTAGGCGCCTGGTCGCCTGCTTGGCTGGTGACCGTCCCAGGCGTAACCCCGGGGGGTATGACGCGATCCATGACAATGTCGCCACGAAGGCCGATCCGCGAGAACTGGAGCAACGGCTCGAACTGCGGTTTGAAAAGCTTGAACTTCAGATCGACCGGATGGTGAGCCGGCTCGCCGCGCTGGCCGCCGCATTGACTTCGCATGCGGGGCGCGGTTCAGAGTTCTCGTCATGAACTGGTTTACCGGGCTTGTCGTCTACGTGCTGGTGTGGTGGGTGACGTTGTTCGCGATCCTGCCGTTATGGGTCGTGCCGGCCGAGCCCGGCGATGTCGGCCATACCGCCGGTGCGCCAAAGCAGCCGCGGCTTCTGCGCAAGGCGCTGGTGACGACCCTCGTCGCGGCGGCGATCTGGCTCGCGATCTACGCGGTCGTGCGCTCGCCGTGGCTCAGCTTTCGCGGGTCCTGAGCGACTGCCTGTGACGTCAAGCGGGTAGCCATGATGTGACGTCCCGCAGGATGGCGCTGAGGATGACGACGAGCGTGCGCAGGCAGGCGGTGAGGGCCTGCTTGCCGATTTCGCCGGCGCGCCATGGGCTCGCCGAGCGCCCGCGCTTGCGCGTCGGCAACGGGCGGCGCCGGTGGGCGGACCGCCGCGGCAAAATGAGCGGTCACCGCGGCGTCGATCCGATCGGTCTTGGCCAGCTGGCGGTGGCGGCGGGCTGGTCGGCATGGCCTGCCGAGCGCACGCCGTGATGACGCTGTGCCGCGACTGCAGCCGGCTCTATCCCCGCCCGCCGCCCAGCGGTCGATGCGCGGGATGCGCCTCGCCGCGGCTCGTCAGCCACCCGATGCTGGCCGAACTCGCGATCGCGCATGTCGACTGCGACGCGTTCTATGCCACGGTCGAAAAGCGTGAGCGGCCGGAGCTCGCCGACCGGCCGGTGATTGTCGGCGGCGGCCGGCGCGGCGTCGTGCTCGCCTGCTGCTATGTGGCGCGGCTTTACGGCGTGCGCTCGGCAATGCCGATGTTCAAGGCATTGGCCGCGTGCCCGGACGCCGAAGTGATCCGGCCCGACATGGCAAAATATCGCGAGGTCGGCCGCGCGGTGCGCGACGAAATGCGCCGCCTGACGCCGCTCGTCGAGCCGGTGTCGATCGACGAGGCGTTTCTCGACCTCTCCGGCACCGAGCGGCTGCACGGCGCCGCACCGGCGCAGCTGCTCGCGACCCTCGCCCGGCGGATCGAAGGCGAGCTTGGCATCACCCTGTCGATCGGGCTCAGCGACGGCAAGCTCCTCGCCAAGATCGCCTCCGACCTCGAGAAGCCGCGCGGCTTTGCCGTGCTCGCCCGCAGCGACGCCGCGGGGTTTTTTGCCGACAAACCGGTGTCGCTGCTGTGGGGTGTCGGCGCCGCGATGCAGCGCCGGCTCGCAGCCGACGGGATTGTCCTGATCGGCCAGCTCGCGGCACTCGGCGAGCGCGAGCTGGCGGCGCGCTACGGCCGGTTCGGCGCGCACCTCGCCCGCCTCGCCGCCGGCGTCGACGAGCGGGCCGTGCTCGCCCATTCGCCGGCGCGGTCGATCTCCGCGGAAACCACCCTGCCCGAGGACGAGGCCGACACGGCGGCTCTCGCGCGGATCCTGTGGCCGCTGTGCGAGCGCGTGTCGGCGCAGCTGAAGGAGGCGTCGCTCGCCGCCGGCACGGTTGGCTTAAAGCTCAAAACCGGCGATTTCCAGCTGCGCACCCGCTCCCGCCGCCTCGCCGACCCGACCCAGCTCGCCGAGACGATGTTCCGCGTCGCCGCACCGCTGCTCGCCGCCGAAGCCGACGGCACGACCCGCTTTCGGTTGATCGGGATCGGCGCCGACATGCTTGTCGACGCAAGCGCCGCCGACATGCCGACGTTGTTCGACGGCGAGCTCGGCCGGCCGCGCCGGCTCGAACGGGCAGTCGACGCGATTCGCGACCGGCTGGGCGCCGACGCGCTGCGCCGCGGCGGCGGGCTGGGCGCCAGCGCGGTTCCGGTGCACAGCGTCTCGCGCACCGGGCGCGGCAACCGCGATTAGCGCGCCCCTTTCGAGACCGGCGCCGGGGTCAGCAGGGGGGCTTGCCGAGCGCCTCGATGTCGTCGAGCTTGGCGCGGATCGTGTAGTCGCCGTAGTCGATGTCCATGTCGCGCGAGACGCCGTCGTCGAGCAGGTCCATGCCAAGCTCGTAATCCGGCTCTTCGGCTTTCACGTCTACCGGGAAAAACGCCAGCCGGATGTGCCAGCCGGGCCGTTCCAGCAGCGGGCTCGACGGCTTTGCCGAAACCTTGTCGACCGCGACCTTGGTCCCGATCACCGCCGACACCTGAACCGCATTCTCGTCGGTCGAGCCGTCGAACACCTGGCGCGTGACAAAGCTGACGCCGGCCTTGGCCTTGTCGATCAGCAAAATCGTGTGCGCGCTCGGGAACAGCACGCCCGGCGCCAGCTTCAAGGTTTGCGCGCGCGGCTTGGTGAAAATCGCCACCCCGCCCTTGCCGGGCCCGTCGAGCCGGGCCTCGCCGCGGATCTCCTGGTCAAGCTCGCCGTTGCGGGTCTGCCGTTGGTTGAAGCGGTAGCGCAACCCGTCCTTCGACTCCCACGTCACAAACGTCGAGGTGACGTTGACGTCCTCGCTTTCGGCGTAGTGCATTCGCAGCCGATAGCGCTGCTCGATCGTCCACCCGTTGCAAGTCTCGCCCCACTCGTAATCCATCGCACCGGTCGCGCCCACCACCCCCGAATCGCCGCGCGTCGAGCCGAGGGTCATCGTATAGAGCGCGCGGTGCGGGGCGATTTCCGCGGCCCCCGACGGCAGCCCCGTCAACAGGGCAAGCCCGATCGCCAACCCGGCGAGGCGAACAGCGCGGGCGATCATCGGCGCCATGCTCCGCCGGCCGCCCGACAACGCGGCGCCGGCCAATCTTCGGTCATTCAGTGCCCCCGTGGCGAATGCGCGGATTGTAGCCGCCGGCCCGAAACGGCGCGACCCCGGTGACGACCGAGGCCGCCGCCGGCATATCAGGACCGCGGCCCCTTTTCCGATGGCGGGACCACCCGCAAATGCAGCTCGCGCAGCCGCTCGGACGGGATCGGCGCCGGCGCCTGCATCATCAGGTCGCGCGCCTGCTGGTTCATCGGAAAGGCGATGACCTCGCGAATGTTCGGCGTGTCGGCCAACAGCCTGACGATGCGGTCGATGCCGGGGGCGAGCCCGCCATGCGGCGGCGCGCCATAGCGGAATGCGTTCAACACGGCGCGAAACCGGCTCTCGACATCGGCCGCTGTATAGCCGGCGATCGCAAACGCCTTGTACATGATGTCGGGGCGGTGGTTGCGGATCGCCCCCGAGGCGAGCTCCACGCCGTTGCAGACGATGTCGTATTGATGCGCGAGGATCGTCAGCGGGTCCGCCTGCTCGAGCGCGGCGAGCCCCCCTTGGGGCATCGAGAACGGGTTGTGGCTGAAGTCGATCTTGCCGGTTTCCTCGTTCCGCTCGTACATCGGGAAATCGGTGATCCAGCAAAAGCGGAACGCGCCGTCCTCGACGAGGCCGAGCTCGTAACCGAGCTTCATTCGCGCCGCGCTCGCAAATTGCACAAAGTTGCCCGGCACGCCGCCGACAAAGAAGACCGCGTCGCCGTCGCCGAGGCCCAGCTCCTCGCGAATGAGGGCGGTGCGCTCTTCGCCCAGATTGCGCGCGACGGGGCCGGCGCCCTCGCCGTCGCGAAACAGGATGTAGGCAAGGCCGGGCTGGCCTTCGGATTGCGCCCAGGCGTTGAGGCGGTCGCAAAACGCGCGGCTGCCGCCCTTTGGCGCCGGCAACGCCCAGACGCGCGCGCCGGGGTCGGCGGCAAGAAGGTCGGCGAACACCTTGAACCCCGAGCCGCGGAAGTGCGCCGACACGTCGCGCATCTTGACCGGGTTGCGCAGGTCGGGCTTGTCGGTGCCGTATTGCCGCATCGCGTCGGAATAGGCGATGCGCGGAAATGGCGCCGGAGTCACGACGCGGCCATTACCAAATTCCTCGAATACACCTTGTAACACCGGCTCAACCGCGACAAACACGTCCTCCGCTGTCACGAAGGACATTTCGAGATCGAGTTGATAGAACTCGCCCGGCGCGCGGTCGGCGCGGCTCGCCTCGTCGCGAAAGCACGGGGCAATCTGGAAATAGCGGTCGAACCCGGCGACCATCAGGATCTGCTTGAACTGCTGGGGCGCCTGCGGCAGCGCGTAGAATTCGCCGGGATGCAGCCGGCTGGGCACGTAGTAGGGCCGCGCGCCCTCCGGCGAGTCGGCGGTCAGGATCGGGGTCTGGAACTCGGTGAAGCCCTCTTCCACCATGCGTCGACGGATCGAGGCGATAACCCGCGCGCGCAGCATGATGTTGGCATGCATGCGCTCGCGCCGCAGGTCGAGAAACCGGTAGGTCAGCCGCAGGTCCTCCGGTGTCTCGGCCTCGCTGTTGACCGGGAACGGCAGCGGCTCGGCCGTCGACTGCACCGTGAGCTCGGCGATCACGACCTCGACCGCACCGGTCGGGAGGTTCGGGTTGACCGTGTCGGGCGAGCGCTCGACGACCCGCCCCGTCACGGTGACGACGCTTTCGAGACGCAAGGCCTCGGCCGCCGGGAACAGCTCGGACGAGGCGTCGATCACGCATTGCGTCAGGCCGTAATGGTCGCGCAGGTCGACGAACAACAGGTGGCCGTGGTCGCGCTTGCGGTGAACCCAGCCGGACAGCCGGGCCGGCCGGCCGGCGTCGGCAAGGCGCAGCTCTCCGCAGGTATGGCTCCGATAAGCGTGCATTGGCGACGGACAGTCCGGTCGGAATGAAAGACAACAAGGAGTACACGGCACGGAATGAGAACCTTGTCAAGGCGGGCTCCGGCCGGCTCGTGACCGATATGGGCCGGGGCGCGGCGGCGGCGTCGCCCGGTGCGATTTGTCTCCCCTCGGCGGCGTGGATATGCTAGCCGCTGTGCACCGAGGGCCGGCCGAGGCTAGCGCGTGAGCGAAATCTTCCGCGAGATCGACGAGGAGCTGCGGCGCGACAACCTGCTCAAGCTGTGGTCGCGCTATGGGCGCTATGTCGTGGCTGCGGCGGTGTTGGCGCTGGCCGTCGCCGGCGGGATCGCCGCCTGGCGCGCCCACCAGCTGTCGGAGCGCCAGGCCCAGTCGGCGCGCTTTGCGAGCGGCCTGGCGCTCGCCCGCGCCGGCAAGAACGCCGACGCGGCGGCGGTGTTCGCGACGATCGACAAGGAGGGCGGCGGGTACTCGGTTCTCGCTTCCTTCGAGAACGCGGCGTTGCTGGCCAAGGCCGGCAAGCACAACGAGGCGGCGGCGGCCTACGACCGAATCGCCGAGGCGAGCGGGCTCGGCCCGACCTTTCGGCAGTTGGCTGTCCTGTTGTCGGTCATGCAGGGGACCCTCAAGTCCGACCCAAAGGCGGCGATCGCCCGGCTGGCGCCGCTGACCGCGGCCGGCACGCCGTGGCGGCCGACCGCGCTCGAGCTGACCGCGGCGGCAGACCTCAAGCTCGGCGACAAAAAAGCCGCGCTCGCGATCTTCAAGGGTCTTGCCGACGATCTCGCGGCGCCGCGCAGCCTGCGCGCTCGTGCCGCCGAAATGGCAGCGGCGCTGGCCTCCTAGCCCGCCCCCGGCCCGCCCCCCGCGCACCGATGTTCCGAACCGCCGCTGTCGCATTGCTGCTCCTCGCCGCGACCCTCGCCGGCTGCAGCTGGTTTGCCAGCAAGAAGCAACCGTTGCCCGGTGAGCGCATCTCGGTGCTGAGCCTCGACCGCCGGCTCGAGCCCGACCCGGCCGTCGTGAAGGTCCCGGTAAGCCTGCCAAAGCCGGTGGTCAACCCCGACTGGCCGCAGCCCGGCGGCTATCCCAACCATGCGATGCAGCATCTGGCGCTGCCGGCCACCTTGAACGAGGTCTGGAAAGCCAGCGTCGGCGAGGGATCCTCGCGCTATACTCAGGTGCTGGCCCAGCCGATCGTCGCCGACGGCCGGGTTTACGCGATGGACGGCGGCTCGCAGGTCAGCGCGTTCGACGCGGCGACCGGCAACCTGATCTGGCGGGTCGACGTCAAGCCCTCGGACGACCACGGCAACGGGTTCGGCGGCGGGATCGCCTTTTGGAAAGGGCGGCTTTTCGTGGCGTCCGGCTACGCCCGGGTCGTCGCCCTCGACCCGAAGAACGGCAAGATCGTCTGGAAGACCGGCGTCGGGGCGCCGGTGCGCAGCGGCCCGACCGTGTCGGACGGCCGGGTTTATGCGGTGACGGTCGAAAACGAGCTGGTCGCGCTTGCCGCCGACGACGGGCGCCGGCTGTGGGGCCAAAACGGCATCCCGGAAACCGCGGGGCTGGTCGGCAGCGCCAGCCCGGCGGTTGCGGGCGAAGTGGTCGTGGTCGGCTATTCGTCGGGCGAGATCTTTGCGTTGACGGTCGAGAACGGGCGCCCGTTGTGGTCCGACAGCCTGGCCTCGGCGAGCCCCGCCGACGCGGTTTCGGCGCTCGCCGACATTCGCGGGCGGCCCGTCATCGACCGCGGCCGCGTCTTTGCCGTCAGCCACAGCGGGCGCATGGTGGCGATCGACCTGCGCACCGGCGAGCGGGTGTGGGAGCAGGATATCGGCTCGAGCCACGGCCCCTGGGTGGCTGGCGACTACGTCTATATCCTGTCGAACGACAACGAGCTGGTGTGCCTGACGCGCGACGAAGGCAAGGTGCGCTGGCTGCGTCAGCTGCCGAGCTACGAGGACGAAAAGAAAAAGGAGGACCCGATCTCGTGGGCCGGCCCGGTCTTGGGGGGCGACCGGCTGATCGTCCTGTCCTCCGACGGATCGGCGTTGTCGGTCTCGCCCTATACCGGCGCGCCGCTGGGGCGCGAAGAAATGCCGGGCAACGCCTTTGTCGACCCGGTCATCGCCAACAACACGCTCTATATATTGACCGACAACGGTGAGCTGTCCGCCTATCGCTGACTGTTGATCCCTGGGGCGCCGCCTCTTCGATGAGCTTTTCCGTCGCTATCCTCGGCCGCCCCAACGTCGGCAAGTCGACCTTGTTCAACCGGCTCGTCGGCAGCCGTGCCGCACTCGTCGACGACACCCCCGGGCTGACCCGCGACCGCCGCGAGGGCGAGGCCCATATCGCCGATCTCGGCTTCCGCGCGATCGACACGGCCGGGCTCGAGGAGGCGGCCCCAGCCTCGCTCGCCGGCCGCATGCAGGCGCAGACCGAGCGCGCGCTCGCCGACGCCGACGTGGCGCTGCTCGTCATCGACGCCCGCGCCGGCGTCACCGAATCGGACCGCCATTTCGCCGACTGGCTGCGGCGCGCCGGCAAGCCGGTGGTGCTGGTCGCCAACAAGACCGAAGGCCGCGCGGTCCTCGCCGGGGTCGGTGAAGCCTACCGGCTCGGCCTCGGCGACCCGGTGCCGATCTCGGCCGAGCACGGCGAGGGGCTGGCCGGGCTCTACGAGCGGCTGGTGCCGTATTGCCGCGACCGCGGAGCGGCGCTGGATACGATCGGGGGCGCCCCGGCAAAGCCACTGCATCTCGCCGTCGTCGGCCGGCCGAATGTCGGCAAGTCGACCCTTGTCAACCGGCTGCTCGGCGACGAGCGGATGTTGAGCGGCCCCGAGGCCGGGATCACCCGCGATGCGGTCGCGGTCGACTGGGCGTGGCGGGGCCGTCCGATCCGCCTTGTCGACACCGCCGGCATGCGCCGCCGGCCGCGGGTCGAAGGCAAGATCGAGCAGCTTTCGGTCGCGGATGCGCTGCGCGCGATCCGCTTTGCCGAGACCGTGGTTCTGGTCCTCGACGCGCTGCAGCCGCTCGAGCGCCAGGACCTGACGATCGCGCGGCTCGTCGCCGAGGAAGGCCGCGCGCTAGTGCTCGCGGCAACCAAATGGGACGCGGTCGCCGATCGCGCGGCCGCGCTCCGGGCCCTGCGCGAGCGGGCTGCGGTGTCGCTGCCGCAGCTTCAGGGCGTCGCGGTGGTGCCGGTCTCGGGCCTCAGCGGCTATGGTCTCGACGCGCTGATGGGCGCGGTCGACGCCGCCGACGCGATCTGGAACCGGCGCATCTCTACGGGTGAGCTCAACCGCTGGCTGGCGGGCGTCCAGCAGCGCCATTCGCCGCCGCTCGCCGCCGGACGCCGGCTGCGGTTGCGCTACATGACCCAGGTCAACACGCGGCCGCCGAGCTTTGCGTTGTTCGCGTCGAAGCCGGCGGAATTGCCGGATTCCTATCGTCGCTATCTCGTCAACGCGCTGCGCGAGGCGTTCGAGCTGCCCGGGACCCCGATCCGGCTGATGCTGCGCCAGGGCAAGAACCCTTACGACCGCGGGTGACGGTGCGGCCCCCGACGCGGCCGAGTCGGGGTGTCGCGCCCGCGCGGGGGTTGCGCCGCGACGATCGCGGTGTAGCCGGGGTCTTGGCCGAAGTCGGGGTGTCGCGCCCGCGCGGGGGTTGCGCCGGTGGCGGCCGCGGTATTTGTATGGGGCGGGCGATCCGTTCAGGAGGGCGAAAAATGCAGGAGGGGAGAAAAATGCCGAAAGCGAGAAAAATTCCGAAAGCGATCATGGTTCTTGTGTTTCTGGCGTCGGCGGCGGCAATGCCGGCCTGGGGCCAAACCGCACCCTCTCGCCCCGCTTCGCGCGCCGCCGCGGCGGCCGCCGCCGGGCCCGCCAGCGGCGGATTTTCGTCCGAACAGGCGGCAAAGGCGCATTGTCCAGGCGACGCGATCGTCTGGGCCAATCTCGGCGGCTCCAAGGCCTACCATCTGAGCGGCGACCGCTATTACGGCAAGACCAGGCACGGCAGCTACATGTGCCGGAAGGAGGCCGACCAAGCGGGCTTTCACGCCGCCGGCCGTCGCCCCGCCAAGGCCGCCGCCACGGGCGCGAGCCCCAAGACGACCCACTGATGCGGCCCGGCATGGGCGATGATCGCCTCGTGCTGCCAACTTAGCAAACGACTCCGCTCGCCTCCTATCCGTCGCCCCCGCGCAGGCGGGGGTCCAGGGCCTGCCCCTGGCTAGAACAGGGGGCAAGCGCTCGCTGGCCGCCCTGGGTTCCCGCTTTCGCGGGAATGACGAAGAGGTATGGGGATAGCCGCAGCGCTTGTCGCCGACGGCGACAGCCGCCCGGCAAATCCACGATCCGCAAACCTAGGGCTACGGCGGTCGCCAAGACCGGCGGGAACGCGGCGGCGCTTGCCCGCGTACAACTCGAAGGCGACAACTCGCCGGCGCCGTCCAAAGCTCGGGTTGAAAGAGGGGCGCGAAATGCGGCAGGCGGTCAAAGCCACCGGGATCGTTGCGCACGTCCTCGCCGCGCTGTGGGCGACCGGCGCCGCGGCTGCCGATACGAGCATGGGGCTGCCTGAGGTCACGGTGACCGCGCCGCCGATCACGCCGCAATACAAGAAATGGAGCCCCTATCTCGGCAACATGCGGGTCGAAGAGAAGAAATGGCCGGCCATCCCGTGCGCGAGCTCCCGGATCGCGTCGGCGGCACCCGGCACTTGCCAGACCGGGCCGCAGATGAGCCCGGCCGCGCTCGGCACATCGCAAGGAGCGTCGTCGGTCCAAATCTCGAACTGCACGATCGCGCACGACCTCGTCATGACCGCGACCGCTGATTTGAAGATCGAAGCCGACGTCATGACGTTCGACCCGGATTACGTCAGCGGTATCGGCTTTCAGCACCGCGCCTGTTATGTCGAGGCCGGCTACAGCGACCTGCGCGAAGACTTTCCCGACATGAACCAGATGACGCGCAGCGGGCTTTCGTGGCGCGATTTTCGCGAAAGCGGCGACGTCAGCATCATGGACTTTTCGCAAGGGCCGGCCGACTGCCGGGCTTTCGAAAAGCGCGGCCCGCGCTGGAGCGGCGGCTATGTCTGGGTGATCCACGCGAGCTTTTGCCGCGCCGACGGGCACCCGGTCGACCCAGCCGACCTCGACCGAGTGCTCGGTTTGCTGCAGGTCCGGCAATATGAGTCGCGCGGCAATCTGCGGCCGGCGCCGCGCTAGTGTTAAGACCCATTGAGAAGATTCCCTTGGCGTCCGCGGCCAATGTTCAGATCAAACATCCTGCCACACCTGCGAGGGCCGGTGCCCATGTCAGGTATGGGTCCGGCCTCCGCCGGGAAGGCCAGGGAAGGTGCACCGCGCTGAATCATCCGAATACCTCTAAGCGCTGGCGGGCATTCGGTCAGGCGGCGGTCCGCCGGGCCGGCGGCCATGACTCGGCGCGGGACGACCGCCACCGCAAAAAAATCGTGAGAGCCGCATCCGTTTCGGGCGCCGCCGCGTAGGGGCTGGCAGGGGCATGACGGCGGCAAATCCTGCCGCAGCCGTCCCAACCCCGAGGAGGCTTCTCATGAATATCAGGCTAGTCGGCGCAACCGCCGTGATCGCGCTGAGCTTGGGTGCGGGCGCGGTGGCGGCAATGGACCCGATGGTCGGCGGCGCCGCGATGTACCCGAGCAAGAACATCGTGCAAAACGCGGTCAACTCGCCGGACCACACGACCCTGGTCGCCGCGGTCAAGGCGGCGGGGCTCGTCCCGACTCTCGAAGGCCCGGGCCCGTTCACGGTCTTTGCCCCGACCAACGAGGCGTTCGCCGCATTGCCGGCCGGCACCGTCCAAACTCTGCTGCAGCCCGACAACAAGGCCGAGCTCGCCAAGGTCCTGACCTACCACGTGGTTCCCGGCCGCTATGACGCGGCGAGCCTGGAGCACGACGTGCGGACGACCCCCGGCGGGCGAGTTTCGCTGACGACTGCCGAAGGCGAGCCGCTGATCGTGTCGTGGGGCGACAACAGCCTGTGGATCACCGACCAGAAGGGCGACACCGCCCGCGTCACGATCCCCGACGTCTACCAGTCGAACGGCGTGATCATGGTCGTCGACAAGGTGCTGATGCCGTAGCCCGGCGGCTGTCGGTCTCAGGCAACCTGCTGGAATGGGGCAACCTGCGGGTGGGCTGCCTCTTAATACCGAAAAACCCGCGCGTATTACCGGCGGCAAAAACCATGTTACTGTTTAACAAGCGGTTTAACAGTTAACGTAGAAAAATTGCGGTATTGCGTGAACCGATTACCCGCGAGCGCGTTTGATGGCCTGGAATGCAAGCTTGACCGTACTTGGGAAAAACGACGACGCGAGGACATCTCGATCGATCGCTCAGTAATCCATGGTAAAGAAAAGGAGACAACTGTGTCAAAGCTGACCCGACGCTCGTTTCTGCAGCAAACCCCGGTAGGTGCGGCAACCCTCAGCGTGCTGCCGGCGATGCCGGCTTTGGCAGCCTTTGGCCACTCGCCGCAAGCGGTGGCGCCCCCATTGTCCGCTGCCTCTCCCGGCTCGATGGTCATCCATGTCAACGATGTCGCGACCGGCGAGATGAGCGTCCTTGTGGGTGCGCGGGAGGTCGTGCTGCGCGATCCCCGGCTTGTTGCGTACTTCATTGAAGCTGCCCGCTAGAGCGGGGCCAAACACAGCCCTATCCAACATAAAGCACCCGTCGCTTTTAGGATTGAGAGGAGGTGACATGTCATCCCATCGTGAAGCCCCCGAGATTTCCAAGGACCCGGTGGCCGACAACACCGATGTCTACGCCTTTGTGAGCCCGAACAACCCGAACACGGTCACCCTGATCGCCAATTACATTCCGTTGGAGTGGCCGCCCGGTGGGCCGAACTTTTACGAGTTCGGCGACGATGTGCTTTACGAGATCAACATCGACAATGACGGCGATGGGCGCGCCGACATCACCTATCAATTCAACTTCCGGACCTCGGTGCAAAATCGTGACACCTTTCTATACAATACCGGACCGATCAGCTCGTTGACGGATCCGAATTGGAATGTGCGCCAGTTGTATTCAGTGACCCGAGTGAAGAATGGCCGAGAGACCGTCCTCGGCGACGCGCTCGCCTCGCCGCCGTGCAACATCGGGCCTTTTTCCACACCGGACTACGACACGCTGGCGCAGGAAGCGATCCACGTCTTGCCGAGTGGCGAAACGGTGTTCGCCGGGCAGCGCGCCGAGGGGTTCTATGTCGATTTGGGTTCGGTCTTCGACCTTCTCGATCTGCGGCCGTTCCAGAATCTGCATATCAATCCGATGGCCGCCGCCCCGGGCGTCGATGGGACCAACCGGCTCAACGTCCACACCATGGCGATCCAGCTGCCCAAAAGCATGCTGACCCGCGACGGCTCCAATCCCACGAATCCAGCCGACCCGCGCTCGGTCATCGGCGTCTATGCGTCGGCCAGTCGGCGCAAGGCGATTATCTTTGGGTCTAACGGCGAGGTCGAAGAATACGGACCATGGGTACAAGTTTCGCGGCTCGGCAACCCCTTGTTCAACGAAGTCATAATCCCGCTTGGGCTCAAGGACTTCTGGAACTCGCAGTCGCCCAATAAAGACAGGCAGTTCGTCAAATATGTCGAATACCCGGAGGTCCCACAGCGGCTGGTGGAGGTCTATCCCGGAGTTTTCCCCGATTTGGCCGCTTATAAAAAAGCTCGAGCCGACCTGGTGGCGATTCTGCTTACCGGCATCCCGACGGGCATCATCGCCGGTTTCCAGAACTCCACCGGGTCAACACCCGCGGATCTGCTGCGACTGAACATGGCCATTCCACCGACGGCAGCTCCGAACATCCTCGGGATCCTGGGGGGCGACCTCGCCGGGTTCCCCAATGGGCGCCGGGTAATGGACGATGTCTTTACGATCGAGTTGCGTGCCCTCGCCGGCCTTACGATCCCGCTGGTCGACCCTTCTTACACCCCGGACGCTGCTGCATCCGCGGTCACGGACGGCCTTGACCCGAGCGACATCGCCTCCCCGTTCCTGACGAGTTTTCCCTATCTGGGAATACCATATTCCGGTTTCTACAACCCGAGTTGATAAGGACGACCACCCGCTTGGTGATTACTCGGAGGAGCCCGGCGGAGTGCCGGCTCCCGGCCTCCTCCGCTGTTTCAGGGCTTATTTGCGGGTGAGCAAGATCCGGATGGGCTGGTGTCGAACACGAGGTTCAAGAACAACGGCCGAGAGGAGGCCAGGACAATGGCTGAGCAACACATTGACCGTGTCCATCCCGAAAGCATTGTGCTGGATATCGGCCGGGACGTCGGGGCACTCGTCATCTATACCGAGGCTGCATTGCATGGTAGGGAAATCGAGGTCAGCCCGCGGGGGAGTGCGGCGCGCGTCCATGTCGAGGTGCTGGAGCGGCGGATAAACGGCAGGCCGGTCTTTGCCGCGGTGTTTCCCGGGCTGCGCGCCGGCGACTACGACATTTGGGAAGACGCCGCCCAATCCAGCGGCACCGTGACGATTGTCGGGGGCGAGGTCGCGACCGTCGACTGGCGACAAAATTCGCCGTGAGGCTGCGGTCGGAGCCCGGTCTGACCGACGTGGTCGGCCCGGTCGGTCGAACCCGGCGGCGGGCGAGCGCCTTGCGGCGGCGGATCGCCGGGATTTACGCTCTGCTGACCCTCGCCAACCTCGGCGCGTGGGTATTGGCGGCGCTGGTGTTTCGGGGCCAGCCGGTCCTGCTCGGCACCGCGCTCCTTGCTTATGGGTTTGGCCTGCGTCACGCGGTCGACGCCGATCACATCGCGGCGATCGACAACGCGACGCGCAAGCTGATGCAGCAAGGCAAGCGGCCGGTCGGGGTCGGCCTGTTCTTTGCGATGGGCCACTCGACCGTCGTGATGCTGGCGGTGGCCGGTGTCGCCGGCGCGGCGACGGCGCTCAACGGGTCCTTCGGCTGGTTCAAGGCGGTCGGCAGCGTCGTCGGCGCCGGCGTCTCCGCAGCGTTCCTGTTCGCGATCGCCGCCGTCAATGTGGTCGTCCTGCACGGTGTGTGGCGGGCCTTCCGGCGCGTCCGCAAGGGGGGCCGCTATGTCGACGAGGATCTCGACCTGCTGCTCAACAGCCGCGGCCTGCTCGCGCGCTTGTTCCGGCCGCTCTTCCGGCTCGTCGGCGAAAGCTGGCACATGTACCCGCTCGGCTTCCTGTTCGGGCTCGGGTTCGACACCGCGACCGAAATCGCGCTGCTCGCGGTCTCGGCGGCCGCGGTCGCCAAAGGCGCCTCGATCTGGGCCATCCTGCTGTTCCCCGCCCTGTTTGCTGCTGGGATGTCGCTGATCGACACGACCGACGGGGTCCTGATGCTTGGCGCCTACCGCTGGGCGTTCATCAACCCGATACGCAAGCTATACTACAATTTGGTTATCACCTTTGTGTCGGTGATGGTCGCGGTGGTGATCGGCGCCGTCGAAACGCTGGGGCTGATGGGTGGCCGGTTCGCGCTGAAAGGCGGCTTCTGGGACGGCGTCGCCGCGCTGAACGGCAATTTCACCGCGCTCGGCTTTGCCGTCGTCGGCCTCTTCGTCGCGGCGTGGGCCAGCGCGGCCGTCGTCTACCGCTACCGGCGCCTCGACGAAATTCCGGCGGCCTCCGCCGAGTGACGACCCGCTGGGAATACGAGCGTCTGCCGCGCCCTCATTGCGGGTGGGCCGAAATCGGCCCGAGCACCTTCTCGAGGTGGCTCGGCAGCCGGCTCGGCACCTCGCTGGCACGGCACCGCAAGCCGACATACCCGTCGGGCCGGATCAGATAGGCGGCCGGCGTCGACCCATAGCGCCGGGCGACCTCGCCGGCGCGGTCGACCAGGTCGGCGCCGGCATCGCCGCCGGACGAAGCGATACGCCGGACAACCAGCGACGGCCGCCACATCTCGGGCAGCTCCGGCAACGGCTCGGCGGCCCCCCCGACCAGCAGGAGTGTATGGCGGTGCCGGGCGAAAATGTCGTAGAGCCGCGTCGCGACGCCGCGCTGTCGGTCGTCGACCAATGCGTCCGGGGCGCGGTCGCCGGCATGCGGGCCGTTGCCGCCGACCGGCCAATCGTCGACAATCGGGCTGCGCCGATAGCTGACGCCGAGCCCGGATATCTGCTCGCCGAGCTTTTCCGCGACCGCCGGGATTTGCGTCGCCAGCGACATCAGGTGGTCGCGTAAAAAGCGGGCGACCGACCCGTGCACCGCGACGAGCCGCGTCGCCCGGTCGGTCTGCCGGATCACCCGCTCGTCGACCGGCTGGCGCTCGGCTTCGTAGCTGTCGAGCAAGGCCGGGCTCGCCCCGTCGCGGATCACGAGGCCGAGCTTCCAGGCGAGGTTGCACGCGTCCTCGATCCCGATGTTCATGCCCTGGCCGCCGACCGGGCTGTGGATGTGTGCTGCGTCGCCGAGCAGAAAGGCGCGGTCGCGGCGGAACTGCCCGGCCTCTCGGCGGTGGATCCGGAATACGGCAATCCACCGCGGGTCGGTCAGCTTGAGGTTGCCGGGCCGGCGCGCGTCGACCAGCTCCTGACATTGCGCGAGGCTCGGCGCGCCCGGCCAGTCAGGAGGCGAATTCGCGATAATCAGCCGCCAGCGGTTGTCGGGCAGCGGAAAAAACGCGAGCGCGCCGTCGCCGGTCAGCCACACCTGAGCGGCACCATGGTCGAGGTCGCTTGTGAGCTTGATGTCGGCCAGCACGAAATGCTCGGGATAGGTCGCGCCTGAAAACGACACGGAGAGCTGGTCGCGAACGGTGCTGTGTGCCCCGTCGCACCCAAGGACCCAGTCGGCCTCGACCTCCTCGACCCCGTTGCCGCGGCGCAGCCGGGCCGAAACGCCGGCCCGGTCGAGCGTCAGGCCGCCAAGCTCGGTGTTGCGCTCGACCCTGACCCCGAGCTTCGCGACGTGCTCCTCGAGGATGCGCTCGGTTTCGTCTTGCGGCACGCCCAGCACATAGGGATACCGGGTGTCGAGCGAGCTGAACTCGACATGGGCGATCGGTCCGTCGGCGCCGTGAATGTCGACGGCGTCGATGCGCTGGCCGGCGGCGAGGAACTCGTCGGCGAGCCCCATCAGCTCGAAGCTCTCGAGGGTCCGCGAATGGATCGCGATCGCCCGCGACTGCGTCGCGCGGTGCGCGTTTTTGTCGACGAGCCGGCATTGGACGCCGGCGCGTGCGAGCTCGTGCGCCATGACCAGCCCAGTTGGACCCGCGCCGACGATCAGCACGCTTTGCTTTTCGGTCATGCCCGTCTCCATATGTTGACTGTCCACTCAGCCAAGATAAGCCAAGGCGCGATTTGTTCAAGCCGGGCCGCAGTGGCAAACTGCCGTCATGGTCAAAAACACGCCACAGTCCGATCCAACGACCGACGCCTCGGGACCGGAGCCGGTGCCGCGCCGCCGCGCGCGGGAAACCCGCGAAAGCGAGATCCTCGAAGCGGCGTTCGAGGAATTCGCCGCGGCGGGCTATGCCGCAACCCGGCTCGAAGACGTGGCGCGGCGCGCCGGCGTCGCCAAAGGCCTCCCGAGCTTTTACTTCGAAAGCAAGGAAGCGCTGTTCAAAGCCGTGCTGCGGCGCGTGGTCCTGCCCGACTGGGACATGCTTGAGGCGCGGTTCGAGCAATCGGACGAGCGAACGGCGGAGGCGCTGCGCCGCCTGATCGCGGCAGTCTACGAGCGCCTGGTCGAGAACCCGCGGGCGCGCCGCCTGCTTCGGCTGCTGATCGCCGAGGGGCCGCGATTTCCCGAATTGACCGAGTTCTATCATGCCGAGCTGGTCGCGCGCGCGTTGGCGCTGCTGCGCCGGCTGCTGGCGCGCGGCGTCGAACGCGGCGAGGTCAGGCCCGGCCCGGCGCTCGAATACCCGCAGACAATCATGGCGCCGGCATTGATGGCGGCCCTCTGGCAATTGCTGTTCGCCGAGCACCACCCGCTCGACCTCGCGCGGTTTTTCGAGGCGCATCTCGACCTCGTGGCGAACGGGTGGGCGCCGGGGTAAATCGGGGACGCGAGGCGCGCCGCTCCAAGGGCTCGGGCTTCGCTGCATGGACGCCGCCCAGATCCGGCGCATAATGGCCGATGGGTTTGGCTGACCGCCGATGGCTCGCCGATAGGAGGAGCAGATGAAAAAGGTCGAAATCACCGATTACGGGACCCCCGAGAACGTCGCCCGTTGCGTCGAGGCGCCCGATGTCGGGGCACCGGGGCCGGGCGAGATCGTCTTTGACGTGCTGGCGTTCCCGATCAACCCCGCCGACATCTCGTTTTGCCGCGGCAACTACCGGCTGCACCCGCCCTTGCCGGCGACCCCCGGCGCGGAATGCGTCGGCCGGGTCGCGGCGGTCGGCGCCGGGGTCGGCGACATCCGGCCGGGCGACCTCGTCGTCAACATGCAGCGCGAGAACTGGGTGCAGCGCCGCCGCGTCCGCGCCGACGACGCGATCCCGCTGCCATCGGGGCTCGACCTGGCGCAGGCGGCGATGCTGCGCATCAACCCGGCGACGGCGCTGCTGCTGCTCGATGACCATGTGGCGTTGAAGCCCGGCGACTGGGTGATCCAGGATGTCGCGAACTCGGCGGTCGGCCGGCACTTGATCGTGCTCGCCAAGGCAAAGGGCGTGCGCACCCTCAACGTCGTTCGCCGCGACGACGTGTCTGACGAATTGAAGGCGCTCGGCGCCGATGTCGTGCTGACCGACGGGCCTGACCTCGCGCAGCGCGCACAGCAGGCGACCGGCGGCGCACCGATCCGGCTCGGTATCGACGCGGTCTCGGGGGAGGCATGCAAGCGCATCGCTGACAGCGTCGCCGACGGCGGGGTCGTGGTCAGCTACGGCTCGATGAGCGGCGCCGACCTCGTCATCAGCCGCGCGGCCTTGGGGCGAGGGATCACTCTAAAGGCCTTTATGCTCGGCGACGGGCTCGCCAAGCGCCCCCGCGAGCAGGTGCGGGCGATCTATGCCGAGCTCGCCGCGAAGCTGCGCGATGGCGTGCTAAAGGCGCCGGTCGACGCCACCTACCCGATCGACGACATCAAAGCTGCACTCGCCCACGCGCAGCGCGGCCACCGCAACGGTAAGGTGCTGGTGCTGCCCAACGGCCCGCTGTAGGCGAGACGGTGCCGGCGGGTGGCACCCCTTAGCCCGATCTTGCAGATGTAGCATGATTATACCCGCTTTCCACAAGATGTGGACCGGAATAAAGCAGGAACCTAAAAAAATGCTGGTATATGGGAGACCGCTTCTCTTGCGGAGACGGTCGTCCGATGGAGTTCTTAAAAAATGTATCTGTCAAGCTGCGCGCAACGGGAGTGCCAGCGGTAGCAGTTGTATGGGTCATTGCGGTGGCAGCAGTAGCAATTTTCGGTCAGGCCCAACTCGGGTGGGGGGCGTTTGGGCTCCTCAGCGGCGGAATTTTGCTGATCAGGTTCCTCGCGGCCCGGTGACAACGCTCGATCTTTCGCAGAGCAGGTGGCGATGAGTGTGTCCGCCTTTGGCCCGATCCTCGAAGCGGCGCGCGCCCGCCACGGCGCGGCGGCGCTCGAGGCGCGCGTGGCGCAGCCGCTCGGCGCGGCCGAGCTCGCCGCCGTCGGCGACGACCGTTATCTGTCGCGGATGTCGCTGCGGATCTTTCGCGCCGGGCTCAAGCACAGCCTTGTCGACGCCAAATGGCCGGCCTTCGAGGAGGTGTTTTTCGGGTTCGCGCCGCGCCGGGTGCGGGCGATGCCCGACGAGGCGCTCGAAGCCTTGCTCGGCGACCGCCGGCTGATCCGCCATTGGGGCAAGCTCAAGTCGGTGCGCGACAACGCGGCGGCGATGATCGCGCTCGCCGACGAGCACGGCAGCTTTGGCGCATGGCTCGCGGGCTGGCCCGCCGCCGACATCGTCGGGTTGTGGGAGGCGCTCGCCAAGCGTTTCAGCCAGATGGGCGGCAATTCCGGCCCGACCTTTTTGCGCATGGTCGGCAAGGACACGTTCATCCTGACGGGCTCGGTCGCGGTGGCGTTGCAGCGCTGGGGCGTGGTGTCGGCAGCGCCCAAAAACCGCAAGGACCGCGAGGCCGTCCAGGCCTGCTTCAACGCCTGGGCCGTCGAAACCGGGCGGCCGCTGTGCCAGTTGAGCCTGATCCTCGCCGCCTCGACCGACGAATGAGGCGCGGCGCGGCCGCGGCCCTGCTAGTGGCCGAGCAATTTCGCCACGCCGAACATCGCGGCTACGACGGCGACGACGTTGACGACGACGGCGCCCAGGATCAAGCCGAAGATCCGATTGAGGATGTCGGCCTTGAGAGCTTCGAGCTTGGCCTCGAAGCGCAGCTCGAGCGCCCGCATTTCCGCACGCACCGCCGCGATTTCGGCTCTCAACTCAACGCGAAGCTCAGCAAGCTCGGCCTTCAGCTCGGCGCGAAGCTCGGCGAGGTCGAACTTGATCTCGGAACGGAGCTCGGCGAGGTCCGATCGCGTGGCGAGATCCGCCCCTTCCGCGGCCTCCTGGACGGTCGCGACGACGGCTTCCGCTTGCGGATCGCTGAACCCAGCCTCGCGCAGCCGCTTTGCAACCTTTAGCGTGTCGATCGCCAACGCAGCCAAACGCGGCTCCTGCCCTTCCGATCCTATCCCGCCCAAACCCCCGTCGCGACGCCAATTCTGCCACAGTGGTCGACCGGCGGACAGACGCCGCGCCCCGCGGCCTGACTTCAGCCTCCCCGATCTCGCCGCCAGCCCAGCAACGCGTCGGCGACCTCGACAAAACCGGCGCCGCCGCCGCCCTTCGTGACCCATCGCGGCGGCGTCGCCATTTGGTCGAGGTAATTTCGCACGGTGGCGACACCGACCGAATTCGGGAAATGCCCGAACATCGGCTCGTCGTTCAGCGAGTCGCCGACGTATAGGACCGCGTCGCGGTCGCGGTCGATGTCGATGTCGAACAGCTGGGCCATGATCCGGCGCGCCATCGCCAGCTTGTCGAAATCGGCGAACCACCCGAGCACCCACAGCGAATTCGTCACGCTTCGGGCACCGGCCGCGGCGAGCTCGGCGGCAATCCGGTCGGCAACTGGCGGGCCCGGGTTCTGGAACGCGAGCGTCGTCTCGCGCCACGGCTGGTCGGCGGCGGGCTCGCTCCCCGGAACAACCACCCGCACCTGCGCGCCGAGCACGGCGAGCCGCTCGCCGTCGCGGCGGCGCTCGGCCAGGGGCAGCCAATAGCGGCGTTCGGTGGCCCCGTTCCTCGGGTCGTGTCGGAAGCACAGCCCGCCGTTTTCGCCGATCACGGCCGCCACCGGCCACATCCGGCACATCATGTCGCACCAGCCGGCGGGTGCGGCGGTAACCGGAACGACGAGACAGCCGGCGGTGCTCAGCCGTTCGACCGCGGCGTAGGCGGCGGCCGGGAGCCGGGCACCCTCGGTCAGGGTGTCGTCGACATCGGTCAGAACGGCACGGATGGACGCCAGCCGGTCGGCCGAGAATTGCGCGAAGGGTTGCATGTGCCGCTGGCCCGCCACAGGGAAAACCTTTCCTTGGATATGCCCTCTGTGCTAGCGCACGCCCATATGCAAGCTGCTAATCAGGCGGCGTGGCGAGCGGTGCGGAGGGTTGATGCAATGCAGAGCCAAAGCCGGTTTTTCGACGACCTCGCCCGGGTTGCCGCGGGTGCCGTCGGAACCTTGTCCGGGGTCAGGAGCGAGGTCGAGTCGCGGTTGCGCGAGCAGCTCGAACGCGTGCTCGCCGGGATGGATCTGGTGACTCACGAGGAATTCGAGGCGGTCAAGGCGATGGCGGCCAACGCGCGCGCCGAGCAGGAGGACCTGGCGCGGCGGGTGGCCGAGCTCGAGGGTGTCGTCGCCGCGCTGCGCGAACGCGAGAGCCCGCCGGGGCCGCCTCAATCCGGCCCGCCTCAATTCGGTCAGCCTTAATTTGGTCAGCGGTAATTTTTGCGAACCCATTTGTCGCGCCGCGCAAAGGAGCGCCCGATGACGACCCTTGCAGCTTCCGAACCGACCCCGTTTTTTGGCAATCCGATCGATCTCGTCGAGGAGATCGTCAGCGCCAACGAGTGGGCTCACGACCGCGCCAGCGAGGAGGAGCTGGTGGTCGAGATCACCGGCCGCTGGTGCGACTACCGGCTGTATTTCGTGTGGCAGGAGGAAATCTGCGCGGTTCATTTCTCCTGCGGCATTGACATGAAGGTGCCAAAGGGGCGCCGGACCGCGGTTTACGAGCTGTTGGCGCTCGCCAACGAGAAGCTGTGGCTCGGCCATTTCGACCTGTCGACCGAGGACAACTCGCCGTCGTTTCGCCATGCGCTGCTGCTGCGTGGCGTCGGCGCCGGCAGCGCCGAGCAAATCGAGGATCTCGTCGACATCGCGCTCTCGGAATGCGAACGCTTCTATCCGGCGTTCCAGCTCGTGCTGTGGGGCGGCAAGCGGCCCGCCGAGGCGATCGCCGCGGCGATGATCGACCCCGTCGGTGAAGCCTGAGGGCTATGGGGAGAACGGGCGATGGCCGAGGAAGACCACGACGCGTCGCCGGAGCGCACGCTGGTCCTGGTCGGCTGCGGCAAGATGGGTTCGGCATTGCTGCGTGGCTGGATCGCGGCGCGCGCCGCGGCGCGCTATTGCGTGGTCGAGCCGGAGGGGCCGCCGCCCGGGTTGGCGGATGCGCCCGGCGTCTCCTGGCACCGCTCGCCCGAGGAGCCGGCTAGCCGGCTGGCTCCGGACGCGGTCATTTTCGCGGTCAAGCCGCAGGTCCTGGACGGCGTCGTGCCGGGCTACCGCCGCTGGGCGGGGCCGCCGACGCTGTTCGTGTCGATTGTCGCCGGCAAGACCATCGCCGGCATCGCCCGCGGTCTCGGCCCGGCCGCGGTGGTCCGCACGATGCCCAATACCCCGGCGGCGATCGGGCGCGGCATTACCGTCGCCTGCGCCAACGAGCGGGTGACGGCGGAGCAGCGCCGGCTGTGCGAGCGGCTGCTCGCCGCCGCCGGCGAGAGCGCCTGGGTCGAGGACGAGGCGCTGCTCGACGCGGTCACCGCGGTCTCGGGCAGCGGCCCCGCCTATGTCTTCCTGCTGATCGAGGCATTGGCCGCCGCCGCCGAAGCAGCGGGTCTGCCGTCCGCGCTGGCGCTGCGGCTCGCGCGCGCCACCGTCGCGGGCTCGGGGGAGCTCGCGCGCCTCGCCGGCGAAAGCCCGGCGCAGCTGCGCGAGGCGGTGACGAGCCCCGGCGGCACGACGCGCGCCGCACTCGACGTGCTGATGGCAAGGGACGGGCTCGTGCCGCTGATCGAGCGTGCGGTGGCCGCGGCGGCAGCGCGCTCGCGCGAATTGGCGAGCTGAGCGATGGCCAGAAGCCCCCGCAGGAGCGGCGGCGTCGGGCGCGCTCCCGATCAATCGCCGGCCGCCGCCGACGACGCCGCGCGGATCATCGACGCGGCGATGGCGCAAATCCCGCTCGCGGGCTGGCGGCGGTTGTCGCTCGCAGCGATCGCGGCCGCCGCCGGCCTGCCGATCCTGCGCGTCTACCGCAGCTTCTCGTCGAAGCACGCCATTCTGCGCGGGTTTTTTCGCCGCATCGACGAGGCGGTGCTGACCGATCCGCCGGCAGCGGAAGATGGCGAGCATCCGCGCGACCGGCTGTTCGATCTGATGATGCGGCGATTCGACGCGCTGCGCCCCTATAAGCCGGCGCTTGAAGTGCTGCGCCGCGAGCTGCCCGCCGACCCGCCGTCGATGCTGGTTGCCGGCGGCACGTTGCTGCGCTCGGTGCGGTGGATGCTCGAGGCGGCCGGCATCGCATCGGGTGGCGTCCGCGGCGCGGTCGCGGTCAAGTTAACCGCTGCCGCCTATGTCGCGGCCGCGCGGGTGTGGTACCGCGACGAGTCGCCCGACCTCGGCCAGACGATGGCGGCGCTCGATGCGCGGCTGCGCCGGGTGGAACGCTGGCTGACGCCGATGCAGCCGCCCCGCTCCGGCGGCGAAGCTGCAGCCGCCTAGATTTGCTGCACTGCAAAAACTTTGCTTGACGACACTCGGGCAACAGCCGATATTTTGGGCGTTGTGCACCGCACAATAACAGACCCCCTGAACGGAACCCAACCATGGCAGAAGCCCGCCCCAGCTTTTTCGATTTTGACGTGACCAAGATGATGACCGACTTCCGCTTCCGGCCGTTCGACGTCGAGGCGCTGATGGCGTGCCAGCGGCGCAACA
>DATMLF010000247.1:0-3971 GCA_035570595.1 Allostellaceae bacterium
CAGGGCCGGCTTCTCCTCGATCGAGATCGCGCGCCGGTCCGGCCCGAACTCGACCACGCCGTAACGCTCGGGATCGCGCACGCGATAGCCGAAGACGGTGGCGCCGGTGGCACGCCCGGCCGCGCGCAGCAGCGTGTCGGTCAGGCCTTCGCCGTGGAACAGATTGTCGCCCAGCACCAGCGCGACCTTGTCGTCGCCGATGAAGTCGCGGCCGATGATGAAGGCCTGGGCCAGGCCATCCGGGCGCGGCTGCACCGCGTATTCGAGCCGGATGCCCCATTGCGTGCCGTCGCCCAGCAGGGTCCGGAACTGCTCGCTATCGGCCGGGGTGGTGATGATCAGGATCTCGCGGATCCCGGCCAGCATCAACGTCGTCAGCGGGTAGTAGATCATCGGCTTGTCATGCACCGGCAGCAGCTGCTTGCTGACGACCCGCGTCATCGGCCAGAGCCGGCTCCCGGTGCCGCCAGCCAGAATGATGCCCTTCATGCCGCCTCCCCAAGCTCGGCGATGACACGCGACAGCGCCACCCGCCAATCCGGCTGCTCGATCCCGAAGACGCGCCGGATCAGCCCGCAGTCGAGGGTCGAGTTGAGTGGGCGCGCGGCGGGGGTCGGGTAGTCGCGGGTGGCGATCGGCATCAGCCGCGGCCGCCGCCCGCCCGCCCGCTCGAAAATCGCCTCGGCAAAGCCGTGCCAGCTCGTCACCGGCGCGCCGGCGAAATGGTAGGCCCCCCATGCCGAAAAACGGGGCCGGCGCGAGGCCTCGGCCATCGTAAGGACCGCGTCGGCGATGTCGCGCGCCTCGGTCGGCCCGCCCATCTGGTCGGCGACGACGCGCAGCTCGTCGCGCTCATGGCCGAGGCGCAGCATCGTCTTGACGAAGTTCGACCCGTGGTCGCCAAAGACCCAGCAAACCCGCAGCACCAGATGCGCCGGGTTCTCCGCCGCGACCGCCGCGTCGCCCGCGGCCTTGGAGGCGCCGTAAACGTTGACCGGCGCGATCGGCGTGTCTTCGCGGTGCGCCCCGACGCCGGTCCCGGCGTACACATAGTCGGTCGACAAATGGATGACCGGAAGGCCGCGCGCCGCGGCGGCGCGGGCAACGGTCCGCGCACCCGCGGCATTGGCGGCAAAAGCCGCGGCGGCGTCGCCCTCGGCGCGGTCGACCGCGGTGTAGGCGGCGCAATTGACGACGATTTCGGGCATCGCCCCCGACAACGCCCGCGCGACCGCGTCCGGATCGGTGATGTCGCAGGCCGCGCGACCGAGACCCACGGCTCGCCCGCCGGCGCGCTCGACCAGGGCGCGGCCGACCTGACCGCCGGCGCCGAGGATCAACAAGGTCACGATGCCGCCGCCACGACGCCGAGGCGCTCCTGGCGATAAGAGGCGCCCGCGCGCTCGCACCATGACCGGTTTGCGATGTACCAGTCGACGGTTGCCGCGAGACCGCGCTCGAGGTCGTGGCGCGGCCGCCAGCCGAGCTCGCGCTCGATCTTGCCGGGGTCGATCGCGTAGCGCGCGTCGTGGCCGGGACGGTCGGTCACAAACGCGATCAGCCGGGCGTGCGGCGCCGTCTGCGGGCGGCGCTCGTCGAGCAGCCGGCAGATCGCGTTGACGAGGTCGATGTTGCGGGCCTCGGCGCGGGCGCCGATCAGGTAGGTTTCGCCGGCGCGCCCGCGCTCGACGATGCAGCGCAACGCCGCGACGTGGTCGTCGACATGCAGCCAGTCGCGGACGTTCGTTCCCGCCCCGTACACCGGCAGCGCCTTGCCGGCGAGCCCGTTCAGCACCATCAGCGGGATGAGCTTCTCTGGGAACTGGTAGGGGCCGTAATTGTTCGAGCAGTTCGACACGAGGACCGGCAGGCCGTAGGTGTGGAACCACGCCCGGGCGAGATGGTCGGCTGCAGCCTTGCTCGCCGAATAGGGCGAGTTCGGGCGGTAGGCGCTGCCGTCCTCGAAATATCCGCTCGCCCCGAGGGCGCCGTAGACTTCGTCGGTCGAGACTTGCAGAAAGCGGAATTGCGCGCGCCCCGCGGCGTCGAGCGCACGCCAGTAGTCGAGTGCGGCTTCGAGCAGCGCCGCGGTGCCGACGACGTTGGTTTCGACAAAGGCCGCCGGAGCGTCGATCGACCGGTCGACATGGCTCTCGGCGGCGAGATGGTAGACGGCGCTCGGGCGGTGCTCGCGGAAGACGCGGTCGATCGCGGCTCGGTCGCAGATGTCGGCGCGCTCAAACGCATGGTTGGGGCGGTCGATCACCGAGGCGAGGTTGCCGAGGTTGCCGGCATAGGTCAGCTTGTCGACGGTGACCACGCGCTCGCCGTCGCCGACCAACGCGCGAACCAGGGCCGAACCGATAAATCCGGCGCCGCCGGTGACGACGACGCTCATGCGCGGTGATCGAACAGGTCGGGCTGGTCGGCCAGCCGCGGCAGCATGCGGTCGCGCTCGGACATGACCACGGCGTCGGCGGCGAACGGCCAGTCGACCGCGACCTCCGGGTCGTCCCAGGCAATGCCGCGCTCGTGGGTCGGCGAATAAAAGTCGGTCACCTTGTATTGCACCTCGGTGTCGTCCTCGAGCGTGCAATAACCGTGCGCAAAGCCCTGCGGCACCCAGAACTGGCGCCAGTTGTCGGCGCTGAGCACGGCTTTGGCGTGGCGCCCGAAGGTCGGCGAGCCGCGCCGGATGTCGACCGCCACGTCGAGGATGGCGCCGCGCGTCACGCGCAACAGCTTTCCTTGAGCCAATGGCGGCAGTTGATAGTGCAGACCGCGCAGCGTGCCGCTGAGCGGGTTGCGGATATGGTTGTCCTGAACAAAAGCGCCCACGATTCCCGCGGCTGCAAAATCCCGGACGTTCCAGACTTCAGAAAAAAAGCCGCGCGAATCGCCGATCCGCCGAGGTGTGAGGATCTTTACCGCCGGCAGGACTGTCGCCAATATTTCTAAGTTTGCAGCGCGAGGCGCTTCATCCGGCATCCCCTCGATTCTCCTGTCCGTGGCCGCGCGACCGCGGTAGATTTGGCGAAGGTGGTGCGGCTGGCAAGCAAATTCCGAGGCGGCCCGGCGCGCTGCCGGGCGGCGCGGCCGTCGGTCGCGAGCCGGTGTTCGACGAGGATCGGGGATGCTGCCACGCGAGGAAAACGAGCTGTTGACGCGGGTCGGGCACGGGACCGCGATGGGCGGCACGATGCGGCTCTATTGGATCCCGGCGTTGCTCGCCCGTGAGTTGGAGGAGCCCGACGGGCCGCCGGTGCGGGTGCGCCTCCTCGGCGAAGACCTCGTCGCGTTTCGCGACAGCGACGGCCATGTCGGCCTCGTCGACGAGTATTGCCCGCACCGCCGCGCCTCGTTGTGGTTCGGGCGCAACGAGGAGGGCGGGCTGCGTTGCGTCTACCACGGCTGGAAATTCGCGGTCGACGGCAGCTGCGTCGAACAGATGAACGAGCCCGAGCCGTTCTGCCACAAGGTCCACCTGACGGCCTATCCGACCGTCGAGCTGGGCGGCGTGATCTGGACCTATATGGGCCCGCCCGAGCGCACCCCGCCCTTGCCGAAATTCGCCTGGACGCAGGCGCCCGAGACCCATCGGCACGTCTCAAAAGTCATCCAGGAGTGCAACTGGCTGCAGGCGCTCGAGGGCGGGCTCGACACCTCGCACGCGCCGATCATGCATCGCCTTTTAAAGGACAATGCCGGGCGCGGCGGGATCAACCCGTCGAGCGCCTATGTCCGCGCCAAGGCGCCGAGCATCACGGTCGACCTGACCGATTACGGTTATCAATATGCCGGCCTCCGGGCGCTGGGCGACGACGAGACGCACATCCGCACCTACCATTTCATCCTGCCGTTCCACCAGATCCGCGCCTCGCGCTCGGAAACCGGCGGCCGGGTCGATGCCGGGCACATCTGGGTCCCGATCGACGACGAAACGACGATGGTCTACAACTGGCAATACAGCG
>DATMLF010000248.1:0-60073 GCA_035570595.1 Allostellaceae bacterium
GGCGCCGACCCCGAGGGGCTGTTCCCGGCGATCCTCGGCCACGAGGGGGCGGGTGTCGTGGTCGATGTCGGGCCTGGTGTGACGAGCGTCAAAAAGGGCGACCATGTGATCCCGCTCTACACCCCGGAATGCCGGCAGTGCGAATATTGCCTCTCCGGCAAGACGAACCTCTGCGTCGCGATCCGCGCCACGCAGGGCCAGGGGGTGATGCCCGACGGCACCAGCCGCTTCTCGCTCGGCGGCAACCGGATCTTTCACTACATGGGCACCTCGACCTTTTCGAACTTCACGGTCCTGCCCGAGATCGCGGTCGCAAAAATCCGCGAGGACGCGCCGTTTGACAAGGTCTGCTACATCGGCTGCGGGGTGACGACCGGGATTGGTGCCGTCATCAACACCGCCAAGGTCGAGCCCGGCGCCAATGTCGTCGTCTTTGGGCTTGGCGGGATCGGGCTCAACGTGATCCAGGGCTGCCGCATCGCCGGCGCCGACCTGATCGTCGGGGTCGACCTCAACCCGGGCCGGCGCGCGCTTGCCGAAAAGTTCGGCATGACCCATTTTGTCAACCCCGCGGAGGTCGCGGGCGAGCTCGTCCCCTACCTCGTCAACTTGACCAAGGGCGGCGCCGACTACAGCTTTGAATGCATCGGCAACGTCGCGACGATGCGCCAGGCGCTCGAATGCGCCCATCGCGGCTGGGGGGTGAGCGTCATCATCGGGGTCGCCGGCGCCGGCCAGGAGATTGCCACGCGACCGTTTCAGCTGGTCACCGGCCGGGTGTGGAAAGGCACCGCCTTTGGCGGCGCCAAGGGGCGCACCGACGTGCCCAGGATCGTCGACTGGTACATGGACGGCAAGATCAACATCGACGATTTGATCACCCACACCCTCCCGCTCGCGGACATCAACCGCGGCTTCGAGCTGATGCACGCCGGCCAGTCGATCCGCAGCGTCGTCGTCTACTGACCCGCCGGCGCCGCGCCAGCGTCTGAGGCCGAACCGGGTCGAGCCGCTTTCGCCGGGTCGGAGGGTACCAGCCCGATCCGCCGGGGCGGCGTTGCCGCTGGTCACCTATGCCCAATCGCTGGGCACAAAACCCTCGGCCAGAGCCCACCGATCGGGCACATTGAAACCCAACGTCGAGTTCAGAGGAACGACCCGCAAAATGTCGGCAACAACCGTCGCCGGCCGCGACCCGACCCGGCTGATCCTGGTCGGTGCCGCGGTGCTGCTCAGCCTCGGCATGGGCTTGCGGCAAAGCCTCGGCTTGTTCTTGACGCCGGTCACGCGCGATCTCGCGCTGACGGCCGCGAGCTTCACGCTGGCGATCGCGGTCCAGAACATCGTCTGGGGCATATCTCAGGCGCCGATCGGAGCGCTCGCCGACCGCTTTGGGCTGCGCGTCACGATGCTGGCGGGTGCGGTCATCTATGTCGTGGGGCTCGCCGTGATGGCGAGCGCCGGCGGTGCCGCGGGGCTGATCGTATCGGGGGCGCTGATCGGCGTCGCGCTGTCGTGCACCGCGTCCTCGCTCGTGATGACTGCGTGCGCGCGCGCGGTCTCGGAGAGGAACCGCAGCAAGGTGTTGGGGATCGTGTCGGCGGCGGGATCGCTCGGCACATTGACGATCCCGATCACCACCCAGTCGATCCTCGCGCACCATGCCTGGCAGGTCGGCGCATTGTTTTTCGTGATGCTCGCCGCCGCCATGCTTCCCGCGGGCTTTTTTGCCGGCGCGGCCGACCGCGTGCCCGGCCACGCGGCAACCAGGATGACGATGCGCGCCGTCCTCGGCCAGGCCGTTCGGCACCGCCCGTTTCTGGTCATGTCGGGTGCGTACTTCGTCTGCGGTCTGAACCTCGTCTTCCTGACGACCCACCTGCCGACCTATCTCGCGATCTGCGGGCAGGACCCGCTGCTCAGCGCCGAGGCGATCGCGGTGATCGGCGGGATGAACTCGGTCGGCTCGATTGCCGCCGGCTGGCTCGGCGGCAAGTACCCGAAGCACATCTTGTTAGGCATTCTTTACATATTGCGCGCCTTTGTGTTCACCGCCTATTTCGCGCTGCCGCCGACGCCGGCGAGCACGCTCGTCTTCGCGGCCGCGATGGGGATGCTGTGGCTCAGCGTGGCGCCGCTCGTCAGCGGCCTCGTAGCCGAGATGTTCGGCACGCGCTACATGGCGACCTTGCTCGGCGTCGCCTTTGTCATGCACCAGGTCGGCTCGTCGCTCGGCGCCTGGGGTGGCGGGCTGATCTTCGACAAATTCGGCTCCTACGACCGCGCCTGGCAGATCGGCGTGCTGTTCGGCTTCAGCGCCGGCGTCGTCCAGATCCTGGCTGGGGGGCCGACGCGGCGCCGCGACCGGCTCGCGTCCCCTCGGCTCGCGACGACCTAAGCGGGCATCACGGGATCAGACGACGAGGATGAAACCGCCTCGCCGGCCTCGGTGCGGCACCAAGCCGGGCGGCACATGGTGAAGCGTCTGCTCGCCCATATCTTTGCGGCGTTGACGGCCTTCTCGTGCAGCGCGGGCGCCGCGCCCCCCGACTCGATCGCGACCAAGGAGCAGCTGTGCGCATCCTGCCACGGCGTCCGAGGGCTGCCGTCCGACGCGACCGTGCCGATCGTTTGGGGGCAGCAGCCCGCCTACCTGAAAAAGCAGCTCGACGACTATAAAAACGACGACCGCGACAGCCAGATCATGTCGTCGATCGCCGAAAGCCTGAGCGACGCCGAGGTGTCCCGGATCGCCGCCGATTTCGGCGGCGAGCCATGGCCGGCCGAGCCGAAAGCCTCGCTGCCGGCGGCCCCGGCGGCAATCGCGACCTGCAAGATGTGCCACGGCGCGAGCCTGACCGGCGCGGCCGGCCCCGCCGGCACGGCGCCCCGCCTCGCCGGCCAGGATCCCCTCTACCTGATTGACACGATGACCGCTTATGCAAATGGTGAGCGCGCAAACAGCCCGCTGATGGCGTCGCTGATGCACAACTTGTCGATCACGGATCGAAAGGCGATCGCCGAATATCTCGCGGCAATGCGGTGACCTTTAAAGCGCGGGGAACGGCGAGGCGTTGGGGGAAATGCAAATGGAAACGCAACGGGTAATCGGGCGGTCCGTCGTGAGAAAGCTGGTGCTTGCGGCGTGCTCGGCGCTGGCGCTGGCCGCAACGCCGGGCTTTGTCTCGGCGCAAGCGGTCAAGACCGGCAGCGGCGCCTATGGCGACTGGCAAACCGACGCGCCGGGCGTCATGCGCAAGATCATGCCGGCCGACTTGCCGGCGCCGATGGCGTCGCCCTCCACCGCCAACCGGTCGAAAGTCGTCCCGAAACCCGCGGGGGCCGAACTCAAGACCATGCCCGGCTTTGCGGTGGCGCCCCTTGTCACCGGGATGACGGGCGCGCGGGTGCTGCGCGTCGCGCCGAACGGCGACATCTTTCTCGCCCTCAGCCGGCCCGAGGGTAAGGTCATGGTCATCCGGACCGGGGCCGACATGAGCAACCCAAAGGTCGAAACCTTTGCCGACGGCCTGCGCGACGCCTATGGGATCGCGTTTTATCCGCCGGGCCCCAATCCGCAATGGGTCTATGTCGGCGAATACGGCAAGGTCGTCCGCTTTCCATATAAGAACGGTGACCTCGCCGCCTCCGGCGCGCCGCAGACCGTCGTGTCGGACCTCGCCACCGGCGGCAACCACTGGACCCGCGACGTAGCCTTTTCGCCGGACGGCCGAACGATGTATGTCGCGGTCGGATCGGCGAGCAACATCGCCGAGCAGATGGGCCCGCGGCCGACCGACTTCGCGGCGTTCGAGCAAAGCCATTCGCCGGGCTCGGCCTGGGACCGGGAGGAATGGCGCGCCAACGTCCTGACCTATACCCCCGACGGAAAAGACAAAAAGGTCTTTGCGTCCGGCATCCGCAACTGCTCGGGGCTGGCGGTGCAGCCCGGCACCGGCGTCGTCTACTGCGCCACCAACGAGCGCGACCTGTTGGGCGACAACCTCCCGCCCGACTACGTCACGAGCGTCCAGCAGGGCGCGTTTTACGGCTGGCCCTGGTATTACATCGGCGACCATGAGGACACGCGGCCGGGCGGCGGCAGGCGCCCCGACCTGGCCGGCAAGGTCACCACTCCCGACGTGCTGGTCCAGCCCCACTCGGCGCCGCTCGGGATCGCCTTCAATCCCGGCGGGCAGTTCCCACCGGACTGGAAGGGCGATGCCTTTGTCGCGCTGCACGGCTCGTGGAACCGGGCCTTGCGCACCGGCTACAAGATCGTCCGGCTGCCGTTCAAGGACGGCAAGCCGACCGGCGTCTACCAGGATTTTGTCATCGGCTTTGTCGCCGACAACCAAAACGTATGGGGACGCCCGGTCGATGTCGCCTTTGCGAAGGACGGCTCGCTGCTGTTCAGCGACGACGGAAACGGCGTCGTCTACCGCGTCGTCTACAAGGGCGAGTAGCCGCGGCGCATCCCAACTGCGGGCAGCCGAGGTGTGGGCATCGGGCTTCCCGTTCAGGCGCGGCTGGTAAAGCCGATATCGTCGATGATCACCGCGTTGGGTCCTATCGGCACCCTGCCTGGACTCGGCAGATTGAGCTTGCGGAAGACGATCCGGTCGCGCCAGACCTTGCGCAGGAAATCCGCGAACACCGCGATCGTCAGCTGCTCGCCCGGACAACGCCGGTAACCAAACCCGAACGGCGCAAACCCGGCATAGTCGCAGACCGGCAACGGCTTGCCATCGGCTACGCCGAACACCGTGCCGAAGCCGCTGTTGGTGAGCCCGACCCGGCGGCCGTCGCTAACCGGCAACGTCGTGATGTCGAAGGGGCAACGGGCCAAGCCGATCTGTCGGCATTTGTCCTCGTCGACCTGTGCGCTGGTGGGCACGCTCTTATAGCGATCGGGATCGAATTGCTGCGGATTCCTCCAATGAACGGGATCAAGGCTCGTAGCCGTATGCGGCGTGCTGATATAGCTGTTGCGTTCGAACCGCAGCCCAAAGCGCTCGTGCGGCGAGGCGCCATACGCCGAATTCCTCGCGTCATGGATCGCCGAGATGCTGCCGCCATTGGGGGAGATCGTGCGGAACAACTCCATCACGAATAGCTCGAGCGGTGTGTAAGGCGCGCCGTTTGCGTTGTCGTAATTTTCGTTCATGGTTTTTGCAAAAGAGGCGCGGACCTCGGAGTCGCCGCCCTCCTCAGCGAGGCGCGACATGATGCCGAAGATCGTGTTGCCCCATTGGCTGAGCGCGACAAAATTATGGAAGACCTCGAAGACGATGTCCTTTTTGCTGAAATGCTCGCCGTTGCCGGCATTCCTTAACCAGTAATACGCAAAGGTCTTCTCGGGATTTGCCACCCGGCCATCGGCAACGTCGGTCACGCGCTCGTCGATCCACGCCTTGAGAAACGGAAGCAGTGCTCGCACCGTCATATAGTTCTGGTAGACAATCTGCTGTGTCGGGTCGCGGTAGGCGAGGACGGTGTTGAAGCTTTCCCCGATTTGCCGGACTTTTTGCGGGACCGCGTCGCCTTTCACACCAACGTGCAGATCCCAGTAGATATCGAAGTAATAGTCGAGATAATGCCGCATGAACGGCTTGCCAGCGTACTGCACATCTAGCAGCCGGTCAAAGAAAGTAACGACTTTGTCACCGTACATCGGACGGTAGAGGTCGGGGGTGAGCGCCGAGAAATAGATGCGCTTGCGCAGATTGTTGTCGCCGCGCTCTTCGAGGCCTTGCAGGAAGACGGTGACGCCTTCGTCGGGTGTCGGTTTCCAGTCTTCGTAGATCAATCCCCAAAGATCGACCGGAAGCGCGTTTTCCTTGCTAAAATTAACGCCGATCATCGGCAGCATCGGCCGCTCGCCTTCGTAAAAACTCGTTAGATAGAACGGAATGACTGCGTTATGGACGTAGTCCTGATTAAAATTCTTCGGGATCGAGGCGCGGAAGCGCTCAACCGCAGCGACGATCTCGGGAGGCGCCTCCGCCGCTTGAGCACGACCATAAAGGAGCCCCACCGCCGCGGCGGTCGCACTGCCCACTAGCACATCGCGTCTTTCCATCGGCAGGCTCTCCCGAAAATCCGGTTTTCGCCTGCAATTGGAGCACAAATGCCCCGCCTCAACAATCTCTCCGCCTCAATTAACGACCGCGGAACGTCCCCTCGGCCCCTTAGGGCAAGCCTACGGCATGATTTCGGGTGTGCGATGCGCCGACTCGTCACTCACGGGGGCACTTTACCGTCTGCATCGTGAGAGATATTTTTACGTTGTCAACCTCGCCTCGTCGGTTCAATCATCGCGATTGCCATGGTCACAGGCATCGCGTCTTCATGAATTCGCTCCACCGTTTTCAGCTCGCTATCGACTGTCACGCTCGGCTTAAAGGGAAGGGAGGAACAATGAGGTTCGCGCGATGGATTGCCGGTGCGGCGCTGGCCTTGTTGGGGCCGAGCGCTGCCTTCGCCGTGACGGAGGCGAATTTCGACCTCAAATCCACCGGCGATCTGGTCGAGCTTTGTAGCGCTGTACCCGACAACGGGCTCGGAACCGCCGCCGTAAACTTCTGCGAGGGTTATCTCCAAGGTGCCGTTACGGTAGAGATGCTGAACATGGCAGGGTTTCGCGGGAGCAAACTCTTCTGCCTGCCGAGTCCGCCTCCTACCCGCGCGGCGACAATGAACGAATTTGTCAATTGGGCGCGCGCCGAGCCGGACCGCTTCGCTCCATCTCCGACCGACGGGTTGTTCCGCTTTCTGAGCGAGCGCTACCCCTGCCCGCCATCCCGCTGACCGAATTTACCTGGGGAATCGGATGAAAAGGCTTTTTTTGCTCGCCGCTTTCGGCTTGCCGGTCATTGCCTGCGCGGACATGACCCCAACTCAGCAGCGCGCGCTTACGGGAACGGCTGCCGGCGCCGGAGTCGGTGCGATTTTTGGCGCGATGGGTGGAAACGCCGGGCTCGGTGTGGTCGCTGGGGCCGGAGCCGGACTTATCGGAGGGCTCGTCGTCGACCAATCCCGGCGCTCTCAGGACCGAGCCTTTCAAGAGGGGTATGCGGCGGGCCGACGACGCAGTTGACCAAAGCCCGCTCCGGTAGCGGCGCGCATTTCCTACTATCGCACGGAATGCAATTGGCAAGAGAGACGCCAGCTGTCATTCTCGTGTCATGTCGGCCGGGCCGGATGGACACGGCCGCTCGCTGGTTGCAGACCAACCGCGAAAAGGATAGGTTAAGTGGCTTGGTAAAAGTCGAGGCTCGCGGGTGAATCAGTACGATGACCGGGTCGGGCACTGTTCGTGATTGTCAGGCGAATGTAGCAACGCTGATGCCCACAGGGAGGATCAGAGGATGAAGGGTCTGTTGGCCGGGGTGGCGGTTGTGGCGATATTGACAATCGCGGCGCCGGTTTGGGCGCAAACTGCCAATCCGTCGGGCGGAAACTCGATGAGTGTGCCGGGTCCCGCGTCTCCAGCGGCTCCCACCCCAACGGGCCGGATGCCGGCAGGAGGGAGCCCGACCTCGGAACGGGCGATCATTCCCACACATCCTGGGGAGTCGCCAATGCACCGTCATGCACGCGCCGGCACACACGGCAGGATGGCGGGGCATCATGGTAGAGGCGCGCAATTGGCCGGGGACTCCGCCAATCAGCTGAACCGCGAAGAGCTCGGGCGGCTTCAGGCAGGAAATTCCTCGAACCCTGCACCCGACACGTTGGGGGCGAACCGGATGCCCGCTGGGGGTCGCCCGACATCAACCCGGTATGGGCAATAACGTCGCCGGACCGCGGGTTGGCTAGGCATCTACCGGCCTTCTGCCTCCTAGCGGCGGCACGGGCTTTTGCCCGCTTCAAAGAGCAGGCCAGGGCGAACGAGAGATACGCTGCGGGTCATCGACACCTGGGACCGCTCGACAGATGATCCGCTCGTGCGCGGTTGAAGATGCGCGGCTCGGCTTGGTTTAGCAAAGCTATTTTGTGACCGGCTCGGTCGAAGTCGGGTCCGAAGACGTGATGCGGTCCAGCATAGACTGAACCGCGTCCTGTTGTGCACGAATATAGTTATAATATAATCGCTCAACCCTGCGGAACGGTGTCCCGCGAACGCTTGCCAGAGCGTCACGTCGCTCGTCGTGTTGCGCCAGGATTACCGCATACTTTTTCTCGAAATAGTGTAGATTTGCATCTAAATTCACAAAACGCTGGTCCGACAATAAATCTATTGCCCGTTGGGTCTTGCCCATCAAGAACGGCGATTGGAGTGTGAACAGTCGAAATTTCGTGTCGTAGAGATCGTTGGGCTCATGCACCGGCAGCGTCTTTAAGAGCGCCCCCTGCCGCGTCGGCAGCCAATGGAATTCGTGGAATGCGTCTCGTCGCGGTCCATCATCCAAGATCCCCCGATAGTCGCCGATATCTCCGCCAGTCATTAGCTCGGCGAGATTTACGAATTCGTTTGCGGGTATGGCGAGGTTGAAGATTTGCAGAAATTTTATGGCCCGCACCGAAAGCGGCGACCAGATGTTGGCTGCAGCCAACGCATTGCGCAGGGTGTGCATGCAGTTATCGGCCCACACACTCCAATTGTAATCGGCCTCGCCCTCGGCATATTCGCGGTTTTTGTCATTAAGGAAGGCGATTACCTGTTCCAACATGCCCACGGTCACCGGTAGCCGGGCACAAAAAACCGACCGCGCGAACTGGAGCGCGAAGTCGGTGCCGATCCCGTCTTTGACGAGGAAATCTCGAAGATCGGTGTCGGAGGTAGCACCAGGGTAACGGTGGAAGGCGATGCCTTTGTATATGCCCTGCGCAATTACATCCTGCTGCAGTGTCTCGAATTGCTTCTGTGTCAAGCGCTCGCCGGGTTTGAGGTTGCCGGCGAAGAACAGTTCGTACCCTGGGATAGCCACCCAGTTCACATTCTTGAACCAGCGGCTGACACTGATCCCGGCGCCGTGCTCGGGGTCGTCCAAGCTCGATGCGGCGCGCCGGCACCGCCGCAGCTGTGGGTACGGGGCCTCTTCCTCTCGGCAGGCACCCTTGAGGTACATCACCGCGTGACCGGCGATCCCGCCCTCGCCCGTCAGTTTAGAGCGGAATTGGCTCGCGGCGCAGAGCTCCACGTAATAGGGAAACAATTTCTCGTAAGCGATGTCGGGGCGGCGCTCGATGATAATGTGACCTGGCTTCAGCAAAAGGCGTGCGAGGATGCCGTCGTCCCCGCACCCCGCGAGCAAGATTGCGAGCCCGGCCATGGCGCAGGCGAACGCTCGGCGTGCAGCTGTCCGACCGATCCACGTATCAAACCGCTTCAAGCCGGCATTTTCGCGCACAGGTCGGCCCCAGAAGAGGATCGGTCGATCAACTCGTCGCTCATGAGCATTTTCCGTGAGAGCCGCCTCAGCTGCAGATCCGGCGGTTATTGCCGGAGCAGCGGGTCCTTGATTTATTCCACGGCAAAGACCCAGATCGCGCCGCCTTGCGGCACCTCGGGAAACTGGTGCTGGCGCACGAGGTTGAGCCGCGCCTGCATGCGCGCCGAGTCGACCCCCCAGCCCGACTGCACCGCGATGTATTGCTTGCCGTCGACCGCGAACGACACCGGCACGCCGATCACCCCTGAGCCGGTGCGGACCTGCCACAGCATCTTCCCGGTTGCGGCGTCAAAGGCGTGGAAATAGCGGTCGTTGGTGCCGCCCATAAAGACGAGCCCGCCGCCCGTCGCCAGGACCGGCCCCCACAGCTGCGAGTTGGCGAAGGGATGGCTCCAGACCTTCTTGCCGGTGTCGAGGTTCCACGCCTGCAATTCGCCGATATGGTCGGCGCCCGGCGCGATGTAGAGGGTCGTCGTCGCCCCGGTATAGGGCTGCCCGGGGTTGTAGGCGATTTTGGCTCCAACGGAGGTGCCGCACAGGTTTTCGTTCGCCGGGATATAGAGAAGCTGGGTCTTCGGGCTGTAGGCGACCGGCGGCCAGTCCTTTCCGCCCCATAAGGACGGGCAGAAATCGGCCTTTTTGCCGGTGCCGGGCTGGCGCGTGGGGTCGACGTTGGGCCGCCCGGTCTTCGGGTCGAGGCTCAGGAACACGTTCTGCTTTACAAACGGCTCGCCGGCGACGAACTGGATCGTTCCGTCGGGGTCGCGCGCGAGCTCCCACAGATAGCCGTCACGGGCGACGTCGACGAGCCCCTTCACGGTTTTGCCGTCATGCTGGTAGTCGACCAGGATCGGCGGCGACACCTCGTCCCAATCCCACGAATCGTTCGGGTGGTACTGGTGGTAGCCCTTGATGGCACCGGTCGCGACATCGAGCGCCAGCACCGAGGAGGTATAGAGGTTGTCGCCGGGCCGCTGGTCGCCCATCCACGGGCCGCCGTTTCCAGTGCCCCAGTAGGCGATGTTGGTCGCCGGGTCGTAATTGCCCTGGATCCACACCGACCCGCCGCCGGTTTTCCACTGGTCGCCCTTGGGCCAGGTTTCGCTGCCCGGCTGGCCCGGTTGCGGGATGGTGTAGGTCTTCCACAGCGGCTTCCCGGTTTCGGCGTCGAACGCCGCGACAAAGCCGCGGATCCCGAGCTCGCCGCCCGAGCAGCCGACCATCACCTTGCCGTCGGCGGCCAGCGGCGACAGGGTCATGTAATAACCCTGCGTGTAATCCTCGACCTTTGTCTTCCACGCTTCCTTGCCGGTTTTGGCGTCAAGCGCCACCAGCACCGCGTCGTTCGCCGCGAAATAGACCTTGTCGCCGTAGAGTGCGACGCCGCGGCTCGTCGGGTGCAGCAGCAGCATGTCGTCGGGGATCGGCCGCTTATAGCGCCACAACAGGTTGCCGCTCTTCGCGTCGATCGCCAGCACCTGGTTGCCGGGCGTGGCAACGAACATCACGCCGTTGTTGACGATCGGCGGTGCCTCGTGGCCCTCGACCTGCCCGGTCTGCAGTGTCCATGCCATTCGCAGCTGGCCGACATTGGCGGGCGTGATCTGCGCCAGCGGGCTGTAGCCCCAGCCGTCGTAGGTGCGGCGATACATCAGCCAGTCGCCGTCGGCCGGCTGCTTCAGCTGCTCGGCGCTGACCGGCTTGTAGTCCTGCAGGGCCGGCGGAACCGGCCGCGGCGTGGTCGGCTGCGGCTGCGGCGGCAGCGGTTTTTGCGCCAGCGCCGCCGTGGACAGCAACATGGCGAGCGCGCCGGCGGCGGCCGACGCGGTTATGCGGTGCTTTGAGGCCATTGGCGTTCCTCCCCGATTGTGGTGTCGACTTCAGATTTGTTGGACCCCGACCCGGCCGGTAAAGGGCTTGGCGACGACAAGGCGCCCGTCCACGCTCTTGAGCGGCAGCGCCGGCAGCGCGCGCGGCGACGGCCCCCCGACCACCTCGCCGCCCGATTTCGGGTCGTATTGCGAATAATGGCAGGGGCACTCGAGACGCTGGTTCTCGGCCAGCCACTGGGTCACCTCGCACCCGGCGTGCGGGCACACCGCCGAATAGGCGACGACGCCGTCGGCGGCGCGCGCTCGCGTCGCCGGACTGAAGCCGGCGGGGTCGAGCCGCAGCAGCAAGACCTTGTTCAGCCGCGTGCCGTCGCACACGGTGCTCGTCGCCGGCTGCATCGGCCAAGCCAGAACCTGCGGGCCGCCGAGCGGCAGATCGGCGACCTTCAGCGGCGCGGGGTCGGCGGCGCCGACCTTGACGCCGACCTTGACCAAGACATCGCCTTCCTGCGGCCGCTCGCGTCTGGGATCGTCCTCGGCGAACGCCAACCGCGACGCGCCGACAAGGCCGAGCCCCGCCGCGAGCGCCGAACGTCGCGTGGGGCCGCAGGCGATGCAGCAGTGCCGGCGACCGCTCCCCTCGTTGGTGTTTTTCATTGCGCGCTCTTGCCGATGACCCGGACGCTGTCGTTATGGATTGTCAGCCAATCGGTGGACTTTAAGCGGCGCGGCAGGCATCGCGGCGCCCGTCCGCGACCCTCGGCAAGCGTGATATTGCGGACCATCCCCGATCCATCGTGGTATTCGACCCGACGTTCCCCCGAGTATCGAGAGAAACCCGCCGCGGCGCAACGGCGAGCTTGAGACAGCGCAACGACGAGCTCGAGACGTTGCCGCTTGCGGCTGCGGCTGATCGTGCGCCCGGGTGGCGATAAAGCCCGGCGCGCACTCGGCGATCAGAATCCGCGACCGGAGGGAGCGAAGCCTCTCGAAGGGTGAGCGCGAGCTAAGCAGCCGTCTTGTGCACCCTCGCTAACGCGGCTGACCAGTCCCGATCAGCGTCAGTCGATCATGCTAAGTCGTCTGGTTTTGCGGCTAGGCGTCAAAAGAAAGTCCGCAACACGTCCGCAACTCGTCCATGATATAACAATTACAACGAGTATCGCGGCAACCATAGGTAATGTGGGCTTGGGAGATATATAGTAAACGCCTCATTTTTGATTGACTTTGAACCGGGTGGTGTTAACATTAGTTCAATCTGTTGTTGTAGCGAGGGGTGTGTGAGGCCCAGAGACGGGCTCGAACACAATCGGGCCAAGGGCAAGCGAATGCAGCGGGCTGCGCTCGCCGGTAGGCCGACGAATTGTCACGCGGTCGGGCTGCCGCCTCCTCGTCGCGCAACCGAACAGCGGAACTGCTGACCGTCGTCAACCAGGCGGCTCCAGATTCGAGGGGTAACCGGCTTCAAGGGAGTATCCGATGGAACTCGTCTATCCGAACATCGTCCCCGAGAACAACTTGCGTCTGCCCGACGCGCTGACGGTCAAGCACGGCCCGACGCGTCTGCTGTCGCGCTTTGTTCTCGAGGGCGACAAGGCGGCGCGCCAAATGGGCATTCATCTGCGGCTGCGCCACGATTTCGACGAATTGCTTTACCTGAACAAGCGAAGGGTTGCCGATGGGACCTGGTATCCCCTGATGAAAATGTTCAATCCCGAATATTCTGATCTGCGCCCAGAGAATTCATACTGGATTTCCGGTGAAGACGAGCATGGCGAGATCGCGGTTACCCATGCCGGTCGTATCCATTACTGGCCCGAAACGACATTGGAACAGGAAGCCAATGCGATGCTCTATGGCGGACACGACGACGGCCAGCCCTGTGTCGTCACTGCACCCGATGCAAAGTTGATAACCGGGGTCGTCGCCTACGGCGGGTCCGTCTGGGTGCGGCCCGACTTTCGCGGGCTCCGGCTGTCGCGCCTCCCGGGGCGTTTGGGAAGGGCGTACGCCGCCTCACGGTGGCCTCTTGACTGGGGCATTTCAATCGTTGCCCCCGTCCTTGTCGAAAAGGGGGTCGCCACCGGCTACGGCTTCAAGCATGCGAGCCGGAGCATAATTTTCCCGGGGGCGCCGACAGGCGCGCTTGAGAACGTGCTCGTCAGCGTTTCCGCCGCGGAGGCCTATGCGGATTTCGCCGAAATACTGGTAAGGCAGTCCTTGGACCCGGCGGCGTCGACCTCGGCATCCTCCGCCTCGCCCAGCCTCATCGACATCATCGACACAAAGACTTCGTCGGAGGGTGTCTTCCAGGGCAGCAGCAACCGCTCGTAGCGAGCCACGAACAAATTCGGTTGCGCCGCGTCCAGCCGGATTGCCGCGGTAATGTGGTCGTAGCGCGGCTGGCCGGTGCTGGCCACGCTCTTGTAGAACTCGGAAACCCACCCGCCGTAATCCTTGTCCGGCTGGTTTTGCACCTTTTCTCCAATCGCCATCAAAGAGTAGTCATTGTGCAAAAAGGAGAAGCCATCACCGATAAATCGAAAGACCGGATCCGTCCTGCGCGGTTTGACCCCGAAGATCATTATCCGCGACAGCAGCTGATGCTCGATCGCAAAGGAAATAACACTGGGATCAAACTCGCCAAAGGACATCCGCCATTTGCGAAGCATTGGACTCAGCCAACTGCTCTCTTTGCCGAACAAGATCGAGTAATCTCGCGCCTCGACGAGAAATCTTTCGGTCGAGTTCGACGGCGCCGGTGACGGGCACAGGGCGGATAACCGGGAGATTGCCTGCTCGGCCGACGATGTAATTTCTGAGCGCCATGAAGTATCGAAATACCGGATCCGAAACAACTTGACTTGTGAGGACAACAGCTGCTGTTGCACGGCGAGCAGCGCGGGCAACTCGACGTTCCGCGGATGCAACTCGATCTCGATTATCGAATTGTCGAGGATCTGGAACTTGACAAAACCGAGATTCTTCACCGCGAATGCGGTACTGTCGTAGTCTGGGTTTGCGTCGCCCAGGGCAACGAGAAAGTCCGGGCTATCCTCGATCACCCATTGCCCATCGGGCGTGACCATCATCGTGAGCCGTTTCACTGTAGCCCTCGCGCCAACAAATGCAAAACCTCGGACACGCGTTCACCAAGGACCCGACTCTACTTATCTAAAGGTTAAATAGGGATGAACAAATCGCGGACATGTGAAATCCACCAGCCGACGGTGCGCTGCATCTCGCACCGTAAACCGACTTGCCGCGATTTGGCGTAACTAGGCCAGAGCACCAAACGCCACTGCGGCAAGAGCGGTCATGATCCTGGCTCAGGAGCAGGCGGGGGTGGCGCCGCACGCGTCGGTCGGCGACGCCGATCTCGAAGGCGGGCTCGCGGTGGTGCGCGCCGCGGCGGCCGGCCGGCCGGGCGGGGTCTTCGGGCCGGGCTGCTGGTCTGGCGCGTCGACCGCGAAGCCGCGGTGTTCCTCGCCGCCGGCCGCGCCGTGCTGCTGCAGCTGGCGCACCCCTGGGTGGCCGCGGCAATCGCCGAGCATTCGCGCAGCCTCGCCGACCCGGTGGGACGGTTTCACCGCACGTTCGCCTTCGTCTTTACAATGGTGTTCGGCACGACCGACGGTCGCCACCGCGCGGCGGTTTTACGACCGCCATATGGCGGTCGGCGGCGTCCTCGAGGAAGGTGCCGGGGCGTTCGCGGCCGGCTCGCGCTACCAGGCGAACGACGTGGCCGCGCTGTGCTGGGTCGTCGCCACATTGGCGGACAGCGCGCTCGTCGCCTTTGAGCTCGCCCTGCCTCCGCTTTCGACCGAGGAGCGCGAGCGCTACTATGCCGAATAATTCCGGCTGTTCGCGGGGTTCTTCGGCATCCCGCAGGCGGCGCTACCGCAAGGCTGGCCGGAATGCGCCGGCTATGTCGAGCGGATGCTTGGCTCGGATGTGCTCGCCGTCGGCAATGCGGCGCGCACCATTGCCGCCGCGCTCACGAGGCCCGCGCCCGGCTCGCCGGCCGCGCGCACCCGGCCGTCGCGACGCGTCTGCTGAACCGCCTTTGGATCGGGCGCAGCTCGATCGCGGGCTGAGCCGCGCCGAAGTGTTATCGTGGGTCGACCTATGTCGGAGGAAACCGGAGGAAACCATGCCGCAGGCCGCAGCGGAGCCCGCCGAGGCGTCAAAAACCGACATCCTGCGCGTGCCGCCCGGCACCGACCTCGTCGAATGGTATTTCGAGCAGGGCTGGACCGACGGTCTGCCGGTCGTGCCCCCGACCCCCGAGCGGGTCGACGAAGTGGTCGCGGCGCTCGGCGGCGACCCGCGCTTCGTCGAATGCAAGGTGCCGCCGCGCCACGGCAGCCTCAGCCGCGGGGTGCTCGCGGTCAACATGGTCATGGCCGGCTGCAAGCCCGAATACGCCCCGGTCGTGCGCGCGGCGGTGCTGGCGTTGACCGCCAAGGCGTTCAACCTAAACGGCGTGCAGGCGACGACGCATATGGCGGCACCGTTGCTGATCGTCAACGGACCGATCGCCGGTGCGGTCGGCATGAACGGCGACTGCAACGCCTTCGGCTCGGGCAACCGCGCCAACGCGACGATCGGGCGCGCGTTGCGCCTGATCCTGCTGAACGTGGGCGGCGGCCGGCCGGGCGAGCTCGACAAGAGCACGTTGGGCCATCCCGGCAAATACACCTATTGCGTCGCCGAAAACGAACGGGCCAGCCCGTGGGCGCCCTACCATGTCGAAAAGGGGTTCGCCGCCGAAGACTCGACGGTGTTCGTCCTCGCCGCCGAGCCGCCGCACAGCGTCACCAACCACGTCGCCAACGACGCGCAGGGCATCCTCGACAGCATCTGCTCGGCGATGAGCACGATCGCCAACAACAACGCGGTGTCGTCCGGCCATTGCGCGGTCGTGATCGGCCCCGAGCATGCGCGCACGATCGCGGCCCAGGGCTGGACCCGCCACGACGTGAAGAGCTATTTGCACATGAACGCTTACAACCTGTTCTCCGAATTGACCTTTGGCGAGCGCTACGGCAAGGTCTACAACCGCAACCTGCCGCGCTGGTACAAGCGCGAGCCCGGTTCGCGTATCCCGGTCGTGCCCGACCCCGAGCATATCCACCTGTTTGTCGTCGGCGGCGAGGCCGGCCGGTTCTCGGCCTTCATCCCCGGCTGGGGTCATATGTCGGCGCCGGTCTTGCGCAGCGTCGAAAGTCCCGGCGGGCCGCGCCGCGAGCCCGTCTGCGTCGACGGCACGTGCTATTTATAGCAGGCGGAGTTGAGTGGGAGAGCCAGCTCCAGTTGCGAACCGTCATTGAGTGTGAGGAGGTCGGATCAATGAAGGAGCCCGAGTTTCTGCTCGTTTTCGACCCGCGCGGCGTGGTCGAGGCGGACATGCAGTCGTTGGCGTCGCGGGTGCGCGACCTCGCGGGGCTGCGGCTCGGCGTGCTGGACAACACCAAGTGGAACGCCAACCGGCTGTTGCGCAAGACGGTGGAGCTGCTCGGCGTCGAGGCGGGGTTCGCCACGGTCAACTACTATCGCAAGGAAAGCTTCTCAAAGGACGCCGACCCGGCGCTGATCGAAACCATCGCCGCCGCCAACGACATCGTGCTGACCGCGATCGGCGATTGAGGCTCATGCACGTCGTGCTGTACGCATGACGGCGTCAGTCTCGAAGCCCTGGGCCGCCCGACGGCGGTCGTCGTCACCACCGAGTTTGTGCACGAAGCGCTGGTGCAGTGCCGGGCGCTCGGCATGCCCGATTTTTCCCCGGTCGTCATCGACCATCCGCTCAGCACCCTGACCGACGCCGAGATCGACCGGCGCGCCGGCCAGGCGGCCGACCAGTGCATCGCACGCTGGCGCGGCGGGTGACCCGTATCGCCGGGCAGCGCGTGACGCGGCGCCGCTCGCGCACGGACGTGAACGACCTGGCGGACGACGCTCGTCAAAATTCGACGACCTGCCGCCGCAGCCCTTTGGCGACCGCTTCGGCGCGGGTCGCCGCGCCGAGCTTGCGAAACACGGATTCGATGTGGAATTTGACCGTGTGCGGCGAAATGCCGAGCCGCCGCGCCACCGCCTTGTTGCCGAGCCCGTCGGCGACTGCGGCGAGCACCTCGATTTCGCGCGGGGTCAAGGGCGGCGAGGGCTCGTCCGGCAACCCGGCGAACCCGGCGGGCGGCAGGGGCGGCGGCCGCACGGTCAGCCCGGCGGCGACTGCGCGCAGCGCCGCGTCGAGTTGCGCCGGGCCGGCATCCTTTGGGAGAAACCCGGCGAAGTCGCCCTCCTCGACGCCGAGCGCCACCAGCGGAGGGCCGGCTGCAGCCGCCGCCGAGCCGTCGGTGACGATCGCGTCGGCGGGCTCGGTCGCGGCAACAACCTCGTGGCCGCTCTCGGCAACCAGTTCCGCCAGCCGCCGCGCCATCGCGGGGTCGGCAGCCGAAACCGCGACGTGCAGCCGCGGCGGGACGCCGGGCGCCGCGGCGCCTCCCTTCATCGGGGCGGTCGTTCGCCCACGATGACATTCAACGACTGCGCCTGACCGGCCCGGATCAGCCTCAGCTCGACCTGCTTCCCGACCGCCTCCGGCCCCAACAGCTCCGCCAACCGGGTGGCGCCGCCGAGCGCGGCGCCGTCGAGCGCCAGCAGAATGTCGCCCAGCAGCACGCCCGCTTGCGCCACCGGCCCGCCGCCGGTCACGCCGAGGATCATCAGCCCTTGCGCATGGCCGGCTGTTTCTCGCAGCTCGTCCGGCACCATCACCGGCTGCACCGCCGCGCCGAGCCAGCCGCGCGCGATCCGGCCCAGCGTCAGCAACGGTTCGAGGACACGCTCAACCGTCGCCGTCGGTATTACCAGAACCCGCCGCCGAGGCCCCAGGGTCGAAATGCCGAGGAGCCCGCCGGCGGCGTCGACGACAGGGCCGCCCTCCTCGCCGCGGCCGAGCCGGAGGTCGAGCCCGATGCGCCGGTCGATGCGGCCGCCGGCGCGGCTGTGCCAGGCCGGGCCAACCGAATGCACCGCGCCGAGCCGAGCCGCGACACCGCCCGCCCCGTCGGCGGCGAGCGCCAGCACCAACGTTCCAGGTTGAGGCGCCACGGCGGCGGACCACGCGGGCTGTGCGGCGCCGTCGAAACGCAAGACCGCGACGTTGGTGCCGGGGTCGCGCCCGGCAATGCGCGCCGCAAACGTCGCGCCGTCGGCCAGCACGATTTCCGCTTCCTCGGCCCTCGGCAAACTCTGCTCGGAGGCGACGACGACATCCTTGCGCCACAGCGTGGCGGTGCGCAGCCCCCCGTGCCCGCGCACCCGCAGGCCGGCGACGAGCGGGCGCGCCGTCGCGACGCGTGCCGCCGCGGCGGCGGACAATTGGGCAAACAAATTCTCGGTGTTTTCGGCCATGACCTCTCTCCTCGAGCCTTCTGCCGAGAAGGATGGGGCCGGCTGGCGGCCGGCGCCACCGGGCGAATGGGCAGGTGGTCCCGGAGGTGCTCGTCGAGCTCGTCGAACGGGCCGCCAACGGTCGGGGCCGATGTCGCTTGCCTCGTTTGTCTCGAGCGCTCGGCGCCCGGTGCTGCCGATGGCCAGCGTTTTCCGGTCAGACCGCCGCCGCTTGCATGCGCTGCCGGCGCAGGGCGCGGCCAGGGCGCTCGCCGCCGGGCTTGCCCTCGCTCCACACCGGCCGGCCGTTGACAAAGACGTGCTCGATCCCGGCGGCCGGGGTGGTCGGCTTTTCGAACGTGGCGCGGTCGATGACGGTCGCCGGGTCGAAGACCGTGATGTCGGCATAGGCGCCGGCGGCGACCCGACCGCGGCCGGCGAGCCCGAAGCGCGCCGCCGGCAGCCCGGTCATCTTGCGCACCGCCTCTTCGAGTCCGAAGAGGCCGAGCTCGCGGCAATAATGGCCGAGGACGCGCGGGAACGTCCCCCACAGCCGCGGGTGCGGGTGAAAATCGTGCGGCAGCCCGTCCGAGCCGATCATCGTGTGCGCAAAGCTCAGCACCCGCTGCACGTCGGGCTCGTCCATCGTCCAGTAGATGCCGCCGGCCGGCTGGAGCCGGTCGACCGCCTCCTTGATCGTAACCCCCCAGTCGGCGGCGATTGCCGACAAGTCACGCCCGGCCTGCTCCGGCGCGTTCTTCGACCAGGTCACCAGCACCTTCGAGGCGCGCTCGGCCTGGCCCGCGCTCAGCACCGTCGACGACGCGATATAGGGATAGGCGTCGAGCCCGACCGGCTGCTCGGCGATCGCCGCGGCGATGACCGGCAGGGTCGCGGCGGTGCGGCCGAAATTGGCGCGGCCGATCGTCTTGTGGTGCGAGATCACGACCGGCACCCCGGCAGCGCGCCCAACCGCAAAGCTCTCTTCCAGGCTGTCGAGAACGCGCTCGCCCTCGTTGCGCATATGCGTCGTGTAAAGCGCCCCCGCCGGCCGCAACAAGGCCGCGAGCGCCTCAATCTCGGCGGGCGGCGCGTGCTCGGCCGGGGCATAGGCGAGCCCGCTCGACAGGCCGACCGCACCGGCGTCGAGCGCCTCCTGCAACAATTCGCGCATCCGCTCGATCTCGGATCCTTCGGCCGGGCGATCGAGCGCCGCCATCGAGCCGACGCGCAACGTCGAATGCCCGACAAGGCAGGCGGCGTTGACCGCCGCCGGGGTATGGTCGAGCGCCGCCAGATAATCGGCAAACCGGCCGTAGCGGTAATCGGCGGCGTCGCCGATCAGGTCGAGCGGCGGCGGGGGCGCGCGATCGATCGTCAGCGGCGCCAAGCTGATCCCGCAATTGCCGGTGACAACGGTGGTCACCCCTTGGCTCGCCTTCGCCGCCATTTCCGGCGTGGCGAAGAGCGCGCGGTCGTCATGGGTGTGCACGTCGATAAAGCCGGGTGCGACGATTTTGCCCGATACGTCGATCTCATGCGCGCCAGCGGTTTTGCCGACCGCCCCGACCTCGGCGATCCGGTCGCCCGAGATCGCGACGTCGGCGCGAAACCGCGCCCGCCCGCTGCCGTCGATCACCTCACCGCCGCGCAGGATGTAGTCCGCCATCTGCCGCCTCGCTCCGCTGGTCCCGATGGGAGCTTTGCCGGTAACCTCGTCTGCATCAAGCAGTCGTCGCGGCCGGGCCACGGCGTGCGCCCCGCGGTGAGCCGCATGCGGTTCCTCAACGAGAATCGGACCAGGTGCGGCTATATATTCGGCCGATGCAGAGCAGGGCGGCCACCATGACCACGACCATCAGCGCGATCTACCGCTACCCGGTAAAGGGCCTCAGCGCCGATACGCTCGGGCGCGTGGCGCTGACGCCGGGCGCATGCCTGCCGCAGGACCGGCGGTTCGCGCTTGCGCTCGGCTCGACATTGTTCGATCCGCAAAACCCCAAATGGCTGCCGAAGATCAGATTCATCATGCTGATGCGCGACGAAAAGCTGGCGCTGTTGCACACCCGCTTCGACCCCGAAACCGGTCTGTTGACGATCGCCGAAAACGGCCGGGAATTGTTGCGTCGACGGTTGACCGAGCCCGAGGGATGTCGTGCGGTCGCCGAATTCTACACGCAGTTCCTCGGGTCGGCCGTTGACGGGCCGTTGCGCGTCGTCGAGGCGCCGGGCCACGCCTTTGCCGACGCGCGCCGCAAGCCGAACGCGACGAGCGGCCAATACGTCTCGCTGATCAACCTCGCCAGCATCAGGGCGCTCGAAACCGCGATGGGGGCGTCGATCGACCCGATCCGCTTTCGGGCGAACGTCTATTTCGACGGGGAAGCGCCGTGGCGCGAGCACGACTGGATCGGCGCCGAGATCGCGCTTGGGGCGGCGCGGCTGCGCGTCGTCTCGCCGATCACCCGGTGCGCCGCAACCCAGGTCAACCCCGTGACCGCCGAACGCGACCTCGACATCCCCGCCGCGCTCGACCGCAATTTCGGCCACATCAACATGGGCATCTACGCCGAGGTGCTGTCCCACGGCGAAATCGCGGTGGGCGACGAGCTATACGTCCCACCAACCGGCTGCCGGGCCGAAAGATGACATTCTGATCCGGCGCCTAAACGGCCATGTCGCATAAGTGCTGACAACTTGTCCACCAGCATCGCACGATTCGAAAAATTACGCACAGCTCCACGCGGAACTCAAAACCTATAGATCGCTATACTCTCAAGGTCTCGACCAGACGTAGCCTCATCGTTAATAAATCTCTCCCACATCACCTCTCGACATATTTTGGAGTTCTGCTTCTACTTGCTTGGGCACCTCGCTGACAGCCTTATGCGTGCCATCCACCTGTGGGAAAATACGGCGCAATTCGTTTTCCGTCGCAGATCGCAGCGCCCTCAGCAAAAATATTGTGCAATTGGGGCGTCTCTTCGTTTTGCTCGCGCTGACCGATTGGCGCGAAAAGCGTCACCCCCGCGCCAGGTCCGGGAGCGGGTGTTGGCGCAGAAAATTGAAGTCGCAGCCCTTGTCGGCTTGCAGGATCTCGTGGCGGTAGAGGCGGGCGTAGCCGCGCTCGGGGATGGGCGGCGGGGCGGCGGGGCGGCGGGCGAGCTCGTCGGGCGGGACGAGGAGGTCGATGCGGCGCTCCTTGACCGAGAGGCGGATACGGTCGCCGTTCTTGACCTTGGCGAGCGGGCCGCCGGACGCGGCGTCCGGGGTGACGTGCAATACAATCGAGCCATAGGCAGTGCCGCTCATTCGCGCGTCGGAAATCCGCACCATGTCCTTGATCCCGGCGCGCGCGAGCTTTTGCGGGATCGGCAGATAGCCGGCCTCCGGCATGCCCGAGGCCGAGAGCGGCCCGGCGTTCTGCAACACCAGGAAGTCGTCGGGGGTCACGTCGAGCGCCGGGTCGTCGATGCGCGCCGACAGATCTTCGAGCGAGGTGAAGACCACCGCGCGCCCCTCCCTTTCGAACAGCTTGGGGTCGGCGGCCGAACGCTTGAAGATCGCCCCCTTTGGCGCCAACGAGCCAAAGAGTGCCACGAGCCCGCCGACCGGCTGCAACGGGTCGGCGAGCGGCTTGACAACGGATCGGTCGACCGGCCCCGCCGGCGCCGCGAGGCGCTCGGCCAGGGTGTCGCCCGACACGGTCAGGCAGTCGACATCCAACAGCGGCTGCAATTCGCGGAGCACCGCGCCGATGCCGCCCGCCGCGAACAAATCTTCCATGTAATGCGGGCCGGTCGGCTTCAGGTCGACGAGCACTGGGGTCGTGTCGCTGATCTCGTTCAGATGACGCAGGTCGATCTCGACCCCGGCGCGCCCCGCGATCGCCGTCAAATGCAAGACGGCGTTGGTCGACCCGCCGATCGCCATCAGCACACGCAAGGCGTTCTCGACCGCGGGCGCGGTGACGATACGGTCGGGCGTCAGCCCGCTGCGGGCGAGCTGCATCGCGGCATGGCCGGTCGCCTCGCCGGCGCGCAGCCGGTCGGCATGGACGGCCGGGATCGCCGCGGTGCCGGGGAGGATCATGCCCAGCGCCTCGGCGATCGAGGCCATCGTGCTTGCGGTCCCCATTACCGCACAGGTGCCGGCGGTGGTGGCGAGGTTGCCCTCGACTTCGTGAATTTCGGCGGCGCCGATCTCGCCGGCGCGGTACCTCGCCCAAAAGCGGCGGCAATCGGTGCAGGCGCCGAGCCGCTCGCCATGCCAGCGCGAGGTCATCATCGGCCCGGCGACGAGTTGGATTGCCGGGCGGTTCGCCGAAATCGCACCCATCAATTGCGCCGGCACGGTCTTGTCGCAGCCGCCGACCAACACCACCGCGTCCATCGGCTGGGCGCGGATCATCTCCTCGGTGTCGATCGCCATCAGGTTGCGGAACATCAGGCTGGTCGGGCTGAGGAACACTTCGCCCAACGAAATCGTCGGAAACGTCAGCGGCAACCCGCCCGCGGCCAAGACGCCGCGCTTGACCGCCTCGACCAGCTCGGGGAAGTGGCGGTGGCAATTGTTGTAGCCGGAACGCGTGTCGGCAATGCCGATCACCGGCCGCGCCAGCATGTCGGTCGAATAGCCCATCGAGCGGGCGAACGAACGCCGCAGATAGAGCGCGAAGTCAGGGTCGCCGTAATTGGTGAGCCCGCGCGACAGCCCCGCGGGACCGGCCGCCTTGGTCATGCCGTCCTCGTCGAACAAAATGATCTGTCAGCTTGCCGCCACAGCACGCCGCGGGCAAGGGCGGCGACGGCGAAAACGTCGTGCCGGAATGCCGGGGTTACGGGTCGTACAGGTCGCGGCTGGCGCTCGCGCCGCCGGCGGTTGCTTGGAACGCCTTCAGGTCGGCCTCGTAAGCCAGCCGCAATGCCTCGCACGCCGATATGTTCTTCGGGTTTTCCGCCAGGCACGATTTGTAGGCGGCCTTCGACCCGTTCATCTCGTCGCGGGCCTCCATTCTGACGGCAAGGCCGCAAGCCGACAGGGACACCGCGGTCATTAGCAGAAAGCAAAACCGTTTCATCACTTACCCCTCCGCGCCATTCGGAGCGATCGTCGCAGCGATGCGGTCAGAAAAGCGTCAAACGCCCGCCGAGCCGGGCGCCCCGGCGCTTGGGAAGGGGGTATTTTGAGCCGACGAGATCAGGGCCCGCTGCGGCGGAACGGTGATATCCTTAGGCAAGTTACGCCGCCGAGAGCGCAGAGATGACCGATGCACACCGCTCACTGACGCCCATCGATTCGCTGATGGTCGATGTCGTCACCGACGACGTCAGCGACACTTACGTCAGCAAGACGCTGTTCGCGGTCTCGGAATTCGCCAACATCGTTCGCGCCGGCGCCAAGGCCTTGTCGGGCGAGGCGCTCCTATGCGCCAACCTCGGCTTCGGCTGCCGGCTCGTGTCCGCCACCGCGGGCGTCCGCCACACGATGCTGTTCGACACCGGCCCGGAGGGGTCCATTTTTGTGCGCAATTGCGCCAATCTCGGGATCGGGCTGGGCGAGGTCGAAGCGATCGTCGTCAGCCACGGCCACTGGGACCACATGGCCGCGCTGCCGGCGACGTTGGACGCGATCCGCGAGCAGGGCGGCAAGACCGCGGTCCATGTCAACCCCGGCATGTTCAACGAACGCGCCATCCGGCTCGGCAGCGGCACGGTCGTGCCGGCGGCTAAGGTCCCCTCCCCGGCCGAGATGACGGCCCTGGGAGCGGCGGTCGTCAACGACGCGGCAGAGCGGCTGCTGCTCGACGCGCATTTCTACTACAGCGGCGAAATCCCGCGGCTGAGCGGTTTTGAAAAGGGCCGCACCGACCATCTGAGCCGCACGGGACCCGACGCACCCTGGCAGCCCGACCCGCTGCTGCTCGACGAGCGCATGCTGGTCGCGCAGGTCCGCGGCCTGGGGCTTGTCGTGCTCAGCTCGTGCTCGCACGCCGGCATCGTCAATGTCTGCACCGAGGTGCGCCGGTTGTTTCCAGACGTTCCGATCCATTGCGTGATGGGCGGCCTGCATCTGGGCGGCGTCATGGAGACGATCATCCCCCAAACGGTCGAAGGGCTGCGGCCGTTTGCGATCCCGCACATCATCACCGGCCATTGCACCGGCTGGCGCGCGCTCCACGCGCTGGCCAACGCGTTTGGCGACGCCGTCAGCCAGTCGGCGGTCGGCACGACGTACACCTTTGCCGCCTGACCCCCCGCCGGTGGCGCGCGAGGCCGACGAGCGCCGGCTGCCGGTCACGATCGTCACCGGGTTTCTCGGCAGCGGCAAGACGACCTTCGTCAACCATGTCCTCGCGCAACGGACCGGGCTCAAGATCGCGGTCATGGTCAACGAGATCGGCGACATCGCGATCGACGGCGACCTGATCGTCGGCGCCGGCGACGGCATGGTCGAGCTCGCCAACGGGTGCATCTGCTGCTCGATCAACAACGACCTCGTCGACGCGGTCTTTCGCGTGCTGCAGCGCAAGCCGCGGGTTGACTGCCTGATCGTCGAGACGACCGGCCTCGCCGACCCGCTGCCGATCGTCCTGACCTTTCTGCGCACCGAATTCCGCGACGCGGTGCGGGTCGACGCGATCGTGGCGCTCGCCGACGCGGAAAGCTTCAGCCTCGACCTGTTCGACAGCAAGGCGGCGCTGAACCAGCTGCGCTACGCCGATTTTGTATTGTTGAACAAATGCGACATCGTGCCGCCGGAACAGGCGGACGCGGTCGAACTGAAAATCCGCGCGATTGCCGAGGGCGTCCGCGTCGCCCGAACCGTTCGCGCCCGCATCCCATTGCCGCTGATCGTCGGGACCGGTTCCCTCGGCGGCCGCGAGCTTCCTGAACACGGCCACGGCCACATCGCGGCCGACGGCTTCGAGGCGGTGTCGTTTGCCGCCGACGAGGCGTTTTCGCCGGGACGGTTCCAGGCGTTTCTCGAGGGGCTGCCGGCAAACGTGTTTCGCGCAAAGGGTGTGTTGTCGGTCGCGGGCAGCGCTCGGCGCCATCTGTTTCACCTGGTCGGCCGGCGCTTTACGCTGGACGAAGCGCCCCCCGAGCTGAGCGGGCCGAATCGCCTGGTGCTGATCGGCCGACAGCTCGACGCGACGCGATTGCGCGCGCAGCTCGCCGCTTGCCTCGCGTCGGCGATTACTCCGGCGCCGGAATAGCGAGCGACCACGCGAAGAGGGCGCCGCTCGCGGCGACCGGCATCCAGGCGACCGCCGACCCTATTCGGATGTACACGGCGCCGGCCGCGATCGCGCCCGCGACCAGACCCAGCCACGGCAACGCCTGCTCAACCCAGCCCCAGCCCTCGGCGCGGCCGGCGATCAGGTCGCCGAGGCCTTGGCCGAACCTGACCAACGTCCCGGTCACAAATGTCAGGCTGACAGAAAGGTGGCCGGCGCGATGCATCGCCGCATTCAAGGCACCCATCGCCAGCACCATCGGGACAGGAGCGGTGTCGAGCACGGCCGCGGCTGCAAGCAACGCCCCCACGACCGCGAGCACCGCGGTCAGATGCCGGCGTCCGGTGATGTGGGCGATCAGCTGGCCGCCGGCGGCGCCGAGAACGAACAGCGCGATCAGGACCAGAATGGGAGCGGCTTCACCGAAGCGGCCACGGCCGACCGCGACGGCAAATTGCGTGCTGTTGCCGCTCATATAGGAAACGAACAGGTGCTGGAGGCGGATAAAGCCGATCGCGTCCACCATGCCCGCAAGTCCGGCCAGCAGCATCGCGAGCAGCAGCCCGCGTTGTCGGTCTGATGTCGCCGTGTCGCTGTCCCGGCCCGCTGCGTTCACGCCGTCGCTCCCCAGTTGCTTTCCCGCGCCGCGTTCGCCCGCCCGCCATGAGCAACGTGACGATCCGCCCCAATCGGCGATTCCTGCCCCACCCTTGTCGTCCGGCTGCGCGAATACCACTTCGGAGATTATCGCAGGCTCGAACTGCCGTTCTCGTTGATGTTTGTCGAGATCGGGGTTCGTCCGATGGTCGATCTGGGGTCGTCGCGTCACCCCGCGGGAATTAACCGGGGTACCATCGTGTTGATAAAGGCGGCCCAGGCCACCATCAGCGTTTGAGCAGATTGAAATGGGTGAAGGCATGGCAAAGCCAAAGAGAGGGCGGTCGACCGCCACCATCGACGATCACGTAGGCGGGCGCATTCGCGAGCGGCGGATCATGCTCGGGTTGACCCAGCAGCAGCTGGCCGAGATGATCGGGGTCACCTACCAGCAGGCGCACAAATACGAGCGCGGCATCAATCGCGTTTCGGCCGGACGGCTGTTCGAGATTGCTCGCGCGCTGAGTGCGCCGATAAGCTATTTCTACGAGGGCATCGGCCAGGAAGGCCCGCGCCAGATCACGCCGCACCAGCGGATGCTGCTCGAGATCGCGCGCAACTTCGCCGAGATCCGCAACGAGAAGCATCAGGAGGCAGTGAGTCAGCTCGCCCGCGCGCTGGCGAGCGGGTGACCGGCGGCTGCCCGAGAACGCTCATCTCTCCGGCAGCGGAAATTCGTCGAGGTAGGCGAGGTATTCGTCCTCGACGTCAATCTGCAGCGCCCCCATAAGACGCACCAGGCCGTTGTAGTACGCGATCGTGATCAGGAGGTCGGTGAGGCGTTCCTCGTCGAGACCCTGACGCAGCGCGGCAAATGTCTCGTCAGAAATGGCCAGGTCGCGCGTCATGTCACGCGCCGCGCGCAGCACCGCCTTCGCCAACGGATCGAGCGTGGTGGGCCGGCCGACGGTTTCGTCGGCAATTGCGCGAATGTCGTCATCCGAGACCTCGAAGTCGCGGCTGATCCGGATGTGGTGCGAATACTCATAAGCCGCGCGAGTCACGTACCCGACCTGCAGGATCGCCATTTGCCGAAGTCGCGGGTCGAGCCGGCTGCCGTCGCGGATGTAGCGCGCGAGGGTATTGAGGCTGCGTGCGGCGCGCGGGCTGTGCGCCAGCAGCCGATACAGGTTGATGTTGCGCGCCAGCAGATCCTGGTGCTCCGGCAGAAGGTCGGATTTGTCGAGATAGGGCAGGCGCGCCATCGCGGTCGCTCCGTTCTGCTCGCCGGGGGTTTGCTACTGCCGATAGACGCGGCGGTTGTCGGCGATCGCCGGGCCACAACGGTTCCCGGATGTGCCTTTGCGCGCGGCGCCGTGCAGTATCATCATCCCCCACCGTGGCGTCTGCCATGGCCTCGGGTCGTCATTGACGGCACAGTGCAGCGACAGCCTAGCCGCGAAGCGGATCCTCGCCATCGGCGCCCCTCCGTTATCGTTGGGGCCAGAATAGCGCGGCGGCGCCGCGTGAAACAGCCTCAGGCCTCGATTTTCGCGGCAATCAACAGCCGGCCGGCGTCAACCACGCTCTTCCCTCGGATCTGCGTCAAACGCGCGGGGCGCCTGCAGCGCAAACCGCGCGTCCGCTACCGCCCGGACAGCCGGATCGGCTGGCCCCCGACCACGGCGTTCGCCTGCAGATAGGCGATCAGCCCCGGCATCGAATAGCGCCGGTTCTGCGCGATAGCCGCGGTCGGGCCCCAGCCTTGCAGGTCGGCCGGCGACGCATAAAGGACCGAGCCAAGGTCGCAGTGCAGCGACCCGAGCAGGAATTCGTCGACGATGTGGCTGCCCAGTTCGCCGAGACGCTGGCTGTGCTGCGTCGCTTCGGCTTCGGCAAGCACAAAGAGCCACAGCGGCGTCAGCTTGCCCAGGGCGTCCGGCTTGAACCCGGCGCTCGCCAGCCGCGCGGCCAGCAAGGTGTTGACCTCTGCCGTCGAATCGTGGAGGCCGGGGATGCGCCGCTGGGCATAACGCTCGGCCTCCTCGCCGGTCGCGAGCCCGACCGACCCGGTCAGCACCGAATTCGGCTCCGAGGCGCGCAGCAGGTTGCGGCGCGCCAGGTTGCGCTCGGACGGCGTGTCCTTGCCGTCCGACGCCGGCCCCGGCGGCAGAGCCGCGACCGGCAGCGAGAACAGCTTGTCCGATATCAACGTGTCGAGCGGCCGGGTCGCCTGCGCGGTCGCGCCACCGAAATCGAAGAAATAGCTCCAGTCGATCACGTCGCCGGGCTGCAGCGGATTGTCGCCGACAAGCCCAACGGTTTCAGCCTGCCCGGCTGAGGCGAAGATCGGGCGCGGCTGACCCGTCAGCACATTCCCGTCGGAATCACGAACCAGATCGTGCAGCAAATAATCGTCGCGCACCAGCGAATGACCGAGGCGGAAGGCCGCCACCGCGAATTCGTGCGGGATGCGGATCACGGCGTCGTCGCCGAGGCCGGGCGTGCAGCTGTAGAGAAAAGTGCGGATGCCGGCGGGCGTTGGCAAGGTCGCGGTCGGGGCGGCGCCGCGGACATAAGCGTGCAGCGCGCCCGGCGCCACCCGCTCCAATGCCGCCTCGGCCGAGATGCGCGGCAAAAAATCGGTCGCGACGATCGTCTCATACGTCCACACCACCTTGCGGTGGCAGTCGTCGAACGCGGCGCCGACCTGCGGCTGGCTTGGTGCGGCGCTGCCCGCGAGCGCGCGCTCGACGCAGTCGTTGTGCGCCAGCTCGAAGAGGTTCTGCAGTTGCGAGAGCATCTTGTGCTCGCTGTTGCGCGGATCGGGGATCTCCGCCGCCCCGGCGGCGGTGCGTTCGTAATCGAAGCCGTCGATGACCCTGGCGGCGCCGCCAGCGCTCGGCGCCGCGACCTCGTGCATCGCGAAGCGGCCGGTGTAGACGCCATTTTGCTGCTCGAACCATGGCGCGCCGATGCCGGTCAGCGCGGCAAAGTTGGCGGCGCCGTAGACGCTGTCGAGATCGAGCTTGGCGGTGTTGGCGCTCAGCGCCGAGCCGGGGACCGCCGCATCGGCGACCGCCTGACGCAGCAGGGCTGGCGTGATGCCGGCCGCGGCCAGCGTCGTGCGGACCGCGGGGTCGCTTTGCGCCGCCTCGTCGAGAGCGCCCACCGCCGACAGCGCGGTCGTCGTCCGGGTCACGTCGTGGTCGATAAATTGTCCGAAAAAGGTGTAGCCGGCGGGCTGCGCGCCGTCGGGCCCCTTGTTGTCGTCGACAAACGGGCTCGCCCCGGTGCCGAGCGGCGGCCCGATAATCGCCCGCAGGGTGGCGGTGTCCTCGATCGGGTCGCACAGCCGCTGGGGCGGCCCGGCCTCGCCGGGCGCGGGCTTGCCGCAGCTGCCCACGGCGCGGTCGGTCCGGCACGCCTCATAGCAAAAGCCGTAGACCGAGGGATCCTGCGGCGGCGCGGCACCCCCCGGAGAAGGGCTGGACAGCGCCGGCCCGCTGCCGTGTTCGACCCCGGTCGGCGGGAGGATGCGCAGCACCTGCTCGAATTTCGCCTGCGAGACCGGTGCCGGGGCGCCGCCGACCGCCGCGCTCGCCTGGTGACCCAGCACATGCAGGAAGAAGTCGAGATGCGGGTGCGCCGGCGGCGCCTGCGCAAAGGCTGCTGTCCCCAACACCGCAGCGGCGACAAAAACCGACGCGCCGGCAATCATCCTCAAACGCGCCTCCCACGGAGTGCGGGCGCGCTCAATCAATCGAGTCATCATCAACAAAATCGCGGCGGAAAGCGTCGACAACGTGACACGAGCGACGCAAGTACTGTCAAACTATCTGATAATCGCAAAAACCGCCATCGAATATCTTAGTTAAGGTGTTTTGGCCGGCGCCAGCGGCGGGCAGGCTGCGGGGTCGCGCGCGCCGGCAAGAGGCCCTGGCAACCAAGCTCGGGCTTCGCGATACTTACGCCAAACTCACGGCTGCCAAAAACGATTGCAAGGTAGTTCAACGAGCCTACTCTGGGTTGTCATCACCGGGCTCGTCCCGGTGATCCACGCCCTTCTCGACCTCAATCGGGGTACGTGGATGGCCGGAACAAATCCGGCCATGACGACGATGAGAGGTGTTAGCCCGGTTAATACCTGGTTAAGTTGAATGCAGACCTGAACCGGACAGCCGTACGCCAAACCCGATGGAGTTCAAACTGGCCAAAGGCATTCTGCTGGCAGCGATGGATTTCACCAATGTCGCCGCCGACGAATTTCACGATTGGTATGACCTCGAGCATATTCCCGAGCGACGGGGAGTGCGCGGATTTGGCGCCTGCGAGCGCTGGATCGGCGCGGCCAACCCGAAGGTTTCGCTCGCGACCTACGATCTCGACGATGTGGCGGTGCTGCAAAGCCCGGGCTACCGCGCGATCGGCGGCGAAAATCTGTCGGTCTGGTCAAAACGAGTGACGGCGCGGGTGAACCGGCTGATGCGCTACGAGGGCGAGCAGATCCTGCCGGGAGATGCCGCCGCACCCGAAGGGGCAGGCGGGCTCCTCGTTAACGCGATGAGTGTCGCGCCCGAACACGAAGCCGAATTCAACGAATGGTACAATACCGAGCACGTCCCGGCGCTGGCGGCGGTGCCCGGCACGTTGTCGGCGCGGCGCTATCGCGGCACCGGCGCCGATCGGCGCTATGTCGCGCTTTATCATCTCGCCAGCCCCGAGGTGCAGGCGTCGGCGGCGTGGAAAGACGCCGCCAACACATCGTGGACGGAGCGCATGCGCCCGCATTTCCGCGACCATTTGCGCATCGTCGCGTGCCGCTACACCCGCGCCTGAGCCTTAGCGAGACGGACGCCGCGCGCCCGCGTCAGGCGCGCGGCACGACGCCGCGGCAGGAAAGCGCGACGGCGACAAACGAGCGCGCGCCGTCGGGGCGGCCGCACAGATAGGCCGAGCGCAGGTGCCGTTCGAGCCGGTCGCGGCGGTCGTTGTCTAGGCTCGCGACATAATCGCCGAGCATGCCTTCACCGCTCGCGTAGGGATCCCAGTAATCGACGAAATCCGCAAAATCCATGCGGATCGTCAGCGAGCGCTCGTCGATCTCGGTCAAGCCCGCCGCGGCCCAGATCCGCGGCAAGGCGCCCGGCGCGTAGATCGGCCGCCCCATGGTGCGGTCGCGGGCCGCGGCGGCGGCTTCGTCGAGCGCCGCGGCGGTGTCCCAGAACATTCGGCTGGCGGCGGCACCGCCCGGCGAATCCCAAAAGGCGGCGCAGACGACTCCGCCGGGGCGCGTCACCCGGCGCATCTCGGCGACCGCCTGCTCCGGCCGCGGCAACACCGAGGGCAGCACCAGCATCGACACCGCCCGGTCGAAGCTTGCATCGGCAAAGCGAAGCGCGCTGCCGTCGCCATGCTCGATATGGATGCGCGGGTCGCGGTTTTTCGCCTGAGCCGCCGCGAGATAAATCTCGGAATGGTCGATCGCGGTCAGGCCGGCGATGTTCGCCGCTTCGGGCAGCGCAAAGGTCAGGCTGCCGGTGCCGCAGCCGACCTCGATGATATTCTCGCCGTCGGCGACGCCGGCATGGGCGATAAAGACCGGCGCCAACCGCCGGCTCCAGCGGCCCATCAGCCGTTCGTAGTTGGCGGCGTCGCGGGCGTTGAACATCGACGGCATGGCTCTCCCTCCCCGGTCCGTGGCCGGCGCATCGGCGCGCCAACCGGCCCGGCGGGCGCCTCAGGGCGCGCGCTGCATGATCCCGGCCGCACCGCCCGGATCATAGCCGACCGCGACGCGGACATCGACGACGCAGACCTCGCCGGCGCGCACAGTGGCGACGCCCTCGGCGATTGCCGCGACGAGCTTCCTCGGGTCCTCGACCGGGCCGATGCCGATGCAGCCCTGGCCGCGCGCGAGGGTCGCGAGGTCGATGTCCGGGTCGCGGATCGACTGCCCGATCCAACGGTTCTCGACCGGCCGGCCGCGGTCGCGGGCGACCCGCTCCTGATGCAGCTCGTCGTTGAAGAACGAGCGGTTGTTGGCGATCACAACGAGCAGCGGGATCGCATTGTGCACCGCCGTCCACAACGCCGTCACCCCCATCAGGAAATCGCCGTCGCCGAGTATCGCGACCGGCAGCCGGCCGCTGCCGCCGTCGCGCAGCGCCAATGCGGCGCCGACCGCCATTCCCGGCCCCGAGCCGATGCCGCCGCCGCCGTCGGTCCCGAGAAAATCGAGGGGCTGGCGAAAATCCCACATATGCTCGCCCCACGAGAGCGGCAGCCGGATCATCGACACCGGGGCCTCGCCCACAGCCTTCCGCAGCGCCGTCGCCAGCATCGGCACCTCGATGATCCCGGCGGCGTCGAGCGCCGACAGCGGCGGCGGTGCACGCCGCGGGCCCAGCTGGGGCAAGGCCGGCCGGCTCGGGCGCAATTCCTTTACGGCCGCCAAGAGCGGCGGCACCGCGGCGTCGGGTTCGGCCAACAGGTAGAGATCGGCCGGCGGCAGGCCCTGATAATCCATGCTCCAGCCGTTGTGGACGTATTGGTCGACGGAGATCTGGATCACCTTCGCGGCCGGCGGCCGCCCGCGGCAGGCGGTCTTCAAGGTTCCAGCGAGGTCGACCCAATCGAGGCTCAGGATCAGGTCGGCCCCGGCGAGAAGCTCCGCGCCTTCCCCGCCGGCGGCATAAAGTGGATGATCGGTCGGGAAGACGGCCCCGGTTTTGCGGTCGGTCAGGACCCTGGCGCCGATCGCCTCGGCGAGCGCCACCCGGCGCTCCCAAGCCTCCGGATCGCGGGAGCCGCGGCCCATCAGGATCACCGGCCGCTCGGCCCGCGCGAGCAATTCCGCCGCCTGGCGGATCAGCGCGCCACCGGGCTCGGGGGAAGCCGGCGGGGCGAAGCGCGCGATGTCGGGCATCGCCGGCACCGTGTCGATCTCGTCCTCCTGCAATGCCAAGTCGAAATTCAGGTAGACCGGCCCGCGCGGGGCCGTCTGCGCGATCAGGTTCGCGCGCAGCACCGCCTCCTGCGCGGCGCCGATGGAGGAGGGCTGGTCGTCCCATTTCGTGAAGTTGCGGATCAGCGCCCCTTGGTCGCGCGCGGTGTGGATCCATTCGATCCACGGCCGCCGCCGCGTCGCATCGAGAGCGCCGGTGGCGCCGAGCACGATGACCGGTGCCCGGTCGCACCACGCGTTGAAGATCGCCATCGTCGCGTGCATCAGCCCGACATTCGCGTGGACGATGGCCAGCATCGGGCGACCGGTGACCTTGGCCCAGCCGTGGGCCAATGCCACGGCACTCTCCTCGTGCAGGCACAACAGCATGCGCGGCCGGGAATTGCCGAGATGGTTGACGAGGCTGTCGTGCAGACCGCGATAGCTCGATCCCGGATTAAGCGCGACATAGGGGATGTCGAGCTCGCGGATCGCCGCGGCGATCGCGTCGCTGCCCCACACCCGGTTCGACGGCGCGCTCGGCGCCGGCCGGTCGATGTCGCTGCCGCGGGCGGCCGCAGCCGGCTGTTCGGACGGAATGGCCACGCTCTCCTCCCTTGATGCGCGTCTCCGCGCAGGAATAGGGCGCATTCGCCGAAGTGGGAAGAGCGTGGTCGGCGCAAATCGATCGCCGGATTGCCCTTCCGGAAGCTTTAGTGCAATCGGCGGCCAACGAATTCGCGATTAGGTTTAACGATCCGGCAACGGCGGCAGCGAGGCGAGCCAGCCTTGCAGGTTGTTGCGATGCGCCCATGCGTCGCGCAAAGCGTCTCCGACCGCCTGCTCCGGGCCGAGCAGACAGATCGGGGCGCCGCGCCCTTCCCGTCGTTCGCACCCCTTCAGCCACGCCTGGTACGGCTGCTCGCAGCGCCCGAGGACATAGGTCACGTCACCGAGAAAGAATTGCCCGGTGGCGATCGCTTTCCGGTAGCAATCGGTCAGCGCGATGTCGAGCCTGCCGACCCTTTGCGGTGGGTGAGGTCGGCCCGGCGGCGCGGGCGTCAGGAGCCAGCCCTGGCCGCCGGGAATGGGCTGCGCGAGCACCCACGTCGTCGGCAGCGACGCCGCGGCAAACACGAGCAATGTCGTCGTCAGCCGGCGCACGGTCCGCCGCCGACGCGGCGCGCCAAGCAACTCGCCGCCGCCGCGAAATCTCGCCCCAAGCGCCGCCGCGGCAAAGAAGCCGGTCGAGAACCTTCGCCGGTCGGCCGAGATCGCCGGAACGACGGCGCTAGATCGCGGCCCGCTGGCCGCAAACGCTGCTCAATATGTCGAGATTTCGACCGAGTTCTGGTCGGGGTCGTCGATATAGACCGACTGGATCGTGCCGATCGCCCCGGCGCGCGGACCCTGCATCCGCACCGGCACGCCGCAGGTTTCGAGATGACTCATGACCTCGCCCATCGGCGCCTCGGTGATAAAGCAGATATGCGCCGGCATGCGCTTTTCGCCACCGGCCGCCATGGCGCCGCCCGCGAGGTCGAGATGGATCTTCTGCTGGCCGAAATGCAGGGCAGCGCGGCCTTCGCCCATGCTCTCGATCTCCATGCCGAGCACCCGGCGGTAGAACTCGACGCTGCGGTCGATGTCGGCGACGGTCAGGTTCAGGTGGTCTATGCGCTCGATTTTCATGGCCGGTTCCCGTCCGTTCGATAAGAGGGCGAGCTTGCCACGCTCGGCCAACCGAGGCCAGCACAACCGACCCGGAGATCGGTTAGCGGAAATTGCCGTCGGCTGGCGGGGCGCCGCTTGACAGCAGCCATCCCGGCGCGCTGAGACTCGCCGCGATCCGGCGCCGTCCGGGCGACGAGGCTAAAGGGCAGGGAGGGAGACGGTTATGGCAGACGCGACGACGCTGTGGAGCACGTCCCGCCGCGCGGTGATCCGCGGCGGGATCGGAGTCGCCGCCGCGGCGATGCTGCCGGCGGGGGTCGCCGGCGCCCAGCCCGCCGCCGATGCGCGCGACCGCACGATAATCCTGATCGGCATCAACAGCCGCGACGGCCGCTGGGTCGATTACGAGCTGTGGAACCCGTACGCGATCGGCGCCAACCACCAGAACGGCCCGAACCTGATCTACGAGCCGCTCGCCTATTACAGCGCCTTTGCCGACAAATGGTACATGTGGCTGGCGGAAAGCTATCAGTTCGCCCCAAATTTCAAAGAGCTCACGATCAAGACCCGCCCCGGCGTCAAGTGGAGCGACGGCACGCCGTTCAGCGCGGAGGACGTGGCCTATACGATGAACACCTTGCGCGACCTTGGTCCCAAGGTGAAATGGGGCGTTGACGTGAGCCAGGCGCTCGACCAGGCGACGGCGACCGACCCGACCACCGTGGTGCTGAAGTTCAAGATCCCGTCGCCGCGGTTTTTCTTTTTCGCCACCTACAAGTACGACATCGGCATCTACATCGTGCCGAAGCATGTGTTCCAGGGCCAGGACTGGACCACCTTCAAGCATTTCGACACCGCGAAGGGCTGGCCGGTCACAACCGGGCCGTGGCGGGTCGCGCAATCCTCGTTGCAGCAGAAGGTGTTCGAGCGCCGGGCCAGCTGGTGGGCGGCCGACCAGAAGCTCGCGCCGATGCCGCAGGTCGCGCGCAACATCTGGCTGCCGGCGGTGGACGAGCAGAACACGGCGCAGGCCCAGATCACCAATCACTCGGATTTCGGCGGGCCCTTGCAGCCCGCCACCTTCCCGACGGTGATCCGGCAGAACCCCAAGATCACCTCCTATTCCGGGCAAAAGCCGCCCTGGGGCTATGTCGACTGGTGGCCGATCTCGCTTTACGTCAACAACGAGGTCAAACCGTTCGACGACAAGGACGTGCGCTGGGCGCTCAGCCACTACATCGACCGCAACCAGGTTATCGAGGTCGGCTATCTCGGGGCCGACACCGTCTCCGCGCTGCCGATGCCGCCCTACAAGCCGCTGCTGCCCTATTTCGACGCGGTCAAGGACCTCCTCGCGACATACAACACGCTCGAATTCAACCCGAAAAAAGGCGACGGCCTGTTGCAGGCCAAGGGGTTCAAAAAGACCGACGGCATGTGGGAGACGCCGGACGGCAAGCCGTTCACCCTCGACATCATCGGTTTTGGCGCCTCGGGCTCGGCGATGGGACCGGTGCTGTCCCAGATGCTGCGGCGCCACGGGGTCGCGGCGAGCTTGAGCCTGCCGCCCGATTTCAACGACCGCTTCCAGAAGGGCCAATTCGCCGGGTCGATTTACGGTCACGGCGGCAGCATTCGCGAGCCCTACGACACCTTGCGCCTTTACCAAAGCCAGAGCATCGCGGTGCCGGGGGCGCATGCGGTGAATTTCAGCCGCTGGAAGAACCCCGACTTCGACAAGATCGTCGACGAGGTCTACGTCACCGACCCAAAGGACGTGGCAAAGCTAAAGCAGCTGTTCCGTGCGGCGATGGAGATCTGGCTGCCCGATCTCCCCGACATCCAGCTCGTGCAAAACTATCACCGCATACCGTTGAACACGACGTATTGGCAGGGCTGGCCGACTGCCGACAATTCCTATATCAACGACGCGTCCTGGCACCTGACGTTCCCGATCGTGCTTTGGACCGTCCGGCCGGCGTAGGGTTCGCCGTCGAATGCGTCGCTCAGTCGAAGCCGGCTTCCCTATCGCAGGATGCGATGTGAAATCGTGTTGCGCGGGCTTGACCCGCGCATCCACGGCTCTGTTGCGGGTGCCGCAAGACGCGGATGGCCGGGACGGAGCCCGGTCAAGACGATTTGGGGTTGTTCGACACAGCACCGAAATCGGCGCAAACGGTCGCGGGATTTTCCTCGCACAGCCTCGCGCTTGCGCTCCCCTGACGCCCTGCCCCGGCCCGTAGATTCGGGATGCACGCAATCTACGTCATCAAGCGCTTCGGGGTGTTTTTGCTGATCGTCTGGCTGGCGGCGAGCTTGAATTTCTTTCTGCCCAAATTGTCGGGCCAGGACCCGGTCCGCACCAAGCTGCTGGAAGAGGCCTCGCTCGGCGGTTATGTGCACGCCGGCATCGACGACATGGTCAAGCAGTACCAGCAGCGGTTCGGCCTCGACAAGCCGCTGTGGCGTCAATACCTCACCTATCTTGGCGACATGTCGCGCGGCGACCTCAACTATTCGATCGCAAATTATCCGCGCACCGTCGCCGGCATGATCGGGGAAGCCTTGCCGTGGACGATCGGGCTGCTCGGGGTGACGACGTTGTTCTCGTTCGTCGCCGGCACGATCCTCGGCGCGCTATTGGCGTGGCCGCGGGCGCCGCGCTGGATGCGCTGGCTGATGCCGCCTCTGTGGGCGCTCCACGCCATTCCGTTTTTTCTGCTCGGGCTCGTGCTCAGCTGGCTGCTCGCGTTTCAGCTGCAGTGGCTGCCGATTTTCGGCGGCTACAGCGCCGGGGCCAACCCCGCTTGGAGCTGGACCTTCGTTCTCGACGTGCTGCGGCACGCCGCGCTGCCCGCGCTGTCGATCGTCCTCGTCTCGGTCGGCGGCTGGGCGCTCGCGATGCGCGGCATGATGGTCACGACGATGGGTGAGGACTACGTCACCTTTGCCGAGGCCAAGGGCCTGCGCAGCCCGACGATCTTTGTCCGCTACTGCATGCGCAACGCGATACTGCCGCAGACGACCGGGCTTGCGTTGGCGCTCGGGCAGATTTTGTCGGGCGCCGTGCTGGTCGAGGCGATCTTCGGCTATCCCGGGATCGGGGCGTTGCTGTTCCAGGCAATCGAGGAGAACGACTTCTTTCTGATCCAGGGGATTGTGTTCACGGTCATCGTGGCGCTCGGCTTTACGACCTTTCTGCTCGACGTGATCTATCCCTGGCTCGACCCGCGCATCTCCTATCGGCGGAGCTAGGCGCGCATGCTCGGCTATCTTCGTCGCAACGTCTCGCTCGCGGTCGGGCTGGCGCTGCTCGGGGTGCTGGTCGTGTTCATGGTCGTGGGCGCGCTGACGGTCGACACCGCCAACGCGCAGCCATTGTCGGCGCCGGCCTTGCAGCCGCCCTCGTGGGACTACCCGTTCGGCACCGACCGGCAGGGACGCGACCTGCTGGCGGTCATGGTGGCGGGGACGCCACTGACCTTGCGCATCGGCTTTGTCGCCGGGTTTATCGGCGTCGGCGCCGGCGCTATCCTCGCCTTTACCGCCGCCTATTACCGCGGGCGGGTGGACACGGTTATCCGCAGCATCGCCGACATCGGCCTCACCGTGCCGCAGCTCCTCGTTCTGATCATCATCGCGGTGTCGCTAAAGGGCAGCCTGACCGTGAACCAGATGGCGATCGTCGTCGCCTCGCTCGCCTGGCTCAGCCCGACCCGCACGATCCGCTCGCAGGTGCTGACCCTGCGCGAGCGCGGCTATGTGGAGATCGCGCGGTTGAACGGCATGAGCGGGCCGGAAATCATCTTTCGCGAGCTGATGCCCAATCTGTTGCCGTATCTCGCGGCAACCCTGGTCAGCAGCGTCTCGGCCGCGATCCTGGCTTCGGTCGGGCTCGAGGTCTTGGGGCTCGGGCCGGTCGAGGCCCCCACACTCGGCATGACCCTCTACTGGGTCAATTTCAACGCCGCGATCATCAACGGCTGGTGGTGGTGGTGGACCGCACCGCTGGTCGTCATCGTCATGGTGTTCCTCGGCCTGTTTTTCCTGACCGTGGGGCTCGACGAGATCGCCAACCCCCGCCTGCGACGATCGGCATGAATGCCGGCGACCGAATTCTGCGCGTCGAGCGGCTGCGCGTCTCCTACGACCACCCGCTGGGCCCGGTGCGCGCGGTCGGCGAGGTCAGCTTCGCGTTGCGCCCGCGCGAGCGCTTTGGGCTGGCTGGCGAGTCGGGGTCGGGCAAGTCGACTATGGCGCTCGCCATCCTGCGCATGATCAAGCCCCCGGGCCGGATCGACGGCGGCGACGTCTGGCTCGAGGACATCCCCTTGTCCGGCCTTACCGACGAGGCGATGCGCCGCCTGCGGCTCGCCGGCATCGCGATGGTCCCGCAAGGGTCGATGAACTCGCTGAACCCGGTGGCGCGCATCCGCGAGCAGATCCGCGACGCGCTCGCCGACCACGGCGAACGGCTGTCCCGGCGCGCCGGCGAGCTGCGCGCCCGCGCATTGCTGGCGCAAGTCGGGCTGCCGCCAGAGGTCGCCGACAGATATCCGCACGAATTGTCGGGCGGCATGAAGCAGCGTGCCTGCATCGCGATCGCGATTTGCCTGCGGCCGAAAGTGATCATCGCCGACGAGCCGACGAGCGCGCTCGACGTGGTCGTGCAGCGGCAGGTGATGGAGACGCTCGGCCGCGTGCAAGCCGAGCTCGGCGCGGCGGTGATCCTGATCGGGCACGACATGGGTCTGATGGCGCAGTTTGTCGACCGATTGGGCATCATGTATGCGGGGCGGTTGGTCGAAGTAGCGCCGATCGTCGACATCATCACCGCACCGCGGCACCCTTATACCCGCCTGCTCATCGAGAGCCTGCCGTCGCTCGAGCGCAAGGGCGAGCTGCGCGGCATCCCCGGTCTCGCACCCGTGCTGCGCGAGCTGCCGCCGGGCTGCGCTTTTCACCCGCGCTGCCCGATGGCGCAGCCGCGCTGTGGCACCGAGCGGCCGGCGGTGCGCGAAATCGGCGAGGACGCCAGCGTGGCGTGTCATCTCGCATGACGCCGTTGCTCGAGCTGCGCGGCGTCTCGAAGCATTTCGCCGGCGGCATCCTCGGGCGCGATCGGAAATTGGCGCTCGACCGCTTCTCGTTTGCGATCGACCCGGCGCTGCCGGGGATCACCGCGGTGGTCGGCGAGAGCGGCAGCGGCAAGACCACGTTGGCGCGGCTGCTCCTCGGCCTGATCGAGCCCACCGAGGGAGAGGTCCGCTACCGTGGCCGCCCGTTGCCGGGGCTTTCGGGCAGCCAACGGCGGGAATTCCGCCGCGAGGTGCAGGCGATCTTCCAGGACCCGTACGAGGTCTACAACCCGTTCTACCGGGTCGACCACGTGCTCGCGACGCCGGTGCGCAAGTTCCGCCTGGCGGCGACGCGGGCTGACCGGCGGCGGCTGGTCGAGGAGGCGTTGCGCGCCGTCGGGCTGCGCCCGGAGGAAATCCTCGGCCGCTACCCGCACCAGCTGTCGGGCGGGCAGCGGCAGCGGATCATGGTGGCCCGGGCTCTGTTGCTGCGCCCCCGGGTGATCGTCGCCGACGAGCCCGTGTCGATGGTCGACGCCTCGTTGCGCGCCACCATTCTCGGCAGCCTGCGCCAGCTCCACGAAGAGCTGGGAATTTCGATCCTGTACATCACCCACGACCTGGCGACCGCGTATCAGGTCGCCGACACGATCATCGTGCTCTACCGTGCCGCGGTGGCCGAAGCCGGCGATGTCGAGCTGGTTGTCAAGGCGCCGCAGCACCCGTACACGCAGTTGTTGATCGCCTCGGTGCCGCGCGTCGGCACGGCGCGCGACTGGGGGACGGAAGAACGCAACCCGGAAGCCCCATCGCCGGCACAGGGCTGCAATTTCGCCGACCGCTGTCCGGTCGCGATCCCGCGCTGCTCGGCCGCGCCTCCGCCGCTCTACCGCACCGACCCGCGGCGCGCCGCCGCCTGCTTTCGGCTGAGCGAACAGCCGGTCTTGCTCGGGGAAGACATCGGTCAGGTGCTGGGTCCGCGTCCGGGTGCCGAACCACCGGTTGCCGCGGTGCTGTCGGCCTGAGCGAACCGGTGGCCGCCGCAAGATTCGGGCCGGGCTTTCCCGACCACAGAGAAGATTGCCCCGATCCGCGCAAGCGCGCCTATTGGTGCTAACCTAGCAAACGACCCCGCTAGCCTCCTATCCGTCGCCCCCGCGAAGGCGTGGGCCCAGAGCCCTGCCCCCGGCTAGAACAGGGGGCAAGTGCTCGGTACCCGCCGGCCCCTGGGTTCCCGCTTTCGCGGGAATGACGAAGAGGAAGGGGATGGGTGCTAAACGTCAGAACGCACCCACTAGTGAGTCGGGTGGTGCGAAGGCAGACGGATGATTTCCATCCCCGGCTCTTGCCGCCCCCGCGAAAGGGCGTATGAAGGAATTGGACAATTTGGGAGCTTGTCATTCCGGGATGCCTCTTGGCAGGCCCGGAACCTATGCAAACGGCGCTTACCGGTATTTCCCAAGGCCGTTTGTTTGGGTTCCGGGCTCGGCCCTTCGGACCGCCCCGGAATGACGTTCCCTTGCATTTCTTCACCCGCTCGAAAGCGGGGTCCAGGTGCAGCCCGCAGAGCTGGCCGCCGGGTGCTGCTTTCGCGGGCATCACGAAAAAGGGTAGGGTAGAAAGCGTAAAATTCGTGCCATCAGGTGCTCGAGGGTAGTCCGAAGCGATGAAAGTCTCGTATTTCGAAACCGCGCGCTATCGGGCACCGGGCAAGCTGCCGCCCGAATGGCCGGTCCCGCCTGCCGTCTACGATTTCGACGCCGGCGGTGCCGCTTACCGCGGCATGGTCGAACGGCTGCGGCAAGTCGAGCGGCTGGGCTTCGACTGGATCAGCGTCTCGGAGCACCACTATTCCCCGCGCCGGCTGACCCCGGCCCCGATTGTCGTCGCCTCGCATCTGGCGGCGCATTCGACCAAGCTGAAGATCGCCGTGCTGGGCCCGATCGTCTCGCAGGCCAATCCGGTGCGGATCGCCGAGGAGCTGGCGATGCTCGACAATCTGATGCCGGGCCGCCTCGTCGTCGGGCTGCTGCGCGGAACGACCGGCGAATACCTGACCTATGGCCTCAACCCCGAGGAAGCGCGCGAGCGCACCACCGAAGGCATGGAGCTGATCCTGAAGGCGTGGACTGAGCCGCAGCCGTTCGGCTGGCAAGGCCGCCATTTCCAGTTCCGCACCGTGGCGGTGTGGCCGCGCCCGCTGCAGCAGCCGTATCCGCCGACCTACGCGCTCGGCACCAGCCGGGAATCCTGCGAGTTCGCGGCGCGTCACCGGCTTGGGCTAGGCCTCTCCTACGCCCCGTTCGAGGTCATCGCCAGGGCGACGCGGTACTACCAAGACGCTTGCGCCCGCCACGATTGGCAGCCGTTGCCGGAGCAGATCGTCTACCGCGCCAACATCTTGCTTGCCGAGACCGACGCCGCGGCCGCGGCGGCGCTGCGCGAGCCGCAGACCCATGCGCCGTTGCCGATGCCGGCGGGCGTGCGCGACGCGCTGGTGAAGCTCGATTCCCGCAATGTCGCCGGCGAGGCGAGGACGCCGAATGTCGGGGGCACCTTGCCGACGAGCTTTCTCGGCGGCCCCGACACCGTGATCGACCAAATCAAGGAGTGTCGCAAGCAGGCGGGCGTCGGCGTGCTCGACCTGTTCTTCCAGACGCGCGACGCCGATCCGGACAGTCTGACGAGCACGCTCGACCTGTTCGGAAAGAAGGTCCTGCCGCATATCCGCGACGTCTAGCAGACGCAATGCCGCGCCAGGCTTGCACTGCCCGCGCGAAGGAGGGGAACGATGCAGGTCTCGTATTTTGAAACCGGGCGCTACACGGCGCCGCAGCCGGTGCCGTCGCAATGGCCGGTGCCGGCCGGGGCCTACGACCCGGAGGCCGGGGCGAAGGCGTTTCGCGACATGATCGAGCGCATCGAATTTGTCGAGGAGCTCGGCTTCGACTGGGTCAGCGTATCGGAGCACCACTATTCGCCCCGCATCCTGACCCCGGCTCCGGCGGTTTCGGGAGCGTACATCGCGACGCGGCTGAAGCGGATCAAGGTGGCGGTGCTGGGGCCGATCGTGCCGCAAAGCAACCCGGTGCGCGTCGCCGAGGAGCTGGCGACACTGGACAACGTGGCGCAGGGGCGGCTCGTTGTTGGGCTCCTGCGCGGCACGCCGAACGAGTACCTGACCTTCGACCTCAACCCCGCCGAGGCGCGCGAGCGCACCGACGAGGGGATGGAGCTGATCCTGAAGGCGTGGACCGAGCCGCAACCGTTCGGCTGGCAGGGCCGCCACTATCAGTTCCGCAACGTCTCGGTTTGGCCGCGGCCGTTGCAGCAGCCCTACCCGCCGACCTTCGCGCTCGGCACCAGCCGCGAATGCTGCGAGTTCGCCGCCCGCCACCAGGTCGGGCTCGGCGTTTCGTTCGCGCCGTTCGACGTGATGCGCAAGTCGACCCAATATTACCGCGAGCAATGCCTGGCGCACGGCTGGGAACCGACGCCGGAACAGATCCTTTACCGCGCCAACATCATCATCGCCGAGACCGACGACGAAGCCGACGCGCTCTTGCAAAAGCAGCGCAGCGGCGGCCAGGCGGCGTTCCCGATGCGGCAGGCTGTGCGCGAGGCGCTGTTGAAAGCCGACCAGCGCAATATCGCGGGCGAGGCGCGGGCTCCCAATGTCGGCGGGGTCCTGCCGACGACGTTTGTCGGCAACCCCGACACGGTGGTCAAGCAGGTCAAGCGTTGCCGCGAGGAGATGGGGGCCGGCGTGCTCGACCTCGCCTTTCAGAACCCCGGCGCCACGGATTTGGGGGATTTGATGCACTCGCTCGAGCTGTTCGGAAAGCGGGTGCTGCCGCGAATCCGCGACGTTTGAGCGACGCGGGAGGGCGGTCATGAAAATCGGCGCTGCAATTTTCTTCACCGACTATTCGATAGCGCCGACCGAGCTGGCGGTGGCGCTCGAGCAGCGCGGCTTCGACTCGCTGTGGGTTGCCGAGCACTCGCACATCCCGGTCAGGCGCCGGTTCGGCCTGCCGGGTGGTATGGAACTCTCAAAGCAATATTACGACGTTATGGACCCGTTCGTGACGTTGAGCGCCGCCGCCGCGGTCACGACCCGCCTCAAGCTCGCCACCGGCATCTGCCTCGTCATCCAGCGCGACACGATCCAGACGGCGAAAAGCGTCGCCTCGCTCGACCAGGTGTCGAACGGGCGCTTTCTGTTCGGGATCGGGTGCGGCTGGAACGCCGAAGAGATGGAGGACCACGGCACCGTCTACGAGACCCGCGCCTTGAAGATGCGCGAGCAGGTCGAGGCGATGACGGCGATCTGGACCAAGGACCAGCCGGAATATCACGGCAAGATCGTCGACTTTTCGCCGATGACGACCTGGCCAAAGCCGGTGCAGAAGCCGCACCCGCCGATCATCGTCGGAGGCGCCTTTCGCTTTGCGGCGCGGCGCGCGATCCGCTATGGCGACGGGTTGTTGCCGCAGGCGCCGAGCGCCGGCTCCGGCAGCCCGGAGGAGTTCATGCCGCGCCTGCGCCGGATGGCCGAGGAAGCCGGCCGCGACCCGAACTCCCTGTCGGTCACGTTGGGTGGCGCGCCCGAGGACATCGGCGTGCTGCGGCACAACCGCGATCTCGGCGTCGCCCGCATGACCGTGCGCCTGCCGCCCGCGAAGGCCGACGAAATCCTGCCGCTGCTGGACCGCTGGGCAAAGCTGATCAGGAACCTCGCCGCGTGAGCGCAACCGCGCGCTAAACACGACCCCGTTCTGGCGGCCGGCCGCGGATCGCCGGCGAGCAGCTCAGACCGCGGCGTGGCCGGTGCCCTCGATGACCGCGTCCCAGTCGTCCACGTCGCGGTCGAGCGGATGCACCATAACGTGCTGCACCCCGACCTCGGCATAGGCAGCGATCCGCTCGCGCAATTCGCCCGGGTCCTTGCCGTTCCAATGGGTTCGCATCGAGATCGTGAATGCCGGCTCGGGCCGGTCGCGGCGCAGCCGAGCGACAATCGGCGCCGCCTGCTCCGGGGTCAGCTGGCTGCCGTGCCAGCCGTCGCCGATGCGCACGGTGCGCCGCAACGCGGCCTCGGAGCGCGCCCCAAACCAGATCGGGATCCGTGTGGCGGGAAACGGCCGCATCGTCATGTCGTCGAAATCGGCTGGGACGTGCTTGCCGTGGAAGGTCACCGGGTCCTGCGTCCACACCGCGCGCATCATCGCGATGCCTTCGTCGAGGCGCCGCCCGCGCTCGCCAAACGGCACGCCCAAGGCCGCGAACTCGGCTTCGAGCCAGCCGACGCCGGCGCCGAGGATCAGCCGCCCTTCGGAGAAATTCTGCAACGTCGCCAGCTCTTTGGCAAGCGGCAGCGGGTGCCGCATCGGCAAAACGAGCACGCTGGTGCCGAGCCGCACGCGCCTCGTGACCGCGGCCGCCCAGGTCAGGCTCAGAACCGGGTCGTAAAACAGCGGCGAGCGCGGAAAGCTCGCGCGCGGCACGATGATGTGCTCGCTGACCCAGACGTCGCTCAGCCCTAAATCCTCGGCTCGCTGCGCCGCTCGCCGAATGCGGTCCGGGGTCGCCTGCTCGCCGGCGTGCGGCAGGTGAATTCCGATCTGCATGCCACGTCTCCGCTGGGCATTGCCGCGCGCCAAAGGCGCGCCGATCGGACATTCTCCGCCCGAAGAAACCTCGCCGGCAAGCGCGGTCAGCGGCGTTCGTGGGCCGGCACGCCGAGCCACAAGCGCTCGATCGTTGGCCTTCCGAAGTGATAGCCCTGCATATAGCCCACGCCCTCCTCGCGCAGCAGCGTCGCCTCCTCGGCGGTCTCGACGCATTCGGCGACGGTGCCAAGCCCAAAGCTCCGGGTCAGCCGCAGCAAATGGCGCAAAATGATCCGGTTCTCGCGGCGCGCCGGGAGGCTGCGCACAAACGAGCCGTCGATCTTGACGATGTCGACCACCAACGCCTGAAGATGGCGCAGCGAGGTATGCCCGGCGCCGAAATCGTCGAGCGCCACACGACACCCGGCATGCCGCAACGTCTCGACAAAGCGCACCGACTCATCGAAGTCATCAAGTGCGGCGGTCTCGGTGATCTCGACGACCAGCCGGCGGGCGTCTTCTGGCCGGTGCCGCAGCAGCGCCATTATCGTGCGCAGCCACGGGCGGTCGCCGGCGGTGCGCCCGGAGACGTTGAAGCCGAACCTGACCCCCCCATGCGCGGCAAGCTCGGCGAATGCGTGGTCGAGCACGTAGCGGTCGATGAGCCCGATCAGCCCGTTCTCCTCGGCCGCCGCGATAAATTCTCCGCACGGGACGAGGCGGCCGTCGTCGTCGCGCATCCGCAGCAGGCACTCGAAATAGTCGATCCTGCCGGAGGTGGCGCAGACCACCGGCTGAAATGCAAAGAGCAGGCGATCTTGACCGAGTGCGGCGCGCACCCTCTCCTCGATCGGCGCGCCATGCCATTCGCAACGCTCTCGGCGTGCGGCCTGCGGCTGGTCCATGGCTCAGCGGGGTCGGCTCGCCGATGGCGGGGACACAATCGCGGCCATGACGCGCGGCAGCCGCGAAAGCGTCTTGCGGGCTCCCGGTGCCGCCGGCCAAATCGCCGGCGTCGCGGCGGTGCCCAACTCGGCGGCAGCCCGATCGCGCAGACGCCCTTGTATCGGCGCCAGAAAATCTCGGTTGGGCGGGGAAAATCCCGACACGAAGCTGCCTCGACCGCTCGATCCGACGGCCTCGGCGGTTAACGCCGCTTCAGGCCGCTCACCAGCAAGCTAGGCGCCGGGGTATTTACGAACCCTTAATCGGGCGTCGCCCGAACTGCCGGATCGGTCAGCCCGGTGTGTGGGAAACCAGAAACGGCAGCACCGCGTTGTTGAATTCGCGAGCCCGCACATGGACCAGAAAATGGCCCCCGCGCGGGAACAGCTTGATCTCCGCCGCCGGGATGAGCCGCGCCAGCTCCTCCGAGTAATAAGACGGGGTGACGATGTCGTCCTCGGCGCCGATCACCAAGGTCGGGGTCTTGATGCGCCCGAGTTCGCCGGTGCGATCGAACGCGAGCATCGCGTCGATGCGATTTATGACCATCTCGGTTGGGGCGAACGTCGCAAGGTGCTGCGCCTCGATCTGGCGCAACTTTTCGTTGTTGCGGGCGACCCACCAGCTTGGGTACCACACCAACGTCGCCGACTGCAGATAGATGCTGGCACCGAGCCGCTCCAGGATCTCCTTGCGCAGCGCGTAAACACGCCGGAAATAGGCGTCCGCCTTGGTCCAGGTTGCCGAGAGGACGACGCTTGCGAGCCGGTTCGGATGTTCGATCGCCAGCACTTGGGCGACCGCACCCCCGGTCGAATGCCCGACGACGTGGGCGCGGCGGATCTCGAGCGCGTCCAACAGCGCGACGGCGTCAACCGCCATGCGCTCGACCGTGTAGCCCATCCGCGCCGGGTCGCTCTGCCCGATGCCGCGATGGTCGAACGTGACGACCTCGAACCGCTTGGCGAAGGTGGCGACCTGCTCCTGCCAGAACGATGCATACCCGCCCAGTCCTGTTATGAACAGGACCGGGAAGCCCATTCCCTCGCGCTCGTAATACAGCGAGCACTCGCCGATGGAGATGCGCGGCATCGATTCCAGGTTCAAAAGGTGGTCGTCGGTATCATCGGCGCGGGCCGGCTGTCAACGCGAAGGGCAATGCGTGGGACGCAAATGTGAACGGCGTGGTGCGCTGCGGTAGCGGCGATGCTGCCTAAAAATTGACACATCGCCACCGTTCCATCCGCCGACACCATGCGTTGAGCGTGGCGACCGGAGCTAGCGCGCTTGTTCCGGACAGACAGCAGAACCGGTAATCAGGTGCCCCCTCGTGCGGCACGGGCTTTGACCTACACGAGTGAGCGAGATGACGGACCAGGACCAGATGACCAAGGCGCGGCGTGTCGAGGGGCTGGATGCGAGCGGCGGCACCGCCCGCACCGAGCGTGGCGCGCGGGTGCTGTCGGTTGCGCGGCGCTCGACCACCCGCACCCAGGATATCGACCGCCATGTCGGCACCCGGGTGCGCGAGCGCCGGATCATGCTCGGCCTGACCCAGCAGCAGCTGGCCGACCTGATCGGCGTCACCTATCAGCAGGCGCACAAATACGAGCGTGCCATCAACCGCATTTCCGCCGGCCGGCTGTTCGAGATCGCCCAGGTGCTGGGCGTTCCGGTCAGCTATTTTTTTGCCGGGATTGAAGAGGACAATGAGCGCTCGGTCGGCCCGCGCGAGCGCATGTGCCTCGAATTGGCGCGAAATTTCGCGCAAATTCCGAACGAGCGGCACCAGGAGGCGCTAAGCCAACTGGCGCGCGTGCTCGCTGCGGACTAGGCCGCTGGAGCGGCCTCCCGATCAAATCGGCGGCCGCCGTCGCGCGGCGATGCCGGATACCAGCGCCACCACGAAGATGACGAGAAACACAAAGAACAGGATTTTCGCGATGCCGGCCGCGGCGACGGCAACGCCGCCAAAGCCGAAAAACGCGGCGATGATCGCCACGATCAGGAACACCAGCGCCCAGTAGAGCATTCTCTCCTCCATTGCCAACCGACCCGAAGCAAGCTTGGGACTGCCCCGCCGGGCGATGGCTATGGGATCAAACAGGTTTGCGCGCGGCGCAGTTCCCGTGATCTTAGGTTGCTACCTTGCGGGCTGCACCAGCAGCAGCGGCGCATCGGCGACGCCGATTGCGATCGGCAGCGCGCCAAGGATGTCGCCGTCGATCTCGAGCAGTCCGGCCGAACAGCCGCCAACCGGCGCTATGCTGAGGCGCGACATCGCCAGGACCGAGACCTCCGGCAGGTGGTGGAGTGCGCCGAGCGCAATTGCCGCGAGCCCGCGTATTGCCGCACCGCGGCCAGACCGCCGAAACAGCACGACGTGAAGCGTTGGCTCGGCGAGCCGCGCCGCCGATGCGACTACGAAATTGCCGGCGTAGCGTCGCCCGGTGACGACGATGACCCACACGGCGCGCTGCTCGCCGTTCGCCGTCTCGACGACAAACTCGGTTCGCCGGTAGCGGAAGAGGCACCGGGATATCGCCCAGACAAAGGCGAGCTTGCCCACCTGCCGCTTGAGCCGCCCGCCGAGCGCGCCGAGCACCTCGGCATCGAAGCCGGCGCCGGCCATTGCGATGAACAGGCGGCCGCCGGCAATCCCTGGCCAGATCGGCCGGGCCGGCGCCTCGGCGATTACCTGGGCGAGCGCTTCGGGCGCGTGCGGCATGCCGATCTCGCTCGCCAGCACGTTCCCGGTGCCGAGCGGCAGCACCGCCAGCGGACGCGACGACGGACAGAGGCCGTTGACTACTTCGTTGACGGTGCCGTCGCCGCCGGCCGCCACGATCACGTCAAAAGCCGGTTCAGCCAGTCGCGCCAGCTGTTCGGCGTCGCCCGGTCGGCAGCTTTCGCGGACCACGACCGCGCAGCCGTGTCGCTCGAGCGCGGCGACGACGCGGCGAAGCCGGACGCTTCCCGCTCGCCGGCCCCGGCCCGCCGCCGGATTGGCGATGATCAGGATTCGCCGCGCCATTGCCGAGAGCCGCCGCGGGTCAGGCAGCCGGCCGCAACCGAACTGCATCGCTCGGCGCGTCGATCCACATCCGGAACCACGATTCGAGCATCAGCAGCGCCCACAGCCGGTTCTGGTGATCAAAGCGCGCGGCGCAATGCTCGTCGAGCAGCCGGCGTACATAGCCCGGCCGGAACAGGCCGCGCTGCCGCGCGCTCTGTGACAACAGAACATCATACGCCATCTCTTTAAGCTCAGCGCGAAACCAGCGGTCGATCGGACAGCCGAACCCACGCTTTGGCCGGTTCACGACGGCGGGCGGCAAATAGGGCTCAATGGCCGACTTGAACAGCGACTTCAGCACGCCGCCCTTCATCCTGACCGAGGCCGGCAACATCGCCGCCCACTCCACCAGCTCGTGGTCGAGCAAGGGCGAGCGTGCCTCCAGACCGTGCGCCATGCCGGCGACATCGACTTTGACCATCAGGTCGTCGGGGAGATAAGTGTGGATGTCGGCCCGATTGGCGCCGGCGACGAGGTTCCCGGACGGCCCGAAATACGGCTCTAGCGCGTCGCCGACCGAACGGGCGAGAAAGCCGCGCATCGCCTCGCCATAGCCCTCGCTCTTGTCGCCGTCGCCAAAAAACGCGATCGTCGGGAGGTAACGCCGCCCCGGAGAGGAAGGCGGCGCGGTCAGGACCCCGCGGATCCGGCGCAGCCTGAAGCGCCGTTCCAGCCGGGCCGGTGCGGCGCCCATCAGGCGCGCGCTCGCGGCGCGCGCCGCCGCCGGCAGCCGGTCGAGGAGCGCCAGCCACCGCATCGCCTTGTAGCGGCTGTAGCCGAGAAACGACTCGTCCCCGCCATCGCCGGTCAGCGCCACCGTGACATGGCGGCGCGCCATCTCGGCGACGTACCATGTCGGAACCGCCGACGGGTCGGCGAACGGCTCGCCGTAATGCCACACCAGCCGCGGCAATATCGCCGCCGCGTCGGGCTCGACGACAAGCTCGCGATGATCGGTGGCGTAACGCTGCGCCACCATGCGGGCATAACGGGTTTCGTCGTAGCGCGTGTCGGAAAAGCCGATCGAGAACGTCTTGACCGGCCCGACCCCGGCACGCGCCATCATCGCCACGACGGCGGACGAGTCGACGCCGCCCGACAAGAACGCGCCAAGCGGCACGTCGGAAATCATCCGCAGCCGCACCGCCTGCTCAAGCCGCTCGACCAGCTCGCGACGCAGTTCGGCTGGGCTGCGGCGACCGGCGGTCGCGGCCGGCGTCGGGAGCTGCCAATAGCGCACGAGCGTGGGGTCGCCGAGGTTGCCGCCGGCATCCAAATCGATGGTGAGGTAATGGGCCGCCGGCAATTTGTTGATGCCGGCAAAGGCGGTGAGCGGCGCCGGCACATATTGCAGGGTCAGGAAATGGTCGATCGCGTCGAGATCGGGCGCCCATGGGAGGTCGGGCCAGGCGCAGAGCGCCTTGATCTCCGAGCCGAACACCAGTCCTGATCGGGTTTGCGCCCAATAGAGCGGTTTTTTTCCGAGCCGGTCGCGCGCCAGGATCAGGCGCCGCGCTGGCCGGTCCCAGAGCGCCAGCGCAAACATGCCGCGCAACCGCGAAAACAGCCGCGGACCCCAGGCACGCCAGCCATTCACGATGACTTCGGTGTCGCCGCGGCTGCGAAACCGATAGCCGCATGCCGCGAGCTCGCCCCTCAGCTCGGCAAAGTTGTAGACCTCGCCGTTATAGGTGATCCACGCGCTGGCGTCGGCGCTCGCCATCGGCTGGTGCGCCGCGGGCGAAAGATCGATGATCGACAGCCGCGCATGCGCGAGGCCGCCCCGGCCGTCGGTCCACACGCCCTCGTCATCCGGGCCGCGGTGGCGCAATGGCGCGAGCATCCGCCACAGCCGCGCTTCCAGCTCGCCGACCGGCAGCGGCGGACCCGCGCTCACAAACCCGGCGATCCCGCACATCGCGCAACGCCTCTCGAAGCTTGGCTGCACCCTCCGGCGGCGAGGCTCACCGCATGCCGTACGGAACTCAGGCAGCCTCGATCATATGCCCGGAAAGCTGCGCACGCACGGCGCGCCCCAGGAATTCGAGCAGCACGGTGACCCGGTCGCTGTCGTTCAGCTCGACGAGCCGCCCCACCATGTCCTCGAACACACCCGCGGTGACGCGCACGAACTCGCCCGCGCGCAGACGCCGGCGCGGCTCGAGGAGCTCATAGGCGCCTTCCTGCTCGCGCGCCCGGATCGCCTCGACCAACTCGCTCGCGACCGGCGCCGGGCGGCCGCCGGCTCGCACCAGATCGTGGACGCCATAGGTCGACAAGATCGGTCGCCAGCGCATCGTCGGCTCCGCGGCGGCGGCGAACAGGTAGCGCGGGAAGAGCGGCTGCAGGGCCAGATGCCGTCGCCTGGCATGGCTGACCCAGGCCCGGCAGCGCGGCAGGTAGGCCCGGTAGCCTTGGCGCAGCAGATTTTCAAGCGCGAGGGTTTCCGCGTGCGGCCGGGTATGAACCGCGTACCATGATGTCATCGGATACCCTTTTTGCGGGGCACGCCCGGTGCGAGGATCGCAGGATCGGCCCAACACAGAATGCGCACGCGCGGCTTCCCCACGAAGCAGACGCGGAGGCTAGCGCGTTCACCAGATGAACGTCAAGCCCAGGTACAAGCCCGCCGCACCGGGTCGTCGCCGCAACCGGCTTCGCGCTATCTTTAGCCGAGTTCGCTCTTTTGCGCAGCCGCCCCGAGGTCTTCTTCGGACGGCGCGGCGTCGGCCAGGGTTTTGGTCATCTCAAGAAACTGGTGGCGGGCTCGCACGTCCGGAATCGCGTAGTACAATCGAATGAACTCGATGGTTTCCGGCCGCTGCAGGTATTCGCGCCAGCGCTGGTCCTCCGGACTGATTTCGGCGCCGTCCGGACGCAAGTCGCCAAAGAAATAGGAAATTGGAACGCCCAGAATCTCCGCCATCGCCGACAAACGGGACGCGCTGACGCGATTGGCGCCGCCCTCGTATTTCTGCACCTGCTGGAAAGTCAGGCCGAGGGCGTTCGCCAAAGTCTCTTGGTTCATTCCCAACAGCAGACGGCGCATCCTGATGCGGTTGCCGACATGAACGTCGATCGGGTTGGGGACACCGGTCCCGCGCCCGTATTTCGGCGCCGCTTTGAGGTCTTCCACGGATCTCGCCGAGTTCTTCAACCTATCCCCCTCGTTGCAGCCGGCCGTCTCAACTAGCATTGCCATCCTCGCGGACGCAAGCGCCATTCGGCAATTCGTCTTGGAATGCGAGCGCGGACACCCACGGACGTAAGTCCAGGTTGAACGCGAACGGGTCGAACTGCTCGTTTCGGCGGCAGCCGAGCTTTCCCCCGTTTTGGCGTTTGGCTACTCGTCGCGGCTGCCGGGGTCGTCATAGCCCTGCCGGCTGCTGATGAACATCAGCGCCATCAGCCCGACGCCGAGCGCTAATGTGGCGAGGGCGCCAAAAACCAATGCCAGCCAACCGGCGGTGCTGATTTCGGACGCGCCGAGCTGACGCCAGAACATCCCGATGACCACCGCCACCGCGGCCACCGCAACAGCCGCGACCGCAACCGCTGCCCACGCAAATGGCCGACGCATCGCCGCCTCCTGCGGTTTGACCCAAAGCGCGTCCTCGGATTATCCCCCGGCCGAGGCGGCTTTGCGTAAATCTTCGACAAAACGCACCGTCGCGCGGCGGCGCGTGTCCTCGTCGGGTGCTCTGAGCAGCGCCGAGGGATGGATTGTGGCGAAGGCGCATGGCGCCAAGCCGAACCCCACAAATTGGCCGCGGTCCCGCGTCACGCGAAAGGCCTTGCCAAAGAGCCCTTGCGCTGCCGTCGCCCCGAGCGCCACGACGACGAGCGGCGCCACCGCCCGGATCTCGGCTTCGAGCCACGGCAGGCAGGCAGCGATTTCGACCGATCCCGGTTTGCTGTGGATGCGCCGCGTGCCGCGCGGGACCCATTTGAAGTGCTTGACGATGTTCGTCACCCAGACGCGCGAGCGGTCGAGCCCGGCTTCGGCCAGACAGCGGTCGAGCAGTTTTCCCGCCGGCCCGACAAAGGGGTGGCCGGCAATGTCCTCGGCGTCGCCCGGCTGCTCGCCGACAAGCATGATCCGCGCGTCCGCAGGGCCTTCGCCGAACACCGTCTGGGTGGCGTTCCGGTAAAGCGCGCATGCGGTGCATTCGCGCGCCGCCGCGCGCAATTCAGCGGTGGTCGCCTCAGGCGCTGCAAGATCGCGCGCACCCGGCGCTTCAGGCGGGGTTTGCACCCGGGCGGCGCGTGGCGATCATGTCCGGCAAACGTCCGAGCGCTGCAATCGGACCCACCCGACAACGACCGGCAGGCGCCGCGCAAAAGGCGCTTACACCGTGCCGCCGCCCATGGCAGAGTGCCGGCCGGCCGCCTTGCCGACGGAGAACGCAATGCCGACAAAGAGCCAGCACCCCGAAACCCTCGTGCTCCATGCCGGATATCGCAGCGATCCGACGACCAACGCAGTCGCGGTGCCGATCTATCAGACGACGAGCTACCAGTTCCGCGACACCAAGCATGCCGCCGACCTGTTCGGGCTGGCCGAGCTCGGCAACATCTACACGCGGATCATGAACCCGACGAACGCGGTGCTCGAAGAGCGGGTCTCGGCATTGGAAGGCGGGGTCGCCGCATTGGCGCTCGCCTCGGGCCAGGCGGCCTCCTTATTCGCGGTCCAGAACATCTGCCAGGCCGGCGACAATTTCGTCAGCTCGACCGACCTCTACGGCGGGACCTGGAACCTGTTCCTGAACACGATGATGAAGACGATGGGGATGGAGGTCCGCTTCGTCGACCCCGCCGACCCCGAGAGTTTCCGCCGCGCCACCGACGCGCGCACCCGCTGCTACTACGCCGAAACCCTGCCCAACCCAAAGCTTGAGGTCTTCCCGATCGCCGAGGTCGCCAAGATCGGGCGCGAGATGGGGGTGCCGCTAATCGTCGACAACACCGCGGCCCCGGTGTTGTGCCGGCCGCTCGATCATGGTGCGGCGGTGGTCATGCACTCGACGACAAAGTTTATCGGCGGGCACGGCAACTCGATCGGCGGCATCGTCGTCGACGGCGGCAACTTCGACTGGGAAAAGCACGCCGCGCGCTTTCCGCTGTTGAACCAGCCCGACCCGAGCTATCACGGTGCCGTATGGACCCAAGCGGTGAAGCCCTTGGGGCCGATCGCCTACATTTTGAAAATGCGGGTGACGTTGCTGCGCGACCTCGGCGCCCCGATGAGCCCGTTCAACGCGTTCTTGTTTTTGCAGGGGCTCGAAAGCCTGCCATTGCGGATGCGCGCCCATTGCGCCAACGCCGCCGCCGCGGCCAGATTCCTGTCGGAGCACCCGAAGGTCACGCGCGTCATTCATCCGAGCCTGATGAGCGGGGAGGCTCGCCGCCGCGCCGACGCCTATCTGAAAGGCGGCTATGGCGGCTTGCTCGGGTTCGAGCTACAGGGCGGGCGCGAGGCCGGCCGCCGCTTTATCGACGCGCTACAGATGTTCTACCACGTCGCCAACATCGGCGATTCGCGCAGCCTGGCGATCCACCCGGCATCGACCACCCACTCCCAGCTTTCGCCCGAAGAGCAGGCGCAAACCGGGGTCAACGACAGCTATGTGCGGCTTTCGATCGGGATCGAGCATCCCGACGACATCCTTGCCGACCTCGAGCAGGCGCTCGCCGCCGCCTGAGCCCTCGGGCGGCGCGATCGCGCCCGGCGCCGGCGCCGGCGAAATCCGGCTGGCGCTGCCGTTCCCGGTGGACCTCGCGCTGACAGTCGCGAGCCACGGCTGGGCCCACCTCGCGCCCTGGCACTGGGATCGCGACGCCGGAACTTTGTCGCGCCGGGAGCGGATTGGCGCGAAGCTCGGCTCGGTCGCCGTCCTCCAGTCCGAAACCGGATCGGTCGTCATCCGTTTTGACGACTTTGCCGCCAGTGAGGAGCCGGAGGTTGGTCGCCGCGTGCGCCGCTGGCTATCCGCCGAATGGGATCCGGCGGAAGCGCTCGCGGCCCTCGGCGCAGACGGCGTGCTGATCGAACGCGGCGGCGGCCGCCTGTTGCGCTGCTCGTCATTTTACGAGGACTTCATCAAAACCGTGCTGACCATCAACACGGCGTGGTCGTCGACCTGCCGCATGGCGGCGGCGCTCGTGTCGGAGCCCGGCGGCGGCGCCTTTCCCGGCCCCGAAGAGCTCCTCGACTACGGCGAAGAGCGCCTGCGCGAGGGCGCCCGGCTCGGCTTTCGCGCCCCGACGGTCATCGCGGCGACACGCCGCATGCTGGACGACGACGCGATCGACATGGCCGGCGAGGGGCGGCCCGACTACGAATACCTGATGTCGCTGCGCGGCATCGGCCCCTATGCCGCGGCGCATTGCGGCCTCTTGCTGCACGATTTCAGCCGCATTCCGGTCGACACGGTGGTGACCGCCTACTTGCGCGAGCGGCACGCCAGCGATCCCGCCGCTTTTGTCGCGAGCCGAGCCGCCTGGGGCCCCTACCTCGCGCTCGGTTACCGGCTCGCCCGGCTGCGCGAAAAGCTCGACGCCGCCGCCTGCTGATCGCCAGCCGCTCCCAAACCGCCGCGCGCTCAAAACCCCGCTTTGCCCGATGTCATCTTCGAGTCCTTTTCTTTGGTCCGATGCCGCACGCGAAGCAAACCGGCCGTCGTCGCGTTTACCGCCAAATGCATGTCTACCCGGAGGGGATCGGGGATGTTCGCGGACAAGACTCAACATCTGATGGCCGACATGGGCGCCTTGCTGCCGCTCGTCGTATCCAATGCGCTGAATGCGTTCGGCGCGATCGTGATCCTGCTGATCGGCCTCTGGCTGTCCGGAAAGGCCGATCAATTCGTCATCAGGGGGTTCAGCCGAACGCCGCATTTCGACCCGATGCTGCGCAGCTTTTTCGGCAGCCTCGCCCGCTATCTGGTCCTCACCGTCACCGTGCTCGCGGTGCTGTCGGAGTTTGGGATTCAGACGACGAGCCTGGTCGCGGTGCTTGGCGCCGCGGGCCTCGCGGTTGGGCTCGCCTTGCAGGGCACGCTCTCCAATTTGGCTGCCGGGGTCATGCTGCTGATCTTCCGGCCGTTCCGGATCGGGCACAAGGTGCAAGTCGCGGGCAGCACCGGCACGGTCCAAGGGTTGACGTTGTTCTGGACCGAGCTCGTCACCGACGACAAGGTTCAAGTCATCGTGCCGAACGGCGGCGTGTGGGGCCAGCCGCTGCGCAACTACAGCATTTACCCGGCGCCGCCGCGTTCGGGCGAGCTGCGGTTTCGCATTCCCGACGACGCCGATCTCGACGCGGCGATGGGCACCGTGCACGCGCTCGTCGAAGCCGATGCGCGGGTGCTCGGCGATCCCGCTCCAAAGGTGCTGCTGGATCGCAACGCCGCGGATAGCGCGCTGGAAATCGTCGTCGGGTTCGCGACCGAGGGCGAAGACACCGCGGTTGTCAAAAGCGATCTGATTAAGACGGCGCTGGCTGCGCTCGACGCCGGACCGGGCGCCCAGGCGCCGAACGGACTGAACGGCCGAGGCGCGCAGGCTGCAAACCGCGCATGACGGCGGGGCGCCAAGGCTCCCGGCGGTGACCCCGGCCGACCCGCGGCGAACCGCCCGTCCCGCTCCCAGCTCGCAATCTTCCGATCCTGAGAGCTGGTTCACATTCGCGCGCCCCCTCACGACTATAAATTCGTCTCCGCCCGGCGGGAGCAATCCGCTGTCGGGCGCCGAACGAATGGAGTGTCGCGATGAGGAGCCCTGCCGCCAATCGGCGCGTGCTCGCCAACAGCCTGCATCATCTGCCGCCGGGTTCGGTGGCGATGCGCAAGACCAACCCCAACAAATGGGTCGCGCTGACGGTCGGCGTGCGCCGCCTGAAGCAGCTGCCGGATTTGTCGGCGCTCGACGACAAGCGGCCCGGCGAGCGCAAGTACATGACCCGCGACCAGCTGCGCGCCGAATACGGCTCGGACCCGGCCGCGGTCGAGAAGATCGAGAAATTCGCCGCCGCCCACCACCTGGTCGTGACCCGCGACGAGCGTGCCTCGGCGCGGCTCGGGCTCGCCGGCACCGTCGCCGATGTCAGCGCCGCGTTCGGCATCAAGCTCTTGGACTACGACCATCCGAAGCTCGGCGAATTTCACGCCCGCACCGGCCCGGTCATGTTGCCGGCGGATGTCGCCGACGCGATCACCGGCGTCTTTGGCCTCAACAACAATCGTGTCATGCACCGCCTGCCGCGCTCGCGGCAAAAGATCGACGCGGTCTCCTCGATGGCGAAGGCGCACCCGTGGTTCGTCCCGACCGAGCTTGCCAGCATCTATAGTTTCCCCGATGCCGACGCCAGCGGCCAGTGCCTCGGCTTGCTGGAGTTCGGCGGCGGCGTCGCGCAATCCGACGTGAGCTCGTATTTCCAGCAGATCGGGGCGGCGGCGCCCGATATTCAGATCGTCGCCGTCGACGGGGCGGGCACCGACCCCACCGCCGACCCCGATTCGACCGGCGAGGTCATGCTCGACATCGACGTGGCCGGGGCGCTGGCCGGCGGCGCCAAGCTCGCGGTCTATTTCTCGACCTTTGACGAAAAGGGCCTTGTCGACATCCTCAGCGCGGTCATCAACGACAGCGCCAACGATCCGAGCGTGATCTCGGTCAGCTGGGGCTGGGACGAGAACCAGCCGTTCAACGGCTCCAACATCCTGTGGTCGGCGGCGGCGATCGACCACGTCAACCAGAGCCTCTTGGCGGTGGCGCAGCTCGGCATCACGGTGTGCGTCTCGACCGGCGATGACGGCTCGGAGGCCCAAGTCAAGGACGGCAACGCGCACGTCAACTTCCCGGCGACGAGCCCTTATGTGCTGGCGGTCGGCGGCACCACCTTGCATGCCCATTCCGGCAAGGACGGACAGGTCGCGGTCACCGAGGTGGTGTGGAACGACGGACCCGGCAGCGGCACCGGCGGCGGGGTCAGCGACATCACACCGGTGCCGGGCTGGCAGGAGGGCAAGGTGCCGCGGTCGGTCAACACCGGCAATTTCGCCGGGCGCGCGATCCCCGACGTGGCCGCCAACGCCGACCCTGCCACCGGCTACCTGACGATGTCCGGCGGCCAGCTCGGCATCGTCGGCGGCACCAGCGCGTCGGCGCCGCTATGGGCGAGCCTCGTCACCCGCATCAATGCGCTGCTCGGCAGCCGCGCCGGCAATTTCAACGCGCTGCTTTACGGCACGATCGGCCCCAATGGCGCGCTGCGCGACATCACCAGCGGCAACAACGACACCGACGGGCTGCTCGACGGCCAGTTTGCCGCCGGGCCCGGTTGGGATGCGTGCACCGGCTGGGGCGCGGCCGACGGCCTCAAATTGCTGGCCGCCCTCAAACCGCCTGCGGGTGCGGGCACGACACCTTAGCATCGCCACCGCGCTCCAGGGGGCCGCAACACCCTTGGAGCGCCTTTCATCACCTAAAACGCTTACGATGCGGGCGGAATTGGCATCTTGCGGTTGCTCGGCTATGGTTAAAACGGAGCAATAGCATCGGGGATTGCTCCGTCCCGTCTGGGGGGCGCGATGAAAAAATTCAGGTCGACGATGCAGCGCGTGGCTCTGGCGATGCTGGCCGCAGTCTGCCTGCTGTGCGCCGCCCCGCTGCGCGCGCAAGTCCGCGACGAGGCGCGTCAGGCCGGGCGCTCTGCGCAATCCTTCCCCGCGGCGGACGAGGATTATTTTCACGGGATGGACGGCGGCATTGCGCTCGCCCCGGACGAGGTCAAGGGCCGCGACATGTGGCTCGTGTGGACCGGCGGCGACGACCGGCTGTGGGACAAGCTGACCGGTCTGACCTTCGGCTCGTTCGACCTCTTGAAGATCCTGTCCTCCTATCCCGGGCTCAAATTCAGCCGCGACAATCGCTGGAGCTATTTGGGCCTGGTCAACGAACCCTGTTTCACCAAGGCCAGCGGCCCCGATCCCAAGCATTACGGGCTGTGGCTCGACCAGCGCGACCCGAAATGCCCGCCCGACCCGTTCGCCGACGCCGCCAAATACCCCGGCGTCGCGGTTGGCGCGCGCGGCAAGAACATCCCCGCCGGCTCCTACTACGGCGAGCCGACCGGCATTCTCGGGCTGCGGCTGTTTCCGAACCCGGCCTTCGACGCGGCGGCGGCCAAGCGCTGGGACCCGCAGCGCTTTTACAACGACGCGAATTACTATTTGTCGAAAGAGCTGGTGCGGCCCTACCGCGTCGGCATG
>DATMLF010000249.1:0-16842 GCA_035570595.1 Allostellaceae bacterium
TACATCATCAATCTCGACGCCGGCGTGAAGATCACCGCGAGCGACGGCGAGAGCCGCCTGATCGGCACCGGCGAGGTGATCCTGGTCGAGGACACCACCGGCAAGGGCCACCTCTCGCAGCACGTCGAGGGCAAGATCCGCCACTCGGTCTTTATTCCGGTCGAGTAGCCTCGTCACCGCTTCTAACGGCGGCCGGCTCGCCTTGCCGCGCGACGATCTTGAAAGCGGCGGGCACAGCGGCAAACGCGGGTGGTGCTTGCCGCGTGGCGCGACGATGCGTCATGATCGGCAGCCGGAGGCGAAAGCAAAGGAGCCGACAATGCCCGATTCAGCGACGATCGACACGACGCAGGCGCGGCCGCACGAAGGTGCCGTCCGCATCGGCGGGCTCGACCATGTGGTGCTGCGGGTCGGCGACCTCGGTCGCGCAATCGCGTTCTACCAAACCGTGCTGGGCTGCCATGTCGAGCGCGAGTTACAGCAGCCGCGGCTGGTCCAGCTGCGCGCCGGCGCCTCGTTGATCGACCTTGTCCCGGCCTCGATCTCGCCGCACCAGGCGCTCGACCAGGCGGGACGCAACGTCGATCATTTCGCGGTGCGCGTCTTGGGGTTCGACGCCGCGGCACTGAAAGCCCACCTGCACCAGAACGGCATCGATCCCGGCGATGTGCGCGAGCGCTATGGCGCCGAGGGCTACGGGCCGTCGCTCTACATCACCGACCCTGACGGCAACACCGTCGAATTGAAGGGCGAGGCGACCCGCGGCCTCTAGCCCGCCGCGACGCCCTCGCCCCGCTCGCGCGGAGACGGCCGGGGTAGGGCCAAGCCCGCGCCGTCTTCGGAGCACAGCAATGGCGGATTTCTTCCCCGGCTTTGACGAGCGTCGGGTCAACACCTCGGGCGCCGAGGTAAACCTCGTCACCGGCGGCAGCGGGCCGCCGCTCCTATTGCTGCACGGCTACCCGCAGACCCATCTGATGTGGCGCAAGGTGGCGCCGCGGCTCGCACGCGAGTTCACGCTGGTGATCCCCGACCTGCGCGGCTACGGCGACAGCTCGAAACCGCCCGGCGGCCCCGACAACGAGAACTACAGCAAGCGCGCGCTGGCGTTAGACCAGGTCGAGACGATGGCGGCGCTCGGCTTTGAGCAGTTCATGGTTGCCGGCCACGACCGCGGCGCGCGGGTCGCCCACCGGCTGGCGCGCGACCATGCCGAGCAGATCGAGCGCGTGGCATTGCTCGACATCGTGCCCACACTCTACCGCTTCGAGACGATCGACCAGAAGGCTGCGACTTCGAGCTGGCACTGGTTCTTTCTGATCCAGCCGCGCGGCTTTCCGGAGCGGCTGATCGGCGCCGAGGCCGAGTTTTTTCTGCGCCACCAGCTCGCCGCGCTGCTGCGCGAGCCGGCGAAGCTCGAGCCCGAAGCGTTCGCCGATTATCTGCGCTGCTTCAAGAACCCGGACACGATCCGCGCCACTTGCGACGAATACCGCGCCGGCGCCTCGATCGATCTCGAACACGACCGCGCCGACCGCGGCCGAAAGCTGACGATGCCGCTCTTAATGCTGTGGGGAAAGCGCAGCTCGCAGGGCAGCGGCTACGATGTGCTCGCGGTATGGCGCGAGCACGCCGAGAACGTCCGCGGCCATGCGATCGACAGCGGCCATTTCATCCCCGAGGAAGCGCCCGACGACGCCTATCAGGCGTTGCGCGATTTTTTTATCGAGGGTTCAAGCTGAAACCTGATCAAACTGTCGGTCTGATGTTCTGATTCATGCGGAACAGGTTGGTCGGGTCGTATTTGTTCTTGAGCGCGACCAGCCGGTCGTAATTGCCCCCGGCATAGGCCGCCCTGATCCGCGTCGCCTCTTCGGCGTCGAGATGGTTGACGTACACCTCGCCGCTCGCGAACGGTTCGACCGCCGTCCAGTAATCCCGGGTCCACTCGATGTGACCGGGCGTCTCGGCGGGATCATTCCATTGCGAGATCACGTCGTAATCCCACAAATCTTCACGCGCGCCGAACGCGGTCTCCTGCGGATGCACCCTGGCCGCCGCACCGTGGAGATGGAAAAAGAGCACCATCGACATCGGCGAGCGCATTGGTGCTGCGCGAGCAACCATGATGTCGAGCAGATCGTCGCCGAGCTCCTTCAAAAAGCTCGATTTCCAGTAACGCTGGACGCCGCCATACGGCACCGCCGCGTCGAACAGCGTATTGAGCGCGACGTAGGAAGTGGGCGCGATCGTATCGACGAGCGGCGCGCCGAACTTGCGGACCGGCGCCAGCACCCTTTCCCCGGCCGCGATGTCGCCGATATAGCTGGCGATGATCGCGACGACCGGGGCGCCGTCGGGCGCCGTCATCAACGCGGCGGCGGCGAGCGCCTCGTCCGGGCAGCTGCGTGCGAAATCCCGATAGAACTGCAGCACCTTTTTGGCGTGAGCCATCGGGTGCAGCACCATTCCCGCCAGCACCGGCTCCACCGGATGCAACCGATATTCGAACGAGGTGACGACACCAAAGTTGCCGCCGCCGCCGCGCAGGCCCCAGAACAGCTCCGGGTGCCGATCGGCGCTGGCGGTCAGAAGCTCGCCTTCGGCGCTGACGAGATCGGCCGAGAGAAGATTATCGCAGCTGAGCCCGTGCTTGCCCATCAGCCAGCCGAGGCCGCCGCCCAACGTCAGCCCGGCGATGCCTGTCGTCGAGACCACCCCGCCGGTGCTGGCAAGGCCAAAGGCCTGGGTTTCGCGGTTGTATTCGCCCCAGGTCAGGCCCGCCTCGGCGCGCGCCGTGCGCCCGGCGGGATCGACCCTGACACTCTTCATCGGCGACAGGTCGATCATCAGCCCGCCCTCGCAAACGGCGTTGCCGGTGATGTTGTGACCGCCGCCCTTGACCGAGACCAACAGCCGGTGATCGCGGGCAAAACGCACTGCCGCCATGACATCGGCGGGGCCGGCGCAGCGCGCGATCAATGCCGGACGCCGGTCGATCATGCCGTTCCAGACCCGGCGCGCCTCGTCGTAGCCGCCGTCGCCCGCCTGCAAGAGCCGGCCCCGCAGACCTTCGGCAAAGCTTTGCACCGCCGCACTTTCGAGGACCGCCTCGCCGCCATCGCCGGTAATGACCCGTATGTCTGCCATGGCCATGCTCCCTGCCTGTTTGATTGCGACGATCGGCGACGAAACCGAGTGAGTAGAGATTACTTTACAGGGTCGATGCGTGTAACGAAGCTGCAAGGTACGCGATACGGCCATTCTACTCCCTGCCGAAGGCCGGGAGGTCGCACCGGCCCATTTCGCGGAACGGAGTCTAGACCGCGCCAGCGGATTGCCGCTCGATCGTCCTCGACAAGCGGGCGTAGACGCGGCGCGCGTTGCCTTCGAAAATCTTCGCCTTGTCCTCGCCCGACAGCGGGAGCTGGTCGATGTAGCGCTTGGTGTCGTCGTAATGGTGGCCGGTCTGCGGGTCGACGCCGCGAACCGCACCGATCATCTCCGAGGCGAAGAGGATGTTGTCGACCGGAATGACCTTCGCCAGCAGCTCCACGCCCGGGAGATGATAAACGCAGGTGTCGAAGAAGATGTTGTTTAGCACGACCTCTGACAACAAACCGAGCTTGGCGTCCTGCGCCAGTCCGCGAAAGCGGCCCCAATGGTACGGCACCGCGCCGCCGCCATGCGGAATGACAAATTTAATAGTCGGGAAATCCTTGAACACCGACGAATTCATCAGCTGGTTGAACCCCGCGGTGTCGCCGTTCAGATAGTGCGAGCCGGTCGTGTGGTGGGTCGGATTGCACGAGGCGCTGACATGGATCATTGCCGGGACGTCGTATTCCACCATCTTTTCGTAAACCGGATACCAGTAGCGGTCGGACAATGGCGGGTCCTGCCAATGCCCGCCCGACGGATCGGGGTTCAGGTTGACGCCGACGAAACCGTATTGGTTGACGCAGCGGTCGATCTCCGCAATGCAGTTCTTTGGCGAGACGCCGGCGCTCTGCGGCAGCATCGCGACCCCGATGAAGTTCCTCGGGAACAGCGCGCACACCCGGTGGATCAGCTCGTTGCAGGCGGCGGCCCAGGCTTCGCTCGTCGCGGCGTCGCCGAGGTGGTGGCCCATGCCGGCCGCGCGCGGCGAAAAGATCGTCAGATCGGTGCCGCGCTCGCGCTGCACCTTGAGCTGGCCGCCCGCGATTGTCTCGCGGATCTCGTCGTCGGTGATCGCCGGGCGCGGCGGCGCCGGCTTGCCGGCCCGGTGCGCCTCGATCTGCTGTGTGCGCCAGCCCTCATGCTGACGCGGCGAGGTGGTGTAGTGGCCGTGGCAGTCGATGATCATCGGAACCTCCCTCATCCTTTCTCTGCGGCGACCGCATGCTCATTAACGGGCCAAAACTGCGACCGCAATGTGGTTACCGGAGTCAATGGTGGTCATTAGCGGTGCGGCAGGTAGCGGATTGCCGCCAGAATGACCCTGGCAAGGATCACCCGCGAACCAAGCCTTGCCACGATGCGGTCGAGGCGTGCTCCCTAGGCGCAACTCAAGCTCGCGCATCTGCGCTCTCAGCCTGCTCTCGACAGCACTTATGCGACCTCCCAGGGCGGACTCCAAATTGTCGATGCGCATTCCGGGCGATCGACATTGGCCTTAGCCGACGTTGTCGTGGATGGCATCGAAAATCTCGATCGCGGCCAGCGATCGGCAGGGCTGCGGCCGGTCGATCTTGGCTGCGCTCGCCACTTCGCCGAACACCTTCTTCGCTCCGGCGGCGCGACGTTGGCGCCGCTGAGGGCTCGCTTTGCCCGCCCGTCGATCCCCGCGCGTATCCGTAGATCACGGGCTTGATTGTGCAATAAACTTACACGGGGCAATAGCTCAATCAGATCAACAGCACGAGGACAACCGTATGGCCCCGAGAATTCCTCGCTAGTGCGCCCTATCGGGAGCGGCGGTCGTCGATCACAATTTATAATTTTTCCCCAGGGTGAACGACCTCACACCCCCCGACCGATTCCTGAACGATGCTGTCGAGCGTGGGCGGATAGGCTGTCCACCTCGGGAATGTCGGAAGGAATGGAGGTTAGCGATGGCAACGTGGCCAACACTAACGCAGACTGGCGGCCCTCTACGTTGGACCGTCTGGGGCGGTAACATTACCAACCATGAAGCCTTTGCATTCACGCTGCAAAAGTCGGAACGCAATGTTGGCGCGCTTATTTCCGACGTCACAGTGTATGTCAATCAGGCCGGCGCCGGCGGAGAGCCAAGCTACAACATTACACTGAACGCGGTAGACCAGTTTGCCAATCCGGCCAATCAGAGCATCACCGGAAACTTCGAAAGCAACGGTGTTTAGGAGAGGAACGATGAAAGTCAATCTCGTCAAAGATGAGAATGGGATGGTCGTCGCGACGTTTGAGGATGCAGTTGGCGGCGGCCCCGCGATGAAGCCCGAGCTGAAGCCCGGACACAAGGTGGAAGAGGTCGAGGCCGCGGAGAATTACAAAGCGGATATCAAAACCTTCTACAGGCACCACAGCCGGTAACTTCCGGCTATCCCGACTAAGCCTACGCCAATAAACTGACATGGGTGGCTATCTCGCCGGTCTGCGACATCGCCACCCATCCCTCGACGCCGCTCCTCTCCGCCAACGTGATTTTCCGACAGCCGCCGCCGTTCGGCGGCACCCAACGGCTCGCCCCCGCTGGCAGAGCGTCTTTGTCGGCGCAAGTGAGTCGTCGGCGCGGCATGGGGATTTCTACATCTTATCAGTTGGGTCGTCGTGCGCGCGGCGGCCGGCGGACAATCCAGGCTTGCGCAAGGCGCCCCTTGACGAGCTCAGGACCGGGGGCGGCGACGGCGCTGCGACGGATCGCTCACACGATAATCATCGCGATGCGCTCGGCCTTGTGGCGGTCGATATTGGCATCGGCCAGCGCGTTGGTCAGAGAAAGAGGAACGAGGGTAGCGGCACCTATGGGCATGCGGCTTCAGCCGGCGGCGAGCGGGTCGGCGGTCGGGATCGAGATGGCGCCGCCGCGGTCGCCGCCGACGAGCGGCGAGGCCGCCTTGCGCCCAAGGGCTTCGACAACCGGGATGTCGGCGTCCGCGACCGGCGCCATGCGCGGCTTGCGCGCCAATGCCGCCTCGACGTAAGGCGCCAGCTCGCGCTCCTTCGCCGCGGCGCGCGCCCGCTCGCGCTCCTTGAACTCCGGCATCACCTCGGCGGCGAAGGTTTCGAGCGACTGGCAGATGTGCTCGTGGCGGTTGGCGCCGCTCTGCTGGACGAACATGACCTGGTCGATCCCGGCCTTCTCGTAGCGGGCGAGATGCGCGCGCAACTGCTCGGGGGTGCCGATGCCGCCGCGCCCGGCATTGTCCGGCAGCCGGTCCTTGACCTGCAGAAAGCGCTGCCAGAGATCGGTCCGGCCCGGCATGTGCTCGCCAAACAGCGCGTAATACCCGAGCGAGTAGCCGAAAAAGCGAAACCCGTCGAGCCCGCGGCGGATCGCTTCCGCCTCGTCCTGATGGCAGGACATGCCGGTGACGATCGCGAGGTTCGGGTTGACCCGATGGCCGATCGGCACGCATTCCTCGGACTTGATGATCGCGTAATATTCCTCGACCCATTTCGCCGCCTGCTCGGGCTCGAGAAAGGCGAATGCCAGCGCGCCGAGGCCGTTTTTCGCGGCGAGGTGGATCGTCTCGCGGCGCGAGCACGCCACCCACATCGGCGGGTGCGGCTTTTGCACCGGTTTTGGCACCAAATTGCGGCACGGCATGTCGAACCAGCGCCCCTGAAAACCGGGATAGGGCCGCATCGCCAGCATGTTGGCGGCCTGCTCGGTCGCTTCCTGCCACATCGACCGCTTGTCGTCGGGGTCGACGCCAAACCCGCCCATCTCGACCGCGGTCGCCGACTCGCCCGTACCCCATTCGACGCGCCCGTTCGACACGAGGTCGAGGGTCGCGACCCGCTCGGCGACGCGGGCGGGGTGATTGTATTTGGGCGGCATCAGCGCGATGCCATGGCCGAGGCGGATCTGCTTGGTGCGCTGCGAGCACGCCGCGAGAAACACTTCCGGTGCGGAGGAGTGCGAATATTCCTCGAGGAAGTGGTGCTCGACCTCCCAGACATAGTCGATCCCGAGCCGGTCGGCGAGCTCGACCTGGTCGAGCGCCTGCTGGTAAAGCCGCTGCTCGGCCCCCTCGTCCCAGGGCTGGGGCAGCTGGTGCTCATAGAAAATCCCGAATTTCATGGCGCTGAGCCTCCAATCGCATTTGCCTATTCTGGTGCACCCGCGGCGAGCCGGGCCCGCGCGTCGACGGTGTTCGCTTGCCTAGTCGCGTTGAAACGGGTGAGGAAACAGCTCGTGGATGTTGGTGGCGATCGCCTCGCCGTCGAGGTTGCCGAGCACGACCCCAGCGTCCCGGCCAAACTCGAAGAGGACTTGACGGCACGCGCCGCAAGGCGGCGACGGCGGGTCCGCGTCGGTCACCACGGCGATTTCGACGATTGCCGGGTCGCCGGCCGCGACCGCGTTGAAGATCGCCACGCGTTCGGCGCACATCGACAACCCGTAGGACACGTTTTCGACATTGGCCCCGCGATAGGTCTTGCCCGACGCGGTGCGCACGGCAGCCCCGACCTTGAACCCCGAATAGGGCGCGTAGGCCCGCTCGCGCGCCATGCGCGCCTCGTGCACCAGCGCCTGCTGCGACCTCGTCAACCCGTTCGTCATTCAGTGCACCCCGACAAGGATCATCAGGATTGGCAAGGCGATCAGGACCGAGAAAAAACCCAATGGCCCGAGCAGGGTCAGGATGTCGTTTCTCGCCATCTGGGCCCTCAGCGTCTTTACGCCGATGCCCAACGCCACGTAGTACAATGCCGCGAGGAATTCGATTAGGTCATGATAGGTTGTCCGTATCCCGGCTGACAGCGGTGGTTGATTGATCCCAGCCTTGACGATCTCCAGCACAAACATGACCCCGACCGTCGTGGAAATGGTTTTGTCGAGAAAGTGGCTGAGCAGAAATTCGGAGACGAAAATCTTGACTGAGCCGACAAATCGCGTGTTTTTTGCTTGAAAGTCCTTACAGATGCTGTCAATGATGTGGTTGCTGTTAAAGCCGAGGCGCATTCGCACCGGCACCGACGTGATGGTCGACAGGAGCCCCGCCAGCAGGCCCACCAGCAGGATATAGAGGACGGTCTGCGTTTCCGGCCAGAATGCGAGCGGCATGTACCAGCCGGCCAAGCCCCACAGCAGGCCGCACAGCACGTTGACATGGGTAAACCAGATATAGGGGCGATAGCTCGTGCTCGGCCCGCTGATCACGAGGTTGGTGATGAGCCCCAGGGCCATTCCGGCGAGCGGCCCGTAAGCCAGGCCCGCCATCGCGGTGCCGACCGTGTCGAGAAAGACCAGGGTCTCGAAAAAGTTGGCGGCGACCAGGCCGCCGACATTGAGCACCAGCATCAAGGCGCCGTTTGCCAGGGAAACCAGCGGCATCACGTCACCTCGGCGGGCGGGCGCCCATCCCGATCACCGCGTCACGCGGTCCAGCGCAGGATCGCGGCGGCAACCTCCTCGGGCTGGTCGAGCTCGGCGAGATGGCCGGCGCCGGCGATTATGGTGATCTCGGTGTGGCCGGCGATCGCATGCGCGAAGCGGTCGGCGTAGGTGGGCGGCATGACCCGGTCTTCTGCACCCCAGATCAGCAACGTCGGGGCGTGGATCAGCGGCAGCCGCTTTTCGAGCTTGGTGTTGCCGAGCGGCCAGAAGGCGCGCGCCGCAGCCTCGGCGGCACGCGTCTGCTCGATCGTCCATTCGGGCGAGTTGGCGCCCTCGGGCTCGGCCTTGAGCGCGCTCCAGCGCTCGGCGTCGGCGCACATCAGGGCCGGCACGTCGGGCGCACGCTGCGCCCAGGGATCGGTCGCCGGCTCGTTCTCGTCGAACAGGCCCCACGGCGCGATCAGCGCCAGCCGGCGCACCCTGTCGGGCCAGATCGCGGCGACTTCGGCGGCGAACGAGCCCCCGACCGACCCGCCGGCCAAATCGGCGCCGTCGAGCCCCGCTCTGTGCAGCAATTCGCGCACCGCCAGCACCCAGTCGAGCTGGCTGTCGAGCACGGTGTGGCCGCGGTCGCCGCCGGGGAACCCCGGCAACGACGGCACGATAAGGGTGCGCTCGCGCGCCAGCGCATCGAGAAACGGGACCCAGCGCGGCAAGCCGCCAAAGCCGGCGAGAAACCCGAGCTTCGGACCGGCGCCGGCCTGCCAGACGCGCGACGCAAAGCCGTTGACTTCGACCGAAAACACGTGCGGCTCGCTCATGCCCCGCTCCACCCACGTCCGGCGGCCCAGCCTGACCCGCCGCCCGCCGGCGGTCAAGCCGCAACGCGTGGAGAGGGAGATGGACGCTCCGCAACGACGCTCGGAACGCCCGATCCTCCGCGAGACGAGCGGCTCAGGCGACGACCGGCGGGCGCTCGTCGCTGTGAAACGGCGGGCGGGGAGCGGCGCAATGCCAGCGCCGGCGCGGGGCTAGCTCACCACGCGGCGGCCCAGCCGTCGCGGCGCGGGTCGGAGCCGGCGAGCAGCATGCCGCTCGCGGCCTCGCGGCGGATGATCTCGACGCTGCACGGGCCGTCGAGGTCGCCGACCGTGTTGAGCCGGTGGCCGCGGCGCGCCAGCTCGCGGCGCACCGCTTCGGGAAAGCGGCGCTCGACGACGAGCTCGCTCACACCCTCGTGCGGCCAGTTGGCGTACTGGCCCGACACATGCGAGGTCCAGCGCGGCATCTCGGCCGCCTGTTGCGGGTCGAGCCCGCAATCGACCATCGCGCTCAACACCTGCAGGTTGACCTGCACCTGGTTGTCGGCGCCCGGCGTGCCAAAGACGCACCACAACGCGCCGTCCTTCAGCACGATCGGCGGGTTCATCGTGTGACGGACGCGCCGCCCCGGCGTCAGTCGGTTCGGGTGGCCGGCCTCGAGGTGCCAGTACGCCATGCGGTTGTTGAGGAGAATGCCGGTGTCGCCGGCGATGACGCCGGCGCCAAAGCCGCTATTGATGCTCTGGATGCCGGAGACCGCGTTGCCCTCGCCGTCGGCGGTGCAGAAATAAGTCGTGTCGCCGGCGGCGTCCGGCACGATTTCGGTCGGGGCGGCATGGCGCATATCGATCCGGGCAGCGAGTGCGGCCGCGTATTCCGCCGACAAAAGCCGCTCAAACGGCGGCGCCAGCGAGCGCGGGTCGGCGCCCCAGCGCTCGCGGTCGGCAAAGGCCAGCTTTTTTGCTTCGACCATCGCGTGGACCCGGTCGGCGGACAGCAGTTCGGCGCCGGCGAGGTCGAGCTCTTCGAGGATCTTCAATTCCTGCAGCAGCACAAAACCGGTCGAGTTGGGCGGCGCCTCGAGCACCGTGAAGCCGCGATAGTCGACCGCGATCGGCTGTTGCTCCTCGGCGGTGAAGGCGGCGAGATCGGCCGCACCGACCAAGGCACCGGCGGCTTCAAGGCCATCCGCGAGGCGCCGCGCCAGCCGGCCGCGGTAAAAGCCCTCGGCACCCTCCTCGGCGATCTCTTCGAGGGTGCGCGCGAGGTCCGGCTGCGCGATCGCGGCGCCCAATCGAGGCGCGCTTCCGTCATCGAGAAACAGTGCCGTCGCGCGCGCGTCGACCAGCAAGGTGGAGCGATATTCCTCGGCGAAGTGGCAGTAGGCGCGGGTCGCGCCAAACCCGTCGCGGGCATACCCGACCGCCTCGCCGAACAAATCGCGCCACGGCAACCGCCCAAACCGGCGATGCATCAAGCCGAGCGCCGAGAGCATCCCCGGCACCGAAACCGACAACGGGCCGGTGCGCGGAATGCCGCCGGCGTAGCGTTCGGGGCTCGCCGCGGCGGGCGCCGGTCCTGTGCCGTTGAACACCACCGCGCGGCCGGTCGCGGCGTCGAACACCTGATAGAAGGCGTCGCCGCCGAGCCCCGACATCATCGGCTCGACCACCGAGAGGACGAGCCCGGTCGCGACCGCGGCGTCGACGGCATTGCCGCCGGCGCGCAACGCCAGGAGCCCCGCCTGGGCGGCGAGCGGGTGGTTTGCCGCGACGGCGCCGCGCCGCCCGATGATCAGCGGCCGGTAGGAACGCATCTCGACAGCCACATCCGCTCTCCTCACACCTTGGTGGTCGGCGCACCCCGGCGATCAATGCCGATCCCAACCCGTGGAGGCAAGGCAATCCCTGCGGCGCGGCAAGTACGACGCTACGGCGCGCGGTCAGCCGCCAGCCTCGGCTTGCGCGCAAGGCCCGAGAAACTCCGGGACAGAGACCGCGACACCGGGAAGATGGGCAAAGCACGGCTCGCTTGGCCGGCATTGGTACATATACGCCCAGTGGGTCAGCAGCAGATCCTTGACGGCCGCGGTGGACATTTGATTTGCCATGGTCCAGCCGGCGCGCTGCCGGGTCATCGTGCCGAGCCCGACGGTCGGCGCGCTGTCCGAGCCGCCGGCGGTCGTCTGCGAGGGCAGCAGGGTAAAGGTGAGGTGCACCTGGCCCTCGGGCGTCACCGACCCGACGAGCTGCAGGCACGAAACCTCGGGTGCGCTCGACCCTCTCGGCGGCGAATACGAGACCGCCGTCGTGCCCCAGAAATACCCGCCTTCGTACCGGGCAATGTGATAAACGGTCTGGTCGGATACCGGGATCGGGGATTTGAGCGCCGGGCTCGATGCAAGCGCCAGCAGATAATCGTGCGGCACGTACCAGTACGTCCCTTCCAGCCATTGCCAGCGGTCGACCGGCGCCGCCATCGCCGGACACCCGGCGGCGAGGGCGGCAATGCCGGCCAAGACCGTCCCTAATCCGCGTTTCAGTAAAATCCTGTTCATTGGCCAGCTCCTGGCTTCGGCGGCTGCGGGTCGCGGCGCCGTGCCGGCGGATCGGATCGCCGGCGCTTGACGCGATTGCCTGGGATAAGGGTCGCGGCATGAAGATTTCCTTGCACCGCCGTCCGGCCGCCGCCGGCAAGATCGCGCTCGTCGGTCTGTTGCTGGCGCTGGCGGGCTGCGCCGCCGCCGGTCCCGTCAATAGTTCGGACAATGACAAGAGCGGCGGGGACAAAAACAGCGGGTTTTACGGCGGCGTGACCGGCGGCGGCAGCTGGCCGTGAAAGCGCCCAAGACAAGCTGCGGGGTCATTGTCGGCGACGCCGAACGCATCCTGTTGGGCCATGCGACGCGCTCGCCGCGCTGGGACATCCCGAAGGGCGAGGCCGAGCCGGGCGAAGACTTTGCCGCGGCGGCGACGCGCGAATTGCGCGAGGAGACCGGGCTCGCGGCGGCGCCGGGCGACCTGAAGGCGCTCGGCGTGCACCGCTACCTGCGCGGCAAGGACCTCGCACTCTTCGCCTGGACGCCGCCTGTCATGCCCGACCCGAAGAGCCTCGTATGCGGCTCGACATTCGTCCTGCCGAACGGGACGGCATTGCCGGAGTTCGACCGCTTTGCGCTCTTCGCCTGGGACGAGGCGCTGACCCGGGTCGGCAAGAACATGGCGCGGGTTTTGGCCGAGATCGCCCGGGTCACGCCAAACGGCGCTTCGGAATAACGCGGCGGTCGTGCTAGGCTAGTGCCAGCTGCAACGCGAGGAGGCCCCGATGCCCAAGCTGCGTCACATCGCCATCGCCGCCGAAGACCCGGAGGCGATGGCCGAGTTCTACAAAAAAGCCTTTGATTTTGTCGAAGTCGGCCGGCCCAACGGGGTGCTCGCCGACGGCGTGTTCCTCAGCGACGGCACCCTCAACATGGCGATCCTCAAATTCAAGACCGACCAGCTCGGCAAGGGCATGGACTATCGCGGCATCCACCATTTCGGCGTGCTGGTCGAGGATGTCGACGCGTTCTCAAAGAAACTCGAAAGCCTCGGCGCCGAGCATTACATCGACCAGGGTCATGGCGGGCAGCAGGCCGGCTATTTCGAGAAAAAGTTCTACGGGCCGGAGCACTTGCTGTTCGACATCGCCGAGCATGGCTGGGCCGGCGCCGAGCCGCTGCCGGTCGCGGTCAAGGAAGCCGCCGAATAAGACGACGGCGAGGTCGTGCGGCCCATTGGGGCATGGCGCCAAAACCCGTGACGGCGCGGCTTGGTCCACCGCCGACCGGTTCGGGCCCGCATGCAGGCTCGCCGGGTATCAACAATGCTAACTCCTCCCACAGTCGTCATGGCCGGACTTGTTCCGGCCATCGACGCACCCGGATCGCGGTCGGAAACAGGCGTCGTTCACCGGGACAAGCCCGGTGACGACGAACGAGAGGAGAGTGGAAGCTTTGGGGTATCCGGCGACGGCTCCGCGGGGAACCGGACAGCCTCGGACGCGTAAGGGTGTCCATGCGACCGCCATGGGCGCCGAAGTCGTGAACGGCAGGGACAAACCCGGCCAGACGATGAAGAGAGTCAGTCAAAATTCGCGCTCGTCGCTCGCGTTCGCGAAAGCGGCGGGCGCTGCCGACTTGCAACCACACCGGAGGAGATTCCAATGGCCAAGCTGCGCCACATCGCCATCGCCGCGAAAGACCCCGACGCGATGGCCGATTTCTATGTCAAGGCGTTCGACTTCAAGATCGTGCGCTCGAACGACGGGCCGCTCGCCTATGGGCACCATTTGAGCGACGGCACGATCGACCTCGCGATCCTGCGGTTCAAGACGGACCAGCTTGGCCGCGGCATGGACTATACCGGCCTGCACCATTTCGGGATCCTGGTCGAGGATGTCGACGAGGCCGGCAAAAAGCTCGAGACCCTCGGCGGCCGGCATTACATGGACCAGGATGACGCGGCCCGGGTCGGCGGTTTCGAGGTCAAGTTCTACGGCCCCGAAGGCATCCTGTTCGACGTCGCCGAGCATCCGTGGACCGGCACCGAGCCGCTCCCGGTCGAGCGGGCCAAAGAGGCGGCTGAATAGTCCAATTACGTCCGTTCTTTCGGCGGCAGGAGTCGCCGGTCGTCATTTTGGTGTTCTGAGGGCGCGCCGCCATTTCGCCCTGAGCGCGCCTGGCCGCTCGGGGTAGCGTTCGTCGAGGAACCCGGCCGCCGTCACCCGGTCGGTGCGGAAGCTGCGGAAGTCTTGGCGCAACTCGCACCAGGCGATCAAGTGGCGGACGGTCTCCAAGTAACCGACCGTCACCGGCCAGACGACGCGCTCGCTCTCGCGGCCTTGTTCGTCGCGATAGCGCAGCGCAATCTTGCGGCCCGCGTGAATCTGCGCGCGCACCCGCGCCATGTCGAGGCCGTCGGCGACCAGGTTTCGTGCCGGCGGCGTGTCGGTCGCGGGTTCGAGAACGTAGGGCCGAAGCTGTTCGGGCACGACGGCGCCAATCTTGGCGATCAGATCCGCGGCCGCCCGCGCCAGCGTCGCATCGCTGTGACGCGCCACCCATTGAGCGCCGAGCACGGCGGCTTCGATCTCGTCTGGCGTCAGCATCAGCGGCGGCAGGTCCAGCCCCGCGCGCAGCACGTAGCCGACCCCGGCCTCGCCCTGGATCGGCACCCTCTGGCCGATGAGGTCGGCGATGTCGCGATAGACCGTTCGCTTTGAGGTCCCAAGCTCGGCGGCGAGCGCCTCGGCCGTCACCGGGTTGGACGTGCGCCGAAGGATCTGAATGATTTGAAAAAGCCGGTCCGCGCGTCTCATGAGCCATTATCGCGCAATGCTGCTGACAGCATGATGGCAACAGGTGGCGGGAGACAATGCTGGTGCGCGCCCGGTTCGTTACCAAATATGTCGGGTGAACGGCTGCGTTGCGCCGGCCGCCCTCGGGGCGCACCGTCCGGCAATAGGACCCTGCGATGAACGAAACCGAAAATCTGTTCGCGGTGTTGCGGCAGTCCGCCGATCCCGACACCGTCGCGGCCGTCGACGCCTTCGTTCGCGATGCCCCCGACCGTGCCCTTTGCCGGGTCAACGTGCTCGACTTCGCGGCAAAGACCGGGCTCGACGAAGAACGTGTGATCGCCGCTTTTCTGCACGCCGCGCGGCTCGGCATCTTCGAATTGTCGTGGAACGTCCTGTGCCCGGGCTGCGGCGGGGTGCTCGATTCCAGCACGACGCTGAAAAGCGTCGACAAGGACGAATATGCCTGCGCCTGGTGCGCGGCGGGCTATACGCCGACGCTCGACGAGATCGTCGAGGTGACCTTCACGGTCAGCCGCCGGGTGCGCCGGATCGCCGCGCACGACCCCGACGATCTGCCGTTCAATGAGTATTTTCGTCAGGTGTTCTGGGGTTCGGGTATCGATGTCCCGGACAATTTCGAGGATTTGATCCAGGAGATCGTCCTCGAGTCGGTCGAGCTGCCGCCCGGCGGAAAGGCTTTGCTTTCGCTGCAATTGCCGGCGGAGTTCGTAATCGTCATCGACCCGGTGACGCACGGCACCCGGTTCCTCGACGTCAAGGGCGAGCCGACGCGCGAGCGCCAGAACCTGACGATTGTTCTCGACAAGCTGCGCACCCCGACCGGAACCACCGAGCTGCGTCCCGGGCCGTTGCGCTTGTCGTTGGACAATCATACGGAAACGCGGGTGCTGCCTGGGCTGTGGGTCGCCAACGACAAGCTTCACGAGCTGCTCGGCCGCCGCAAGCCGTTCCTCACTGCCAAGCGGCTCTTGACCAACCAGGTCTTTCGCGACCTTTACGGCACCAACACGATCGACGCCGAGCAGCGGCTCAAGATCACCAGCCTGACATTTTTGTTTACCGACCTCAAAGGCTCGACCGAGCTCTACGAACGGGTCGGCGACATCGTCGCCTTTGATCTCGTGCGGGCGCATTTTCAGCTCCTCAACGAGATCGTCGCCTCGGAAGCGGGCGCCGTGGTCAAGACGATCGGCGACGCGGTCATGGCGACCTTTCCGACCCCCGACCGGGCGGTCGCCGCCGCCCTCCACATGCGCGAGGCAATGGGCGGCCTCGGCAACGGGCGCAACGGCCACGACCGCGAGGATCTGCTGCTGAAGATCGGCATCCACGAGGGGCCCTGCCTCGCCGTCGTGCTGAACGACCGGCAGGATTATTTCGGGCAGACCGTCAACATCGCGGCGCGGGTGCAGGCGCTTGCCGATTCGCGCTCGATCCTCGCGACCGGGTCAGTTGTCGCCTACCCGCAAACGTCGAGCCTGTTGAAGACCCGCGGCCTCGACCCGGTGGCGCAGTCGCGCGCCTTGCGCGGCATCGCCGACGAGGTCGCGGTCTACGAAATCCCGTAATTCGACTGCTCGGAGGGTAGCAAACCCCGGCGGCCGGCAGCTGCCGAGCAGCCTAAGGGAGCAGAACACCGCGTTGGCGCCCCTCTGCTGCACCCAAGTCGCCCATGGTCATGGCGATCTGACCTTGTCGTCGCCCCGTGCCGGCGCCGTAGTGACCTATCTGGTGATGCAGGGGTGAACCCGAGCATCACCTCGGCCAAGGGGTTTGGTGATACGCATCCGGTTGCCTCCGACGACACGCCGGAGGACCTGACCGACCGCCGCCCTCGAACCAGGCCCGGTCGGGTTAGTGGTGGGTGCCCTCCTGCAGCCTCCGGAGCACGTCGTCGAGGTTGAAGCTGGCGGCCTTCTGGCGCTGCGGATACTCCCGGAAGGTCTGCAGAAATTCACCGATATAGGCCTGCGCCGGCACCAACAGGTAAACGTGATCGATCAGCCAATCGTAATAGGTGTTCGAGGTGATGTCGGCGCGCTCGAACGGATCGGTCCGGAGATTGAAGATCTTTGGCACGCGCAGGGTGGTGAACGGCTCGGCCCAGATCCGGATCGTGCCGGGTGCCC
>DATMLF010000250.1:0-48324 GCA_035570595.1 Allostellaceae bacterium
CGAGATCACCCATTACAAGCCGGCGGTCGAGATCGAGCTGATGCGCCGCGTCAAGCACGCGCTCGACCCGCAGGGCATCATGAACCCGGGCAAGCTCGTCGGCGCCTGAACACCGGCGCCGAGGAAGCCGCAGCTCGGCGATCGGTTGGGCCGGCCGCGGCGCCCTCGGCCGGCATTGACGCATCGCGCTCGCCAGCGCGCGCCGGTCGGGCTATTTTCGCGCCAGTTGGCCATCGACAGCGCTGCGCCCTGACCCGTCCCGTGATCCGCGTCGTCCGACATCCCGGTCTCCACTCGCACCACCCGCCGGGTGCCGTGCTGGCGATGGGCAATTTTGACGGCCTGCACCGCGGTCACGCGCTGCTGATCGGCCGGGCGCGCGACCTGGCACGGGCGCAGGGCCGCCCGACCGGTGTGTTGACCTTCGAGCCGCATCCGCGCGGCGTCTTTGTGCCGGCGGCCGAGCCGTTTCGGCTGACCCCGTTCCGGGTCAAGGAGCGCGAGTTGGCGCGGCTCGGGGTCGACCTGTTGTTCGTCCAGCATTTCGACGCCGCGTTTGCCGCGAAGAGCGCCGAGGATTTCCTGTCGGAGGTCATCCTTGGCGCGATCGGCGCCTCGCACGTCGTCGTCGGCTGGGACTGCACCTTTGGCAAGGGCCGTCGCGGCAGCCCCGAGCTGTTGCGCGCCATCGGTCGCGAGCGCGGCTTTGGCGTCACCGTGATCGAGCCGATTCGCGGCGCCGACGACCTGGTCTACTCCTCGACCCTGATCCGCGAGCTGTTGAAGGCCGGCAAGCCGCGCGAGGCGGCGGCACTCCTCGGCCGCTACTGGGAAATCGACGGCCGTGTCGCGGTCGGCGACCGCCGCGGGCGGACCATCGGGTTCCCGACCGCCAACCTCGGTCTCGGCGACTACCTGCGTCCGGCCTTTGGCGTCTACGCGGTGCGGGTGTCGGGCGACGGCCCCGACGACCCGTTCGCCGGCCATACCGTCGAGGGGGTCGCCAACCTCGGCCTGCGCCCGACCGTCGGCACGCCCGAGCCGCGCCTCGAGGCGCATCTGTTCGACGTCGACCTCGACCTCTACGGCCGCCATCTGCGGGTGGCGCTCGTCGACTTTATCCGTCCCGAGCAGAAATTTTCCGGGCTTGACGCGCTGCGGGCGCAGATCGCCGCCGACGCGCGGCGCGCCCGCGCGATCCTCGCGGCGGCACCGCCTTAGCTGCCGGCGTCCTCCCCGCTCCTCAGGCGCGCCGTGCCGCGAGGATGTCGCGGATTTCCTCGAGCAGCGCCTCGCTGCGCGGCGGCGGTGCCGGTGCGGCCTCGGGGCGGCGGTAGACCCGCGACAGCCCCTTGACCAGCCAGAACACGGCAAAGCTGACGATGACGAACTGGATCACCGCGTTGATGAACACGCCGATGTTCAACGTCACCGCACCCGCCTTCTGCGCGTCGGCCAACGTCGCCGCGTGCGGCCCCTTCAACGTGACAAAGATGTTGCTGAAGTCGATCCCGCCGACAAGCAGGCCGATGAGCGGGGTCAGCAGGTCCTTGACGAGGCTGTTGACCACCGCGGTAAACGCGACGCCGATGATGATGCCGACGGCCAAGTCGACGACATTGCCGCGCATGATAAAGGCGCGGAACTCGTCGAGCCAGCCCGGGCGGTGTAAGCCGATCGAAGTCGAAGCGCGTTCGCTCATCGTCATCCCCCCTTTACCGATCTTCTCGATTGTCGCACAAAATCGCGGCGCGGGCGCGCGCGTCACCACAAAGCGCTCAGAACGGGAGGCGCCATGCTTTACAGCACCGAGCGGATCATGACGGCCCACGCCGGCTCGCTGCCGCGGCCGCGCGATCTGCGGGAGATGGTCGTCGCCAAGGCCAGCGGCGCACCCCACGACCAGGAGGCGCTCGCCCGCCGGCTCCGGTCGGCGGTCGCCGAGATCGTGCGGCGGCAGGCTGAATGCGGTCTCGACTGCGTCAACGACGGCGAACTGTCAAAGACCAACTTTACCGACTACGTCCGCTGGCGCATCGCCGGCTATGTCGAGCGGCCGTCCGAGGGGCCGCGGCGGCTCAGCATCACCGCCCGCGACGAAACCAAATTCGCCGACTACTTCGTGGCAAACCCGCGGGCGCGGCCGGTCGGCCCGCCGACCATGCCGGTCGTCGTCGAGAAATTACGCTACACCGGGCAGGCCGAGCTCGCCGCCGACATCGCCAATTTCAAGGCGGCGCTGGCCGGGGTCGAGGTCGCCGAGGCGTTTCTGCCGGCCAACTCGCCGGGCACGATCGAGCATTGGCTCGCCAACGAATACTACAGGAGCGACGAGGAATTCGTGTTCGCGATCGCCGAAATCATGCGCGAGGAATACCGCGCGATCGTCGACGCCGGGTTTCTGCTGCAGATCGACGACCCCGACCTCCCCGACGGGTGGAATTGCCTGCCCCAGGTCACGTTGCCCGACTACCGCAAATACGCCGCGGTCCGGGTCGAGGCATTGAACCACGCGCTCGCCGGCATCCCCCGCGAAAAGGTGCGTCTGCACGTATGCTGGGGCAGCCATCACGGCCCGCATCACGACGACGTGCCGCTCGCCGACATCGTCGACCTGATCTTTCGCGTTGATGCCGGCAGCTATTCGATCGAGGCCTCCAACCCCTGCCACGAGCACGAATGGCGCGTCTTCGAGAGCGTGAAATTGCCCGACGGCGCGACGCTCGTGCCGGGCGTCGTCGGCCACTGCACCGACTTTATCGAGCACCCCGACCTCGTCGCCGAGCGGCTTGTGCGCTACGCGAAGCTCCTCGGCCGCGAAAACGTGATCGCCGGCACCGACTGCGGCATCGGCACCCGCGTCGGGCACCCGTCGATCTGCTGGGCCAAGTTCGAGGCGCTCGCCGAGGGCGCGCGCCGCGCCTCAAAAACCCTGTGGGGCCACGCCTAGTGGATGCGTGCTGACGTTTAGCACCCATCCCCTTACCTCTTCGTCATTCCCGCGAAAGCGCGAACCCAGAGAGCTTCCCCCCGGCTCGAACAGGGGGCGGGGCGACGGATAGGAAGCGATGGAAGTCGTTTGTTAGGTTAGCACCACTAGCTGACGGCGCCGCCGGTCAACGTCAGCGCGCGACGGGCGGCTCTTCCGGCGACCCAACCGGCGCGGGCACGCGCGTCTCTTTCGGATTCCGGCATCCCGCAAGGGCCGGCCGCGAGCTCGCACCCGCAAGCCTCGTCCAGGGCAAAGTCGCGAAAGGCGACGATGCGCTGGTCCGCGAACGACGCGTCGGTCGTCCGCCAGGTCAGCGCAAACACATTTGCCGCCTTGGCCACAACCTTCTTCCCAAACGGCCGCACCAGCCGGCCCGCGGCGAGCTCGGCATCGACCATCGGCGACCGCCCGAGTGCGACGCCAAGGCCGTCGATCGCAGCCGAAAGGGCCAACCCGAAATGGCTGAACCGCAGCTGCCGCGAGCCCTGCGCCCGAGCCAGCCCAAAGCGGGCGAGCCAGGTCGACCAGCTGAACTCGAGATCCTCGGCCTCGGCCGTCTCGCATTCGATCAGCGTCTGCCGGCCGAGGTCGCGGACGGTGTGAAGTGGCAGCCCTCCGCCGATCAGCGAAGGCGCGCAGACCGGAAAGACGATTTCGCGAAGCAGCGCCATTTCGCCCGGAATACGCTCGGCCACCGGCGCCGGGCGCTTGACGACCGCTATATCTACGCCGTCGCGCCACAGGTCGGGCTCGCGCCCGTCCATCGCCGCGATGCGCACCTCGATCTCGGGGTGGAGCGCCGCAAACCGGCCGAGCCGCGGGACCAGCCACCATGTCGCGAACGCCGCCGGTGCGGCAACGGTCAAGACGCCGACCCGTCCGCGGCTGCGCACCCGTTCGCTCGCGAGCAAAACGGTGTCGAGTCCGGCCCGCACCCCTTCCAGCAGCACGCGCCCTTCGTCGGTCAATTCGATCCCGCGATGCAGACGCCCGAACAGCGAAGTCCCGAGATGGTCCTCGAGCGCGCGGATCTGGTGACTGACCGCACTTTGCGTCAGCGCCAATTCGTCCGCCGCACGGGTGAACGAAAGCTGCCGCGCGACCGCCTCGAACGTGCGCAACGCCGCCAGCGGCGGAAGCGACCGATAGGGGCTGGGCATGGACCCTCACATGATCCCGGTTCATGTACCGATTAGGAATCACCATTATCACAGCCGCTCGCCGCACCCTAGCATTTACCTGGGTGATGCGGAGGCACGAGAATGGCGGCGCGGCGTGGCGAGCGAACTGTCGAAGCAGCGGTCTCAAAGCCCGGCGACACCGCGGCTTACAGCTGGCTGCTGCTGTTACAAGGGCCAAATCTGATCCGCTCGGTCGTCCTTACCGGCGCCGTGACGATCCACGCGCTCTCGGTGCGGGTGGTTGTAACGGTGCTGCCCTCGGCCGTCGCCGAAATCGGCGGTTTGCGATTTTTTTCGTGGACGATGACGATCGCGATGATCAGCGCCATCTGGGGTGCGGTAACCGCCGCGCCGCTCGTCGTTTCGCGTGGCCTGCGCACCGCCTATTGGATTGCGCTTGCGCTCTTTGTCTGCGGCAGCATCACCTGTGCTGCGTCCCCGGACATGGCGGTGTTCCTCGCCGGGCGGATGCTGCAAGGACTGGGCGGGGGACTGCTGACGGCGCTCGCCTACACGACGATCTCGCGCGTCTTCCCGGCGAGCCTGCACCCGCGCGCGATCGCGCTGTTGTCGGCGGTGTGGGGTGTCGCCGCTTTCAGCGGGCCGCTGGTGGGCGGCCTGCTCGCCGGCTGGGGCCGCTGGCGCTGGGCCTTCTGGATCGATGTTCCGCTCGCGGTGCTGGTCGGCGTTATGGCGCGACGGGCGATATTGCCGCAAGCCGGCGCGGCGGCGAGCAGTCCTGCCCGGCCGCAACCAATCGCATTTTTCCGCCTGGCGCTTCTCGCCGGGTCGGTGCTGGCCGTCGCCACCGCTGGCCTTTCCGAACACATGGCGGCAAGCGGGCTTGGGGTCGTGGTTGCGGCGGTCCTGCTGCTCGCCATGCTGCGCCTCGACGGCAGCGCCGCCCGCCGCGCCGGACTTCCGCGCCTGCTGCCGAGCTGCGCGTTCGATCCGCGCGCCCCGCTCGGCGCCGTATCGCTGGTCATGTCGCTGGTCGGCGGGTGCACGATGGCGGTCATCTACGTGCCCTATGTGGTGACGCATGTCGGCATGCATGCCCCGATCACCGGAGGATATCTGAGTGCCGTCATCCCGTTGAGCTGGGCTGTCGCCGCGCTCGCCAGCGCGTCGGCCGCGCCGGCCTGGGCCCCTCGCCTGATCGTCGGCGGGCCGGTGCTGGTCGCGTCCGGGCTGATATTTACAGGATGTTCGCTGGCGACGGGTTCGGTTGTGCTGATCGCCGCGGCCCTGGTTCCGGTCGGCGTCGGGATTGGTGCGGCCTGGGCCTATCTCGGCGCGCTGATGGTCGAATTGGCAGAGCCAAAGGAACGCGATGCCGCCGCCGCCTTCATCTCGACCAACAATCTCCTCTCGCAAGCCTTCGGCGCGGCTTTCGCCGGGGTGATCGCGAACATCGCCGGGTTTGGCAATCCGGCGCTCGGTGCGACGGGCATCGTGAGCGCCGTGCGCTGGCTGTTTCTGCTGATCGCCCCGTTCCCGCTCGCGGCGCTGCCGTTCGCAATCCGTGCCGCCAGGATATCCGCCCGACTGCGGAATGCGACCGCGGCCGCGGCATGAGCCGCGATGGCCGGGACGCGACCGCGCAATTTAGCGCTCCCTCGTCATCCCGGCGACGAAGCCGGTCAAAGAATTGAACTTCGGCTGGATCGGCGCGGTATGTCCTTCGAGACGCCTGCCAGTGTAGTGATCGAGAAATTCGAGCGATTTGGTTACGGCAACGTCTCTCACCAGCCCGAAATGGGTCCCGACCCCTGTTCGCTGCCAGGGGCAGGCTTCGTCGGGACGGCAATGCTGGAGATGCGGAACTTCTCGATCAGGACGCTCGCGACCACGAGCCGGTCACTTCCGGTCAATCCCCGAGACGCCGCCCTATGGTTGGGTGCGGTCGGCCCGCGCGCGGATCCATTCGGCGGTCCGGCGCACCCCGCCAAACGTGAAGAGGTGCAGGCCGTCGACCGGTGCGCCGCGGTCGGCACCCGCGGCCAGCGCCTCGACCAGCGCATCGGGTGTGGCTTCGGCGAGGATGCGCGCGAACGCGGTCTGGCCGCGGCCGAGCGCGCGCAGCGACGCGCCGATGCCGCAGCGTACCGCGAATTTGGCGAGGGTGGCGACCGTGGCCGGCCCGGCGACCCCGACCCGGACCGGGCAGGCGATCCCGTCGTCGCGCAATGCCCGCACCCAGCGGTCGACCGGGGCCGCCTCAAAGACGAACTGCGTGACGATCGACGCATCGAGCCCCTGCCGCCGCGCTAACGCCAGCTTGGCGCGCAGCCGCGCCTCGAGGCTGCGCCGGTCGATGCTCGGATGCCCCTCGGGATAGCCGGCAAACGCCACCCGGCCGATGCCGTGGCTTTCGACGAGACCGGTCGCGAGCAGGTCGGCGCTGTCGCGAAACGGCCCCGCCGCCTGCGCCGGGTCGCCGCCGACCAGCAGCACGCCGCTCACCGCCGCTTCGCCGGCCGCGCGCTGAACAAAATCGCGCGCCTGGGTGAAGCTCGCGAGCCGGCGCACCGCGACGTGCGGCACCGGGTCGAACCCGGCGCGCCGCAGCCTGACGCAGGCGGCGACGACGTCGTGGTGGGTGACGCTGCCGGGATGGTTGACGAACACCGTCGTCCCGGGCGCGAGCAACTCGCCAAGCCCCTCGCGCGCCGGGTCGTCGCGCGGCGAGATTTCGATCGAGGCGGCGCCGATCAGCTGCGCCATGCGGCGGGCCCGGCGGTCGTCGGGGGCCGGTCGCGGCCGATCCATCGCGGGGCCGCCCGTCATCCCGAGCCCCGCTTGCGCGAGATCACATACGACTCGTCCCAGAACCACAGCCCGCCGTGTTTCTGCAAGACCTCGCGCGTCGCGTCGAGGTAGGCGCCGCTGCTGATCGCCCCCGACAGCCGCTCGTCCTCGATCTGCGCGACATAGACCGCGGCGTTCCACGCGGCGAACAGGGTCGAGGTGCCGATCGTCTCGCTGATCTCGCTCGGCAAGGTGTGCATGTCGTAGCGGAACAGCGAGCGGGCGTCGGCATAGGCGCCGAAATTGAAGGCGCGCGCGGCGCTGCCGAGCTCGGCCTTGGCCGCCCGCAACAGCGCGTGGCGGTCGGTCGTGAACGGGTCCTCGCCGGGCCAGATGCGCCGGATGATCTCGAGGCCGGGGTCGTCGCCATGCGCGTGGATCGCGATCAGCCGGCCGCCGGGTGCCAGGCTGCGCGCCAGCGGAGCCACGATCCGGCGCGCCTTGAACTCGAGGGGGGCGCGGGCGCGGTAGGGCTGCGAGGCAATGACGAGGTCGTAGTCGGCGCGCGTCAGGCCACGGCGCGGGCGCACCTGGTCGAGCAGGAACTTGTGGTCCTCGCGGTAGATCACCAGCACGACCGGCTTTTCGTAGACCGGGTTGCCGGTCGTCGGGCTCAGCCGCGCCTGCCAGTGCTCGCCGAGAAACCCCTGCAGGTCGCCGATCTGCAATTCGAAATCGTGGGCGGTGCTGCCGGTCAGCGGCAGTTCGTGCCACACGAGGCTCGTCGCCGCGGTCACCGAATGCGGCGTCAGCCACGGCGCCTCGGCGTAATACATGTTGGTCACGACCAGCACTGTCGCCGGGTGCTCGAACAACCGGTCGGGCATCTTGTCGAGCGTCAGCCGCACGTCCTCGAGGCTGATTTCCTTGGCGACGACATAGAACGGCATCGTCGCAAAGCGCTGGTGCATCGCGCGCATCGTGCGCGTCAGCACGGTGCCGTCGCCGGTGCCGGCGTCGAACAGGCGCAACGCCGGCGGGCGCGGGTGGATGTTGCCCAACTCCATGCCCACTCGTTGGGCAATTGCCCACTTCTCACTGCAGGTCGTGACAAACAGCAGGTATTTCTGGCGGTTGTCATAAAAGCGGAAATTGCGCGCGGCGCCGTCGCCGGTAGAGCGGCCAAAGACCGGCGCGGCGGCCGGCGCGCCGTTGGCCGGCGCGCGTTCGGGCTCGGGCCGGCGTGCGATAAACGCCTGCACGCGGTCGGCGGTGTCGGTGGTGACCCGGCCGCCGAGGCGCAACCGGCTGACAAGCTTGCCGTCGTTGACCGCGACGCGGCCGAACGTCGATTCCGCCATGCCGGCGCGGCGGCAGTAGTCGGCGATGTCGCGCAACAGCGTCTCGCTCATCGGACGGTCCCGCAGGTTCCCGCTATCCGAGTAGAAACCGCAGGCGTCCGCCGGTCAACCATAATCATGCCCACTTCAAGAGTGGGAACGCTTATGGGCAAAACAGCCGAATCTCCAGCGCGGGCGAGGGCGTCGACCTCAGAAAAGGCGGATTTGAGGAGTACGGCTCAGTAATCGTCGTCGCCGCGACGCGCTTGCGGGAGGCGGCCTTCCGGGGCGACGACGCGATTGGAGATCCCGTCAATTCCCGGTTTGGCGCCGTCAATTCGCGATTCGACCATCCAGAATTCCCGTTTCGCGCGGCTACGGGAATTCCACCTGGCCCATTGATGTCGCGCTGGATTTTAGGGTCGTGCAGCGGTTCGCCAGGCAAGTTCCCGGATATTTCCCGGCGAACCGGGAAACCCCGGTCGGCGCCGCGGCCGGGCTAGGCGCCGATGTCGCGCCGGCAAAAGCCTTGCGGCCAGTCGATGCGGTCGGTCGCGGCGTAGGCACGGGCGCGCGCCCGGGCGAGGTCGGCGCCGAGTGCCGTGACGCCCAGCACCCGCCCGCCGGCAGCGACAAGCCGCCCCGCGTCGCGCCGGGTCGCGGCATGGAAAATCTTGACCGCGGGGTCGGCGCCGGCTTGGTCGAGGCCGCGGATCTCGCTGCCGGGCTCGGGCGTCTCGGGATAACCCTTGGCCGCCATGACGACGCACACCGCCGCCTCGGCATGCCAGCGCAGGTCGACCCGCCGCAGAACGCCGTCATGGGCGGCGATCATCGCCGGCAGCGGGTCGCTGATCAGCCGCATCATCAGGGCTTGGCACTCCGGGTCGCCAAAGCGGGCGTTGAACTCGAGCAGTTGCGGCCCGGCCTCGGTCAGCATCAGCCCGGCAAAGAGGACGCCTTTGAACGGCCGCCCCCGCGCGCGCATCGCCGCCACTGCCGGCATCACGATCCGGTCCATGACCTGGCCTTCGAGCGCCGGGGTCAGAGCCGGGGCTGGCGACACGGCACCCATGCCGCCGGTGTTGGGGCCGCTGTCGCCGTCGCCGAGGCGCTTGAAGTCGCGCGCGCTCGCGAGCGGCAGCGCGTCGTTGCCGTCGACCAACGCGAAGAAGCTCGCCTCCTCGCCGGCGAGGAAATCCTCGACGACGATGTCCCTCCCGGCGTCGCCAAAGCGCTGCTCGACGAGCGCGGCGTCGACCGCCCGGCACGCGGCGGCGACATCGGATGCGACCGTCACACCCTTGCCGGCGGCAAGACCGTCGGCCTTGACCACGATCGGGGCGCCGCGCCGGGCGATGTAGGCCTTGGCCGCGAGGGGATCGCGAAAGCGCCGGTAGGCGGCGGTCGGGATGCCGGCGCCGGCGCACAGCTCCTTGGCAAAGGATTTCGAGGATTCGAGAGCGGCGGCCGCCGCGGTCGGGCCAAACGCCGCGACCCCTTCGGCTTCGAGCGCGTCGACCAGCCCCGCCGCGAGCGGCGCTTCGGGCCCGACAACGACAAAATCGATGTGCTCGCGCCGACAAAAGGCGACGATCCCGGCGCGGTCATCGGCGCCGATCGCGACGCAGTCGGCGTCCTCCGCGATCCCGGCGTTACCCGGCGCGCAGCAGAGCCGGTCGACCAAGGGCGAGGCCGCGATTGCCCAGGCGAGCGCGTGCTCGCGCCCGCCCGAGCCGACGATCAGGACGCGCATCGCCCAGCCCGAACGACCACCCTCCCGCGCCGGCGGGGGAGCGGAGCGCGGCCCTGGCCGAAGGGCAAGGGCGGTCTCGCCCTGGAGTGTATTAGGTGCGGCTCCCGCATTCGCGCTTGCTCCGGTGCTCGGTTATCATATGGGCATGAACGACCTTCTGACCGCAGCGCCGCCGCGGGCCAACATCGTCGAATATACCGTTTCCGAGCTGTCGCAGGCATTACGCCGCTCGATCGAGGACGGGTTCGGCCATGTCCGGGTGCGCGGCGAGATCTCGGGCTTTAAGCGCCACGGCTCGGGTCATTGCTATTTCGCGCTCAAGGACAGCGAGGCGGTGCTCGACGCGGTGTGCTGGCGGATGACCGCGATCCGGCTCGGCATCAGGCCCGAGGACGGCATGGAGGTGGTGTGCACCGGGCGCCTCACCACGTTCCCCGGCCGCTCCAAGTACCAGCTCGTCGTCGATGCGATCGAGCTCGCCGGGGTCGGCGCGCTGCTCAAGCTGCTCGAGGAGCGGCGGCGCAGGCTCGCCGCCGAGGGGCTGTTCGCGGCGGAGAGAAAAAGGCCGCTGCCGTTTCTGGCGGATGTCATCGGCGTCGTGACGTCGCCGAGCGGTGCTGTGATTCGCGACATCCTGCACCGGCTCGCCGACCGCTTCCCGCGCCATGTGCTGATCTGGCCGGTGGCGGTGCAGGGGGAGGGGGCGGCAGCCCAGGTCGCGGCGGCGATCGCCGGCTTCAACCGGCTGCCGCAGGCGGGGGTGCCGCGGCCCGACCTGATCATTGTCGCGCGCGGCGGCGGCAGCCTCGAGGATTTGATGGCGTTCAACGAGGAGGTCGTGGTGCGCGCCGCGGCGGCCTCGGCGATCCCGCTGATCTCAGCGGTCGGGCACGAGACCGACACGACCCTGATCGACCATGCGAGCGACCGGCGCGCCCCGACGCCGACGGCGGCGGCCGAGATCGCGGTGCCGGTCCGGCTCGACCTGGTCGCCGACCTCGCCGGCAAGGCGTCGCGGCTCTCGGCGGGGCTGTCGCGCCTGTTCGCCGAGCGCCGCCTCAATCTCTCGGGGCTGGCGCGCGGCCTGCCCCTGCCGCAGGACCTGCTCGGCAACGCGGCGCAGCGGCTCGACGACCGCGCGGAGCGGCTGCGGCTTGCGGCCGAGCGCCATTTGCGCGGCGCGCGGCATCGGCTCGACCTCGCTGGCGTGCGGCTGCGCCCGGAGGTGCTGAGGGCCGACCTCGGCCGCGCCGGCGATCGGCTGGCGCAAGCCGAAATCCGCTTGCGGGCGGCGGCGGCGCGCGCGATCGAGGGCAAGCGCGATGGGCTCGACAACTTTGCGGGGCGCCTCGCGACCCATTCGGAGCGGCACGAAAGCCTGCTCGCGCGCGGCTATGTCGTGGTGCGCGACGGTGCCGCGCGGGTGTTGACCGAAGCCGCCGCGATCAAGCCCGGCGAGGGTCTGGAGCTCGAATTTTATGACGGCAAGGTCGGCGCCATCGCGGGCCGAACCCCGCGCCGCCCGGTCCGACGCGCCCCGCCGCGCCCCGAGCAGGGAAGCCTGTTCTGATGCGCTCGGCACGCGGCGCAAAGGCCGGCGATCAGCGCGAGACGATCGCCTTTCTCGGGCGGGCGTCGTCGTACGGCGCCGGGGTCGAGAGGGTGGAGCGGATCGAGACCCATATCTCGCTGGTGTTTCTGGCCGGCAACTACGCCTACAAGCTCAAGCGCGCGGTCAGGCTTCCTTACGTCGATTTCTCGACCGTGGCGCAGCGGCACGCGGCGTGCGTCGCCGAGCTCGCGCTGAACCGGCGCACGGCACCGTCGATTTACCTGAATTTGCGGCGGATCGGGCGCGCCGCCGACGGCAAGATCGGCTTTGTCGACGACGGGCCGGCGCTCGACTGGGTCGTCGTGATGCGCCGGTTCGACCAGGCGCTGCTGTTCGACGCGCTCGCCCGGGCGGGAAAGCTGGACACGCCGCTGATCGACGCGCTCGCCGACCACATCGCGCAGTTTCACGAGGCGGCCGAGCCGCGGCCGGGCCAGGGGGGTGCGGCGGCGCTCGCCGACATCGCCGAGACAAACCACCAGATCCTCGCCCGCGCGCAAGTCGGCGTTTTCGACCCGGAGCGCGTCGCGGCGATCCTCGACAAATGGCGCCTCGCGTCCGCGGCCTCAAAAGGCTTGCTCGACGCCCGAGCGGAGGCGGGCAGGGTGCGGCGCTGCCACGGCGACCTGCACCTGCGCAACATCTGCCTCGTCGACGGCCGGCCGACCTTGTTCGACTGCCTCGAATTCTCGGATGCGCTGGCCGGCATCGACATTCTCTACGACCTCGCCTTTCTGCTGATGGACCTGGAGCATCGCGGGCTGGCGGAGTTCGCCAACCGGGTGCTGAACCGCTATCTCGACCGCAGCGGCGAGGACGCGGGGCTGGCGGCGATGCCGCTGTTTCTGTCGTTGCGCGCCGGGATCCGCGCCCATGTGACGGCGACCGCGCTGGCGCGCCCGGGCAACCGCCCCAAGCGCGAAGAGATGGCCGCCGAGGCGCGGCGCTATCTCGATTTTGCCGAAGACGTGCTGCGGCCGTTTCCGTGCCGGCTGATCGCGATCGGCGGGCTCAGCGGCAGCGGGAAATCGACGCTCGCCGCCGGGCTCGCGCCGGAACTCGGCCGGCGGCCCGGAGCCCGCCTGTTGCGCAGCGACGTCACCCGCAAGCTGGCGCTCGGCGTCGATCCCGAAACCCCGCTGCCCGAGACGGCCTACACGCCCGAAATTACGCGCCGGGTCTATGACGCGCTGCGCGAGAAGGCGGCGGCGGTGCTGGTCGCCGGCCACACCGCGATTATCGACGCGGTTTCGCTGTTGGCGTGCGAACGGCATTCGTTTAGCGAGATCGCCCGCAAGGCCGGCGTCCCGTTCAGCGGGTTGTGGCTCGACGCCGAGCCCGCGGTGATGGCGCAACGCATCCGCGCGCGCCGCAGCGACGCCTCCGACGCGACCACCGAGGTTCTGCAATCGCAATTGCGGCAGGACCCGGGGGAAATGGACTGGATCCGGATCGACGCGGGCGGCGGAGCCGAGCACTGCCTCGCCGCCGCATGCCGCGCCCTCGCGGTGAACTGAGCTGATCCAGCCGCAAGCCGGTTGTTACCGCGTCCGCCGGCCGTCACCGCGGCCAGTACCTCACCAGATTGGCGGCATCGACACTGCCGAGCCCGGTCGTGAAATTCCAGCCGGGTCGGGCGCCAAAAGCCGGTTCGTAGGAAGCCGCACGGGTCGACAACACACCATACGTGCCGCCAGGCTGATAGCAGTCAGGGCTGCCGGTGGTGCATGGCATATCGTTGTCGCCGACCGTAACGTTGCGAAAGATGCAATAGCCGGCGATCTTGTTGCCGCGCGAGGCGTAGCAGGCGGAATTGCCGCGCCTGCCGAATTCCCCGGCCGCCAGCCGGTAATAGACCGGGTTGGGATTGCCTTGGCGCCCCCGGGCGCGCTGATCGACCAGCGCCTGGATGCCGGCCATGATCGGCGCCGCGTATGACGTTCCGCCGTCGCCGGACCAGCCGCTGGGCGGACCACTACACGGCCTTCCCTGATCAGGGTCGGAAAAACAGATCACATAGCGGTGCCCCCAAACACCGGGCGAGGCGAACAGCGCGACATCCGGGAGGTCGCGCACACCATCGGCGGGGTTGCCAAGGGCCCTTTGCCAGCGCGGTTTAGGATAACCAGCACAGCTGCCGCTGACGACGCCGGGGGTCGCGGGCGAGGGCATCCCGGTGGCGCAGCCGCTTGGGCCACCGGCGCCGCCGGTTGTCTCCTGGTACACCGACGGCCCGTTGTTGCAAAACCCTTGCGCTCCGTATGTTATCGGCGAGCCGGTCAGATAGTTGGCGAGCAGTTGGCTGCCGCAGGTCCCGTTCCATGGAATTTCGGGGATATAGGATTTGGCCGAGCCGTAGTACCGCGAGTTCGTTGCGCTCCAATAGAGCGAATTGGCGCCGGTAAAGGTGTCGGCGAAATCGGTGCCGCCGACCGCCACATCGTACGGGGTCGAGGCCAGCCCATTGACGGCGATGCCATGGCTCGCCGGGGGACCGCCATGCTGGTCGCACGCGGCCGCGCCGTAGTCACCGGCCGCGACAAAGACCGAGATGCCTTCGCTGACCGCCTGCTGGTAGGCCGCAGCGACCATTGCGTTCCGCGCCGCCCCGGCGTTCGCTTCGCAGACGCCAAAGCTGATGCTGATCACATCGGGTGTGTTGGCGGCGTTGACGACGTTTTCGAGCGCAATCATGTGGCCATCGGTGGTCGTCGTGTCGGCGCACGACGCGAGCGTAATCGCGGCGCCGGGGGCGGCGGCAGCCGCCCACTCGGCGTCGGTCGTCGCCTCTTTGTCGCCCATCGTCACGCCGGGGTCGGTGCAGTCGGCGGGTCCATTCGGTGGCTGCGGATGGAACTGCCGGAACGAGCCGGGAAATTTGTCGAGGCCGAAAGTCGAGCGGAACCCATACCAATCGGCAATTCGGTACAGGTTCGAATTTTCCATGACGTCGATATGCTGGCCCGCGCCGGTGATGCCGGATCGGTAGAGCGGCCGCAAATCGTAGATCGTCGCAAGATCGGCGGGAACGACAGCATAACAGGTCCCGGGAAGCACCGAACCATGACCGCAGTCGCCCGCATAAGTGTATTGCGGCGCCGGCCGGAAATCGCTGAGCGAGGCGATGCCGGCGATGATGGGACCGAGCGCGGCGGGAATCTTTGGGTCCGTCATATTGGCGATATGCCCGACCCCGTCGACCTCGAGATTATGAATCCCGGTGTGAAAGGCTGCGCGCAGCTCTCCTGCCGTCCCGGAAAAAGCAATAACTGTTCGGTTCGGATAGATGGTCTCGAGGCGGAAGCCGTGGCTTGCCAGCCAGCCCGTCACCACCGACAAATCCGCCGACGCGGCCCCAAAGCGTTCGCCGAATTCGGCCGCGCTGAACCAGCGGCGGTAATCCGGCGACCGGGAATCTTGCAGGTTGTCGATCGCGTGGTCGAGCGCCGCCTCCTGCACCGCCGACCGGCGCAGCAACAGCAGCATGTGCGCGAGCGGCAGGCCGTCGGCAACCGCCCCGCGATCGTTCGCAGCATTGGCTTCGGGTCGCGTGTTGCCGGCGAGCGTCACGAGGCGGGTCTCGTCGATCGGTTGCGTAACGAGCGGTTGCGGCTGCCCCACAGCCGGCAGGATGCCACCCGGCAGCGCTGCCAACGCGATCAATAGGCGCGCGGCAATCGTCAATATTCTATGCATTGCGTCCTCGCGTATGGCCGTCGCCGGCGAGCCCGCGCCGCGCTTGGCCGGGGTTGCGGCCTATTCCATCGGCAATCCCGGATGGACGCCGCGGCTGTCGAGCGGCGTGAATTGCGGCGCCAAGGCCAGGATCGCCACCTCGGCCAGGGTCTCCGGGGTCCAGCCGCCTTGGCGGTGCACCATCCGCACCGGGCGCATATGGCCATAGAGCGACAATTCGCCGGCGCGCTGGTGAAAGACCTGGCCGTTGACGCCCGCCGCCTGCTCGGACGCGAGAAAGACACACAGCGGGGCGATCGCGTCGGCCCGGCTGCGGCGCAGACGCTCCTCGCGCATCGCCGCCGCCGCCGGGTCCTTCGGGGTCGGCACCGAGCGCGTCATGCGGGTGTCGGCGGACGGCGCGATCACATTCACGGTGATCCCGCGCGACGCGTTCTCCATCGCGACGATGCGCGCCAAGGCGACGATCCCGAGCTTCGCAGCACCGTAGTTGCACTGGCCGACATTGCCGAGCAGGCCCGAGGTCGACGACACCATGACGATGCGCCCATAATTCTGCTCGCGGAACAGGTTGATCGCCGCACGGTTGATATTGAAGTGCCCGGTCAGATGCACGTCGATGACCGCCTGCCAGTCTTCAGGGAACATGTTGTGGAACATCTTGTCGCGCAGGATGCCGGCCGCGTTGAACACGATGTGCAGCCCGCCGAAGGCCTCGCGTGCCTGACTCACCATCGCGAGGCAGTCGTCGAATTTCGCGACCGAGCCATAATTCGCGATCGCGTCGCCGCCCGCGGCCTTGATCTGGTCGACGATCTCCTGCGCCGGGGTCTGGTCGGCGCCCTCGCCGGTGCCGGTGGTGCCGGGATCGTTGACCACGACCTTGGCGCCGTGCGCGGCCATCAGCTTGGCAACCTCGCCGCCGACGCCGCGCCCCGAGCCGGTGCAGATCGCAACCCGTCCGTCGAGCATGCCCATCCCTCGAACCTTTCCCTTTTTGTGTCGGAGCGCGGTTTGTCGGGGCCTCGCCATGTTTTGTCAATCGGCGGCGCCCGCCCGCATTTCTAGAATCTTTAGCAACGGAGAGACGGATGCGTTTCGAGACCAAACGTGCGGCAGAAGCACCTGATGTGATCGCCCCCGACGGTTCGGAGGTGCGAGTCATGTCCTCCCTCGTGCGGGGCGCGTTGGCGGTGTTTTCACTGCCGCCGGGTGCGGTCTCCGAGCCGGTCGCGCATCGGACGGTCGAAGAGCTGTGGTACGTGATTTCGGGCCATGGCCGGATGTGGCGCAAGCTCGACGGCCAGGAGGAGACAGTCGAGCTCGTGGTCGGGCTGTCGCTCAGCATCCCGACCGGGACCCATTTTCAATTCCGCTGCGACGGGACCGAGCCGCTCAAAGTCCTCGGCGCGACGATGCCGCCATGGCCCGGCGCGGACGAGGCCTACAAGGTCGACGGAAAATGGCCGCCGACCGTGTGAGCAGGCGGCTACAACACAGCTGCGGCTAACAGCTACAGCAGGTGCCCGCCGCGGGTCGCCTTGGTGCGCAGATAGCGCTCGTTGTGCCCGTTTGCCGGGAACACATGCGGCACCCGCTCGACGACCCGGATGCCGTAACGTTCGAGGGCTGCAACTTTTTCGGGATTGTTGGTCAACAGGCGAACGGTGCCGAAGCCGAGCTGGCGCAGCATCTCCGCCGCCGGCAGGTAAACCCGCTCGTCGGCGTCGAAACCTAGCTGCTCGTTCGCGTCTAGCGTGTCGAAACCGGCGTCCTGCAGCTGATAGGCGCGCAATTTGTTGACGAGGCCGATGCCGCGCCCTTCCTGCGCGAGGTAGAGCAGCACCCCTCCGCCGTCGCGCGCGATCGCGGCGATGGCGCCCCGCAGCTGGTCGCCGCAATCGCAGCGCAGGCTCGCCAGCAAGTCCCCGGTAAAGCATTCGGAATGCAGGCGCGCCAATACCGGGCCCGACGGATCGGGGGCGCCGATCACGATCGCCAGGTGCTCGACCCCGCCGTCGCCCGGGCGAAACGCGATCAGCCGGGCGTCCTCCGCGTCGGCGAGCGGCACGCGCGCCTCCGCGACGCGGGTCAGACCGGCCGCAACGGCGTGGCGGTTGAACACCTCGGCCGCATCGACCGTCGCGATGTCGCCGCGGCGGGCCAGGAGCGCCGCCTCGGCGGCCCCAACCCGCACCACGAGCGCCGCCGGCAGCAACGAGGCGAGCTTTGCCAGGGTAACCGCGGCCAACGCCCCGCCGCGGGCGGGGACGGGTTTCGGGCCAAACCCCGGTGGTTCAACCCCGAGCGAGGCGGCCGGGTCGGCGAGGTTGCGGATCACCGTTGCCGGCATGTCGGGTGAGACCGAGATCGTCATGGCACCCGACAAATCCTCGCGCGGGGCGAGACCGAGCGCCACCGCCCGCCGCCGCGTCAGCACGACCCGCGGTGCCGCGGCCGAGACTTCGCGGACCCGGCGCAAATGCTCTTCGGTCACAAGCTCGGCCGCGACCGCGAGCACGCTCAGCTCGTCGTCGCGGATCAGCAGCGCGGCACCGCGCCGCATCGCGGCGGTGGCCTCGCCGAAAACGCGGCTTACGTCTTGGTGCGCGGGCGGGGCGCTGTTACGCGTCGGCGTCGAAATGGTTCTGAACTCGGGCACTCCTGTCTCCTTGCCGCCGCCGCATATGATAACTGGCGACGGCCGCGACGCCAGCCGCCTTATTTTGCATCGGAGGTGTACCGCGGCGGGGGAGCGCCGCCGCTCGCCTCAAGGCCGCGGTCGGTGGAACGCCGCCGGCTGGCGAAAGCCGCGCGGACCGGCTACAGTTCGCAACCTTCGAACGGGGACAGCACGGGTCGAACGGGGATAGCGCGGCGCTGGCACGGCCGATAATCAGCGGACGTCCGATCCGATGGCGGGTCGCAAGGCTGATTGGCGGTTTCGCACCGGCGGAGAGGACCATGAAGGCTGGTCGCAAGATCTTGATCGTCGATGACGACCCGGCGCTGCGCCAGACGCTCACCGAGCAACTGGAGCTGAACGACGAGTTTGTTGCGTTCGCCTGCGACACTGCGGCGCAAGCGCTCGACATCGCCGACAAGGAGCGGTTCGACGCCATTCTGCTCGACATCGGGCTCCCCGACATGGATGGGCGGGAATTGTGCCAGGTGTTGCGGCGCCGCGGGGTTCATGTCCCGATCATGATGCTGACCGCATCCGACACCGACGCCGATACCGTCCTCGGCCTTGATTCGGGTGCCGACGACTATGTGACCAAGCCGTTTCGGCTCAGCATTCTGCTGGCCAGGCTGCGCGCCCACCTGCGCCAGAGCGAGCACAGCGACGACGCCGTGTTGACGATCGGGCCCTATTCGTTTCGCCCCAGCGCCAAGCTTTTGACCGAGCCCGGCGGCCGCAGGAAGGTGCGGCTGACCGAAAAGGAAACCGCCATCCTCAAATACCTCTACCGCGCCGGAGACCGGGCGATCGGCCGCGACACCTTGCTCGGCGAAGTGTGGGGCTACAATGCCGGGGTGACGACCCACACGCTCGAAACGCATGTCTACCGCCTCCGTCAAAAGATCGAGCGCGACCCGACCGCTGCCGAGATTCTGGTGACCGAGCCGGGCGGTTACCGGCTGGTTCCTTGACCGACGCGGAGAGGGGCGACGTGCCGGACGGCCGGCGCAACCGCAGCCGGTGATCGGATGTCCGCCGCGCGATTGCTGATCGTCAGCGGAGCGGACCGGGCGTATTTCCCGCTGTTGCGCGACACCGTGCTCTCGGTGCAGGCCCAGCGCCCCGATGCGGCGCTCGGGATCCTCGATGTCGGGCTCGACCCGGAGCAGTGTCAATGGCTGATCGGGCGCGGGACTCATCTCGTGCATCCCGACTGGGACATCGACTTTCCCGGCCGCGCGCAACTGCCCGAGGGACGCAAGGCGCAATTCGCGCGGCCCTTTCTGCCGCGCCATTTCCCGGGCTACGAGACCTATCTGTGGATCGACGCCGACGCCTGGCTGCAGGACTGGCGGGCGGTCGAGCTGTTCGCGGCGGCGGCTCGCGGCGGGCGGCTCGCAATCGTCCCGGAGATCGACCGGGCTTACAAGCGCCATTACAAGCGGCCGAAGCTGTTTGGCCTGACCTTGGCCTGGAAGAATTACCGCGAGGCGTTCGGCTGGCGCGTCGCCGACCGGCTTGGCCGCAATCCGATGGTCAACTGCGGCGTCTTCGCGCTGCGCGCCGACGCCCCGCATTGGGGCGCCTGGGCGCGGCTGATGACGCAGGTCGCGCAGCGCACCCGGTTTTTCTTCGTCGAGCAGACGGCGCTGAACTACGCGATTTTCGGCGAGCACCTGCCGGTCGATTTTCTGCCGTCTTATTGCAACTGGATGCCGGGTGATGCTGCCCCGGCGCTTGACGCGGAACGCGGGTTGTTTGTCGAGCCCTACACGCCGCACCAGGCGATCGGGATCATGCACCTCGCCGGGGCCGAGCAGAAAACCCGGGTGTTTCGGCTGAACCGGCTGGACGGCGGAACCGCCGAGACCTCGCTGCGTTACAGCGACAGCCGCGCCCTTTTCGCATCGGGCGCTCGCGGGGGGCTGGTGCTCGCGTCGGCCGGTGCTGCGGGCCTTGGCTCGAACTGAACGGCGCCGCTGCCAAAAGTGATGGGTTGGCGGATTTTGGCGCTTCCCGTTCTTCTGACAAACCAATAGCATTGCGCATTACCAGCACAATGCAGGGAGGAGAACATGCGGCAGTTGAAGTTGTTGGTTGCAATCTTGCTGACGGCATTTCTTGTGGCCGGGGCGGCCCATGCCGCGACGAAGGTATTCAAGGCGACCCTGAACGGTGCCAGCGAGGTTCCGCCGACCACCAGCAGCGCCACCGGAACCGCGACTGCAACGCTCGACACCGCAACCCGAAAACTGACATGGGACGTTACCTACTCGGGCCTGAGCGGCCCGGCGATGGCGGCTCATATCCACGGACCGGCCGAGCCCGGAAAAAACGCGGGGGTCGTGGTGCCGCTGACCGGCAGCCTGCAGAGCCCGATCCAGGGTTCGCGGATACTGACCCCGGCGCAAGTCGCGAACCTGGAAGCCGGCAAATACTACGTCAACGTTCACACCGGGGCCAACAAAGGCGGCGAAATTCGCGGCCAGTTGCTGCCGGCGCAATAACCGCACATCCGGATGGGCCGTCGGCCGCTCGTGGGCGCCGACGACCCGATATGGCCGCGGGCGAGTCGGGGCTAGCGCGCCTCAACTCGATCTGGCGTGCCTTGGCGGGTGCGGCCTTTGGCAGCACCCGATGCAGGACGCCGTTTTGCGCGGTCGCCTCGATGCGGTCGCGGTCGATGTCCTCGGAGAGCGTGAAGACCCGCGCGCAGTCACCCTTGGCATATTCGGTGTAGACCCGCTGACAGCCGGGGTGCTCGTGCTCGGCCGCGCGGGCCCGGACCGTCAGCACCCGCCGTTCGAGCGCGATGTCGACGTCGTCCGAACCGACGCCCGGCAATTCGCAGAGCACGACCGCGGCGGGCCGCTTCCCCGCCCCCTCATTGCCTGGCCAGACCCGATGAACGGCATCCGGCACGGCCCCCAACTCGGAAACTCCGCGGCGTCGTTCAACCCGGTTTTTACTCCGGATGGCGCGAGGAACTTGCTGCGGTGCAGCGCGGTTAATGGGTGCAGCGCGGTTAATGATTGCCGGCACGGCAGCGCTGCCGCTTGGTCCGACGACGATCCCGTGATGATGGCGACAACGGAGAGTGTCCCCACGATGCGAATTGCCCAGGTTGCACCGTTGTGCGAAAGCTGTCCGCCGCAGCTCTACGGCGGCACCGAGCGTGTGGTCTCGATTTTGACCGAGGAATTGGTGCGCCAAGGTCACGAGGTTACGCTGTTCGCCAGCGGCGACTCGGTGACCGGCGCGAAGCTCGTCTCGCCGTGCAAGCAGGCGCTGCGGCTGAATGCCGAATGCCAGGATCCGCTCGCCTATCACATGATGCTGGTCCACCGGATCGCGCGCAGCGCCCACCTTTTCGACGTCATCCATTTCCATATCGACTATTTGCATTTCCCGTCGTTCGCGCCGACCTGGCGCAAAACGCTGACCACCTTGCACGGCCGGCTCGACCTGCCCGACTTGGCGCCGCTGATGCGCGAGTTTTCGATGATGCCGCTGGTCTCGATCTCGAACGCGCAACGCGCGCCGCTGGCATGGGCCAACTGGTACGGCACCGTCTATCACGGGCTGCCGCGCGATCTTTACGGGCTCGGTCGCGGTGCCGGCGGGTATCTCGCCTTTATCGGCCGCATCAGCCCGGAAAAGGGGCCGGAGCGAGCGATCGAGATTGCTCGCCGCGCCGGGCTGCCGTTGATCATCGCCGCCAAGGTGGACCGGGTCGACCGGGAATACTATAAGGCGCGCGTGGAGCCGTTGTTGAACGACCCGTTGATCGAATATATCGGCGAGGTGGACGACGCCGAAAAGCGCGCGCTGCTGGCTGACGCGACGGCGGTGCTGTTCCCGATCGACTGGCCCGAACCGTTTGGGCTCGTGCTGATCGAGGCGATGGCCTGCGGCACGCCGGCAATTGCGTTTCGACGCGGCGCCGTAGCGGAAATCATCGAGCAGGGGCGCACCGGCCTCGTGGTCGACAGCATCGAGGAGGCTGTCGCGGCGATTCCCGTCGTCCAAGGACTAGACCGTGTGAAGATCCGCGAAGCCTTCGAGGAGCGCTTTCTCGTCGACCGCATGGCGCGCGATTACGTCGCGCTCTACGGCGACCTGTTGCGCCGCAGCGAAGCCGACGGGACACAACATCGCACCGCCGCCGAGGCCGGCGACGGCTGAGGTCCCGCCGCCAGCGCACGCGCTGCCGGACGCGCAAGCCGCCAGCGAGGCCTCTCGGTTCTACATCGAGTCGGCGATCCTGTTGCAGGAGCGTCGGCCGCGCACGCTGAAGCAAGGCCATACCTTTGCCGTGTTCGACCCGCGCGGCGACATTGTCGCGGACGGCGGCAGCGCGGACGGCGTGTACCATCGCGACACGCGCTATTTGTCGCGGCTGGAATTGCGGCTCAACGACGCACCGTTGCTGCTGCTGAGCTCGAACGTCCAGGAGGACAACGTCGTCCTGACGGTCGACTTGAGCAATCCGGACCTTAGCCTCGCCGGCCGCAACGTGCTCCGCGGCGAGCGGATCCATGTCAACCGCCGCAAGTACCTGTGGCAGAATTGCTGCTACGAGCGCTTGCTGGTGCACAATTTCGACGTGGTCCCGCACCGCCTGACCCTGAGCATCAGCTTCGCCTCGGACTTTGCCGATCTGTTCGAGGTGCGGGGCCAAAAGCGGACGCGCCGCGGCCGATCCTCGTTCGAGCGGCGTTCGGACGCGTCGGTGGCGCTGCTTTATTCGGGTCTGGACGGTGTCAAACGCGTAACCACGCTTAGCTTCGAGCCGGCGCCCGCTCGGCTCGACGGCGGCAGCGCACAATTTGACCTGGCGCTCGGGCCCGGCGAGGCGGCGCGGATGGTCTTGCGGGTCGCCTGCGATGATGAGAGCATCGCCGAGGGAAACGTTGCGCGCCGCTTTTACAGCGCCGCGCGGCTGGCGCGCCGCGCGATGCGCGCCACCAGCGGACGCGCCACGTCGCTGGACAGCTCGAACTCCTTGTTCAACGAGATGGCGCGCCGCTCGGTCGCCGACCTCTACATGCTGGTGACCGAAACCGAGCACGGCCTCTACCCGTTCGCCGGGATTCCATGGTTCAGCACGGTTTTCGGGCGCGACGGGATCATCTCCGCGCTGTTCGCGTTGTGGATTGACCCGACGATCGCCAAGGGCGTGCTGAGCTTTCTCGCGGCGACCCAGGCGACCGAAGTCGACCCGGTGCGCGATGCCGAGCCCGGTAAAATCCTGCACGAGATGCGCGACGGCGAGATGGCGCGGCTCGGCGAGGTGCCGTTCTCGCGCTATTACGGCAGCGTCGATGCGACCCCGTTGTTTGTCATGTTGGCCGGCGAGTATTTCGCACGCACCGGCGACCTTGAGACGGTGCGCCGGTTGTGGCCCAACATCCAGGCCGCTCTGCGCTGGTGCGACACCTACGGCGACGCGGACGGCGACGGATTTGTCGAATACCACCGCAGGAATGCCGACGGGCTCGTGAACCAGGGCTGGAAGGACTCGCACGACGCGATCTTTCACGAGGACGGGCGGCTTGCCGAGGGCCCGATCGCGCTGTGCGAGGTGCAGGGCTATGTCTATGCGGCAAAACACCGGGCGGCCGAATTGGCGGCGGCGCTCGGCGACCACGACTCGGCCTCGCGCCTCCGCCGGGAAGCCGAAGCGCTGCGCGATAAATTCGAGGCGGTGTTCTGGTGCGAGGAGCTCTCCACCTACGCGCTCGCTCTCGATGGCGCCAAAAACCCGTGCCGGGTCGTCGCCTCGAACGCCGGCCACACGCTGCTGACCGGCATCGCCGCCCCCGAGCGCGCCTGCCGGGTCGCCGACACGCTGCTCGGGATTTCTTGCTTTTCGGGGTGGGGCATACGCACCGTCGCGATGTCGAGCGCCCGCTACAACCCGATGTCGTATCACAACGGCTCGGTCTGGCCGCACGACAACGCGCTGATCGCGCTCGGTCTGGCGCGTTACGGCCTCAAGTCGGGCGCCTCAAAAATCTTCCGCGGCCTGTTCGACGCCGCCGGCTACATGGACCTGCGCCGGCTGCCCGAGCTGTTCTGCGGTTTCCAGTGGCGCAAGCTCAACGCGCCGACCCTTTACCCGGTCGCCTGCATTCCGCAAGCGTGGGCCGCCGCCAGCGTGTTCGCCCTGGTCCAGGCGAGCCTCGGATTGAGCTTCACCCACGACGCCGAGGAAATCCGGTTCGACCGCCCGAAGCTGCCGCGCTTTCTGGGCGAGCTGCATTTGCGCGGATTGCAGGTGAAGGGCGGGTCGGCCGACGTCGTCCTGAGGCGTCACGACCGCGACGTGGCGCTCAACATCACCCGGCGTGAGGGAAACGTGCCGATTGTCGTGCTGAGGTGACGAGGTGACGAGGGGGCGTCAAAACCCGACCGGCAGGTTCGCCGCCGCGGCGCCGAAATAGGCTTGCGGCTCCGAAGGCCGCTCGCCCCGAGCATGCTCCTCGCGGGCGACGCAGCCCTTGGTCGCCGCGAACACCGCCTGCCAATTCGCGGCCTTGGGCAAGGCGCCGAGCAGGCAGCCGTCGAAGAACGTATAGGTGCGCTCGGCCTGGCATCCAAAGGACGGCCGGTCGCGGCGCGAGGCGGTCAGGATGACGCGATTGGGCCTGGCCATCGCCCCGGCGGCAAAGCTGCCGCTGTAGCAGCTCGAGACGATGACGACGGTGGGTGCGGCGCCGCAGCCGCGCGACAGCGCCTGGGCCAGCTCTTCGGGATGCAACGCCCGCTGCGAGCGAGCCAGCCACAATCCGGCATCCGGCTCGCCGTGCGACGTGAGAAAGACAAAGCAGCGGTCGCCGGGCCGAACCGGCAAATTGGCGACGCGCCGCAGCAGGGTTTCGGCGGTGGCGGGCGCCGCCCCGCGGCGTTGTTCGGCGGGGCTGGCGCTCAGCCGGTAGATGTTCGCCGGCGGCACGCCCGCCTCCAGCAGCCGCCGGGCCAAGGTCCGGGTCGCGTCGTCGAAGACCGGCTCCTCGTCGTCGCCGGCGGCCAGGACCGCCTGCCAGCGGCCGCCGTCGGCAAGGGCCGGCTGGGCGCGGCCGTCAGCCGCCGCGCCGGCCAGCGACACAAAAGCGGCCAGCAGCACAAAAGCGGCCAGCCAGCCGAAGAACCCGAGCCTGGTCGAACCGGCGTACCGCAGCCGCTGCATGATTCGTGCTATGCTGCGCATTATTGAGGAGATGACGCGATGGCCATAGCACTCGCCGAGAAGAACTGCACGCCTTGCCGCGGCGGCATTCCGCCGCTGAATGCCGGCGAGGCCGAGGAGCTTCGCGCCCAGGCGCCGGATTGGGGGCTGCTCGACGAGGCGAAGCACATCGAGCGCACGTATCGCTTCCGGAATTTCCGCGAGGCGTTCGCCTTTGTCGAGCGCGCCGCCCGGCTTGCCGAGGAGGAAGGGCACCATCCCGAAATCCGCTTCGGCTGGGGGTTTGCGACCGTCTCGCTGCAGACCAAAAAGATCAAGGGCCTGCACGAAAACGACTTTATCATGGCGGCCAAGCTCGACCGGATCGCCGCGGAGCCGCCGCCGGCATCGACGTAACCAAAAGCGAGTAGCTCGGATTTCACCGGGCCCGCAGATCCGCGACGAGCGAGGAGGGAGGTGGGCTGTGCCGACATACATCATGCTCGCGAGCTGGACCGACCAGGGCGCCCAAAAAGTCAAGGAGTCGCCGCGCCGCGTCGACACCGCGAGGCGCGCGCTCGCCGACATGGGCGGCGAGTTCAAAAGCATTTACATGACGATGGGCGACTACGACCTGGTCATGACCTACGAGGCGCCGGACGACGCGGTGGCGGCGCGGTTCACGCTGCTGCTCGGGATGCTCGGGACGGTGCGCACCCGGACCCTGAAAGCCTTCCCCGAGGCGGCCTACCGCGAAATTGTCGCCTCGCTCGGCTAGCGCCGGCCCCGGGCAAACGGAAACGGTCGCTGGGGCCGCCGCAGGTTCGCGCCGCGCTCCCGCGACATGGCCCGGCAGCCACGTCGAAATCTGCGCGAGTTCGGAGACGATGCGATGAGCACAAAGACCGCCCGCCTGCGCGCGCTGCTCGCGTCCGGCGAGTTCCTGTACATGCCGTCGGCGACGACGCCGATCGAAGGCCGGCTCGCCGAGGCCGCCGGGGTCAAGGTCGTCTATACTGGCGGCTATGCCACCGGCGCCTCGCGCGCGATCACCGAGCCGCTGCTGACGATGGACGAGCAGGTGCGGGTCGCGGGCGAGGTCGCGCGCGCGGTGTCGGTGCCGCTCGTCGCCGACGCGGGGGCGGGCTTTGGCGAGCCCTTGCACACGATGCGCACGGTGCGCGAATTCGCCGCCGCCGGGGTCGCCGGCATCCACATCGAGGACCAGCTCTTTCCGAAGCGCGCGCATTACCACAAATACGTCGCCCACGCCGTGCCGGTCGCCGAGTTCGTCGACAAGATCCGCTGGGCGTGCCGCGAGCGCGATCGCACCGACCCCGATTTTGTGGTCATCGCGCGCTCCGACACCTGCCGCGAGCTGGGGCTCGACGAAGCCGTGACGCGGGTCAACGCCGCGGCCGAGGTCGGCGCCGATCTCGGTCTCGTGTTCCCGCGCAACGACGCCGAAGCCGAGGCGGCGCCGCGACTGGCCAAAGTGCCGCTCGTCTGGGTGCAAAGCCGCGGCAACCGCGACGGCCGGCCGATCTACAGGCTCGACCGGCTGCGGGCGATGGGGTACCGCGCCTGCATCGACGCCCAGCTGTTGCTCGGCGTCGCGTCCCATTTCATGAAGGAGGCGCTCTCCGAGATGCAGCGCACCGGTGCCTACACCGGGATCGGCGACAACCAGTTCACCGCTTTGCGCAAGGAAATCGAGGACCTGATCGGCCTCGACGACCACTACCAAGTCGAAGCTGAAACCGTCGAGAAATAGTGCGGCCGGGGCGCCGCGCCGGTTCAGTCGAGGGCGATGGCGCCGCCGGCGACGGGGGTGCGCGGCCGGCGCAGCAGCAGGAGCAGCGGCACGCCGATCACGACGAGGATCATCATCAGCAGGAAATCGTCGAGATAGGCGACCATCGCCGCCTGCCGCGTCGCCTCGGCGTTTAGTGCCGCGACCCCCATCGGGTCGGTGAAGCTGTACGGCGCCTGCAGCCACGGGCTGCGGGCGAGCGGGTTGTCCGGCCGCAGCTGCTCGACGAGCCGCGAATGGACGATCTGGGTGTTCTGGTCGAGCAGCACCTCGACGATCGAGATCCCGACGCTGCCCCCGATGTTGCGCATCAGGCTGAAGATCGCCGTCCCCTGGGTCAGCATGTGCCGCGGCAGGGTCGAGAAGGTGATGATGCTGAGCGGGGTGAAGACAAAGCCGAGCCCAAAGCCTTGCAGCAGCCCGGTCGTGATGATCGGCCCCATGCCCATGTAGAGCGAAAACCCGGTCATCTGCCACATCGCGATGGCGGTCAGCGACAGCCCGGCGAAGATGATCAGCCGGGTGTCGACGCGGCCCGCGAGCCGGGCGATCAGGATCATCGCGATCATCGTGCCGACGCCGCGCGGCGCGGTGACGAGCCCGGTCGTGACGACCGGGTAATTCATTAGGTCCTGCAGCATCGTCGGCAGCAAGGTCATCGTGCCGTAGAGCGGGACGCCGACAATAAACATCATCAAGGTGCCGACCATGCAGTTGGCGTCCTTGAGCAGGGCGCGGTCGAGGAACGACCGGTCGGTCGAAGTCGCGGTATGGACGACGAACAGGTAAAACGCGAGGCCGGCGATCGTCGCCTCGACGCAGATCTCGGTCGAGCCGAACCAGTCCTTCAGCTCGCCGCGGTCGAGCAGCATCTGCAAGGCGCCGATCGCGAAGCTCAAGGTGGCGAAGCCGAACCAGTCGAACGGCTCGCGGCGGCCGTGCCGCGTCTCGTGGATAAAGATCATGATCCCGATCGCGGACAGGATCCCGAACGGGACGTTGATATAGAAGACCCACCGCCACTCGTAGCTGTCGGTCAGCCAACCGCCGAGCGCCGGCCCAATGATCGGGCCGAGGATGACCCCCATGCCCCAGACCGCCATCGCCCGGGCGTGCCGTTCCGGCGGGTTGATCTGCAACAGCACTGCCTGCGACAGCGGCACCAGCGCGGCGCCGCACACGCCCTGGAGCAGGCGGTAGACGACGAGCTGCGCCAGGCTCCCGGCCGCGCCGCACAGCGCCGAGGCCACCGTGAAGCCGCCGACCGAGATCAGAAAGACGTATTTGATGCCGAAGCGGTTGGCGAGCCAGCCGGTCAGCGGGGTCATGATCGCCGCGGCGACGATGTAGGAGGTGACGACCCAGGCGATCTGGTCCTGCGAGGCCGACATGCTGCCCTGCATATGCGGCAGGGCGACATTGGCGATCGTCGTGTCGACCCCCTGCATGAAGGTCGCCAGCATGATCGAGATCGTGATCCAGCCCCGGTTGAGCACCGGGGGCGGAGCTTCGGACTTCACCGTTCGGCAGCTCGGCTCGTTCCTGCGCCCGACAGCCAGCTCAGTATGCCGTCCACCCGGTCAAGCCACGGCCGGCGGAACCGGGTGTCGACTTCGACCGTGGCGCTGAGCCCGGACGCGAGTGGGTGGTTCGGGTCGAGCTCGTCGATCACGAGCCGCACCGGCAGGCGCTGGACCACCTTGACCCAGTTGCCGGTCGCATTCTCGGCCGGGAGCAGCGAAAAGGTGAGGCCGGTCCCCGGGCTCAGGCTCTCTACCTTGGCATGGAACACCGTGTCGGGATAGGTGTCGATCTCGACTGTGGCGGTCTGCCCGGGCCGCATATGCGTCAGCTCGGTCTCCTTGAAATTCGCGGTCACCCAGACGTGCTTGGTCGACACGAGGGAGAAGAGCGCGGTCGGCGCGGCGCCGGTGTCGACCCCTTGCACCCAGTCGCCGACCTGCAGCTGGTCGACCTTGGTGACGATCCCGTCCTCGGGCGCCCGGACCACCGCGTACGACAGGTTGAGCTCGGCGCGGTCGAGCGCCGCCTGCGCATGCTCGACCATCGGGTGCTGCGCGACCGGGATGTCGGGATCGCCGCCGAGGCTGGCAAGCGTGCTGGCGACATCCTGCTCCTTCGAGGCCAGCTGCTCGCGAGCGATCTTGTAGGCGTGGTTGGACTGGTCGTATTGCGACTGCGAGGCGGTGCCCGACGCCAGCAGGCGCTGCTGGCGTTCGAGCTCGCGCTGCTGATAGACTAGCGTCGCCTCGGTGGCGGCGGCGTCGGCCTTTTTCTGCTGATAGGTCGCCTTCATCGCCTCGATCTGCAGCCGGGTCGCGGCGAGTTGGGCCTTGGCCTCCTCGACGGCGATGACGAACGGCCGCTGGTCGAGCTTGAACAGCGCCTGCCCGGCGCTGACGCGCTCGTTGTCGCGAACGTCGATCGCGGCGACGCGGCCGGAGACCTCGTTGCTGACCGCCACCCTCGCCGCGTCGACATAAGCGTCGTCGGTCGAGATGAAACGCCCGGTCGTCAGGTACCAGTAGGCGGCGCCGAGCAGCACGACGGCGGGGCCGAGCAGCATCAGCGGCAGCCGCAGCCGCTGGCGAAGCGGGCGTTTGCGCGCGATCCCCGGCCGGGTGTCGAGCCCGGCGCGCAGCACCCCGAGTGTGGGCGCCTCGTCTTCGGCGGACGTTGTCACCGGTGGCCTCCGAGCGCCGGCCAGCCGGCGTGAACCCGCGGCTCGCGCCGCATCCGGCGCGGCGCCCCGGGCTCGCGAGCCGTTGGCGACGGTGCCGCCGCCGGCAGTGCGGCGGGCTCGGCCAGGTTCTTGTGGACCCGCCGCAACAGGTCGATCAGGCGCCGGCCCTCTTCCTCGGAAAGGTCGGCAAACGCCTCGCTGCGCACCTTGGTCGACAATTCGAGGACGCGGGTGAGGAACGGGCGGGCCTTTTCGGTCAGCACCAATCGGCGCGCGCGGCGGTCCGCCGGGTCATGGCGGCGTTCGATCCAGCCTTCCTCTTCCATCCGGTCGATCTGCCGCACCAGGGTCATCGGCTTGATCTCGAGCAGGTCGGCAAGACCGGCCTGGTTGATGCCTTCGTGGCGGGCGAGATAGCCGAGGATCCGGCATTGCGACCGGGTCAGGCCGAGGAACAGCAGGGCGCGCTGATTGAAGCGCCGCGCGAACAGGCGCGCGACATCGTGAACGAGGTAGCCAAAGCTGCGGTCGAGGTTCATGGCGGCCCAAAAAGAAGTACCATACGTGATAATAAGCTATGATAGAAAACGCGGAAGCCACCCATTGTTTTGATCGCGCGGCTGGTAGGCGCGAATTCGATGGCTCGGCGCCGTGCCCCTCAAGTGGCGCGGCGGGGCCGCAGGCTGCCGGCGGCAAGCGCTGGGGATGCCGCGCGTTCGCGGGGCAGGCGGATCAACAAAAGCAGCGGGATCGTCACCAGCACGATCATCATCATAAAGGTGTAGACGTCGATATAGGCGACCATCGCCGCCTGGCGCGTGACCTCGAGATTGAGCGCGGCGATCCCCGAAGGCTCGGTCAGGCTGAACGGCGCCGACAGGAACGGCGCGCGAGCGAGCGGGTTGTCCGGCCGTAGATGCTCGATCAGCCGCGAATGCACGATCTGCGTGTTCTGGGTCAGCAGCGCCTCGAAGATCGAGATGCCGATGCTGCCGCCGAGGTTGCGCATCAGGCTGCGCAGGGCGGTTCCCTGGGTCAAGATGTGCCGCGGCAGGTTCGAGAGTGCGAGAGTGTTTAGCGGGACAAACGTGCACCCCAGCCCAAAGCCTTGCAGCAGCCCTGACGTGATCACCGGGGCCATGCCCATTTGCAGCGAAAACCCGGTCATCTGCCACAGCGAGACGACGGTCATCAGCAGCCCCGAAAGAATGATCAGGCGATTGTCGACCCGGTTGATCAGCCGCCCGACGATGAACATGGCCGCCATCGTGCCGACGCCGCGCGGCGCGGTGATGAGCCCAGTCGTGAACACCGGATAGTTCATCAAAGATTGCAGCATCGTCGGGATCAGCGCCAAGGTCCCGCTGAGAATGCCGCCGACAAAAAACATCAGGATCGTCCCGACTGCGAAGTTCGGGTTTTTCAACAGGTCGCGGTTCAGGAACGAGCGCTCGCCCGCGGTCGCCGTGTGCACGATGAAAAGGTACCCGGCGAGTGCGGCGACCGCCGCCTCGACCCAGATCTCGGTCGAGCCGAACCAGTCTTTCAGCTCGCCGCGGTCGAGCATCATCTGCAACACGCCGACGGCGATGCTGAGCGTTGTGAAGCCGAAGAAGTCGAACGCCTCGCGATGCGCGTGGCGCGCCTCCCGGATGAAAATCAGAATGCCCAGCGACGCAACGATGCCGACAGGCAGGTTGATATAGAAAATCCACCGCCAGCTGTAGCTTTCGGTCAACCAGCCGCCGAGCATCGGGCCAAAAATCGGGCCGAGCATGACGCCGATGCCCCACACCGCGATCGCCTGGCCGTGCCGCTCGGGCGGGTTGATCTGCATCAGGACCGACTGCGAGAGGGGCACCAGCCCGGCGCCGCAGACGCCTTGCAGCAGGCGGTAAAAAACCAGCTCGTCGAGGCTGGTGGCGCTGCCGCACAAGGCCGAGGCGATGGTGAAGCCGCCGACCGAGATCAAAAACAGGTATTTGATGCCAAAACGGCCGGCGAGCCAGCCGGTTAGCGGCATCGTGATCGCCGCCGCGACGATGTACGAAGTCAGCACCCAGGCGATCTGGTCCTGCGCGGCCGACAGGCTGCCCTGGATGTAGGGGAGGGCGACGTTGGCGATCGTGTTGTCGACGCCCTGCATGATCGTCGCCAGCATGATCGACACGGTGATCGCGGTGCGGTTGCCGAGCGGGCTGCGCGCGTCGCTCTTCACGTCGCCGCCCCCGGCGGCGTGCCGCTGGGGCCTCGGCGTTTAAGCAAACAGGTGGTGCGGGCCGGCACGGTCGATGCTCCGTGTTCTCTCCCGAGGCGATTCGGCCCTCCGAACACCGCCGGAAAATTGTCATGCGATCATAAGCAAAGCTTACCATAGCGCAAAGCGGACGATCCCTGGCGTGCCCGCGCGGCTGCCAGACGCCAATTCGATGGCTCGCGCGCAACGCGGTCTTGCCCCGCGCCGGTCAGCTCCCGACAATCGGGTCGCCCGTGTCGCAGGGGTGCCATTGCCCAGTTCCGATCCAAGCCCGATCTCGACCTTGGCCGACGCGCTCGTGGCGCTCGCCGACCGTCAATTGTGGCGGCGGTATTGCCGGGTCGCGGCGGCGCTCGAGCGCGGGGCCGAGGCCGACGCGGCCCCGGTCTACGCCCCCGGGTCGGTCGAATGGCAGCGCCAGCAGGACCACGGCCCTGACCCTGAGCGGCGCGAGCCGCCGTTCACCGCCGCCCTCGACGCCGCCGGGCGGCGGCGCCTCTCGCAGCGCGGGGCGGCGCTGCCGTTCGCCGGGGCGCCGTCGCCGCTTGGCGCGGCGGGCGGGGTCGAGTTCGACGCGTTCGTCGCCAGCCGGCGCGGCCCGCCGGGGCTGTTTTCCGAAATCGCCGCCGTCGAGCAGCAATTGGTCGAGGCGTTCGAGCAATCCGGGCGCGCCCGCCGCTACCGCGCGAGCGGGTTCTGCGCCGGGGCCCGAAAGGAGATCGAGCCCGATTGGTTCGGCCGCGTGCGGCTCGATTTCGCGCGCAACGCGGCGATGCTGCCCGACCGCTCCGAAATCGCCGGCGTCGAGGTGGCGATCGCCGCGGCGCCCGCGCAGAGCGGTCGCGGGCGAGAGCGTCCGGCGCGGGCCATGCTGCGCGATGCGCTGCTGGCGCTGTGGCAGCGCGGCGCCTTTACCGCCGGCACCGGCAACGAGCGGGTGCTGGCTCTCGCGTTGCGGGAGCTCGGCCTGTCCGCGGCCGACCCGCCCTACGGCTTCAAGAGCGCCGAGACCGTCCGCAAACTGCGCAAGGCGCTAAAGATGTCGCTTTAGTTGGCTCCGGCGCGCCGCCGAGCTCGCAAACTTCCGAGCTTGCAACTGCGCAGGTGCCGCTCGCCGGCGCCCGCCTCTATGTTTGCCGCCCTATGTTTGCAACGGGCCGCTTCGGCTCACGCCCGATGCCGGCGACGTTTTGACGGAGGCGACTATGGATGGCCCGACCGACCCCGCCTGCCGACCGGCCTTGGCCGGGACGGATGACGCCGCGGTTTTGCGCCGGCCGCAGCGCGCCCTTCTTGCCGCGGCGATCGAGGAGCTTGGCGCCGCCGGCGCCGAGCTTGCCGCGGCGCAGGGGCAGGCGACCCGGCTCGGCGCGTTGATCGCCGAGGCCGCGCGGCTCGCCGACGAGCTGGCGGCGCTGCGGGCCGTCGACGAACGGCGGCTCGGCGCGTGGCTGGCTGAAGGCGGCGGTGGTCCGCGACCGGAGCCGAGCCCGGAAATCGACGCCGCCGAGGCGCGGCTCGCCGCGTCGGCCGGCGAAGCCGCTGCGGCGCGGGCGGCGTTGCCGGCGGCCGAGCAGGTCTTTCAGCGCTGCGCCGCAAAGGTCCGCGAGCTTCAGCGCCGCCGCGACGAGGCGCTGTGCGCCGCGGCGGTCGACGCGGCCTGCGACTTTGCCGAGGGCTGCCGCGCGGCGCTCGCCGAGGCGCTCGACCAGGAGGCCGTGCTGCACGGGCTGCGCGACGAGCTGCTGGCGCGCGGCAACGGCGCCGACGCCGCGCCCGGGGCGATGGACGCCGCCGCGCGGATCGGGCGGTTGATCGCCGAGACCCGGCGCGCCGCCGCGGTCCGCCGCGGTTCGCAGCCGGCCCAGCGACTGCTGGCGGCGCTCGCCGCCGACCCCGGCGCTCGCCTCGAAAGGAGACAGGCCCCGTGATCTATCACCGGCTGATCGCGCCCGAGGGGCTGGCTCCGACCACGGTCGAGCTCGCCGGCGGAACCCAGCTGCCGGTGCCGCCCGACGGCATCGTCGAGATCCCGCACGCGCTGGAAATGCCTGGCGACAGCGGCGTCTTCGAGCCGGTTGACCACACCGTCGAGACCGCCTGGCTGCGTCAGCTGCTCGATCTCGGCTTTCGCCAATTGCCGCGAGCCGGCACAAGCGAGGCGCGGCCGCGGGCGGGGCGCTATCCGGGCGAGACGTTCTTTGACGAGACCCTCGGCCGCCCGCTGTGGTGGTATGCCGGCGCTTGGCGCGACGCGAACGGGAAGAGCCTCTGAGCGCGCTTCGAGAACCGACCGTCGAGCTGGCCGTTGCGGCCGGCGAGGCCGCGGCGGGCGGCTGCCTTCGGCGGCTAGGCGCAGGCGGCGACGGCGCGTCGGGCCATCACACCGACCAGGTGGGCGCGATATTCGGCTGACGCGTGGATGTCGGAATTGAGGTTGGTGTCGGGGATCGTGATGTCCTTGATCGCGTCGGGGGTGAAGGATTTCGCGAGCGCCGCTTCCATCTCGGGCACGCGAAAGACGCCGGGGCCGGCGCCGGTCACCGCGACGCGCGCGCCGTCCGGGCGACGGGCGACAAAAACCCCGACGATCGCGTAGCGCGAGGCCGGGTTGCGAAATTTCTGGTAATTGGCGCTCTGGGTCTTGGGAAACCGCACCGAGGTCACGATCTCGTCGGGTTCGAGCGCCGTCTCGAACATGCCGGTAAAGAACTGCTCGGCCGGGATCTCGCGCTTGGTCGTGTGCACGGTGGCGCCGAGGGCCACGAGTGCGGCCGGATAATCCGCCGCCGGGTCGTTGTTGGCGACCGAGCCGCCGATCGTGCCGCGGTTGCGCACCGCCGGGTCGCCGATCATGCCGGCCATTGCCGCCAACGCCGGGATGCCTTGCTTGACGACCGGCGAATTGTGCACCTCGCCGTGCCGGGTCATCGCCCCGATCACAATCGCGTCGCCGGCGTCGGTGATGCCGCGCAACGACGTAATCGCCGCGAGGTCGACGAGATCCGACGGCTTGGCGAGCCGCTGCTTCAAGGTCGGGACCAGGGTCATGCCGCCGGCGACGAGCTTCGCCTCCTCGTTGGCGACGAGCAGGCTGGCGATCTCGTCGAGGCTCGCGGGCTTGTGATACTCGAATTCGTACATCGGGGCTCTCCGGTTTACCCGTCATTCCCGCGCAAGCGGGAAGCCAGGGCGGCCGGTGGTGCGCTTGGCCCTGGGCCCCCGCTTTCGCGGGGGTGACGAGAACGAGGGGACAACAGGGGCGTCATTTTCGGACGCTAATCCGCGGCGAGCGGCTGGCGGTGCTGCTGGATCGTGCGCCACAACCTTTCGGGCGTCGCCGGCATGTCGAGATGGCGCACGCCGAGCGGCTTCAGCGCGTCGACGACGGCGTTCGTGACCGCGGCCGGCGCGCCGATCGCCCCCGCCTCGCCGCAGCCTTTGACGCCGAGCGGGTTGTGCGTGCACAGGGTAACATTGGTCGACAGCACAAAATTTGGAAAATCGGCGGCGCGCGGCATCGCGTAGTCGTTGTAGGAGCCGGTCAGCAGTTGCCCGGTCTCCTTGTCGTAGACGCAGCCTTCGAGCAATGCCTGGCCGATCCCTTGGGCGAGCCCGCCATGGACTTGGCCCGCGACGATCATCGGGTTGACGATCCGGCCGAAATCGTCCGACGCGATGAACTTGCAGACCGCCAGGTGCCCCGTTTCCGGGTCGATCTCGACCTCGGCGATATGCGCACCCGACGGGTAGGTGAAGTTCTTCGGGTCGTAGAACGCGGTCTCGTCGAGCCCCGGCTCCAGATCCTCGGGATAGTTGTGCGGCACATAGGCGGTCAGCGCCACCTCGCCAAAGCTTTTCGAGCGGTCGGTGCCGGCGACGCTGAACTTGCCGTCGGCGAACTCGACATCGGCTTCGGCGGCTTCGAGCAGATGGGCGGCGATCTTGCGGCCCTTGGCGACGACCTTGTCCATCGCCTGGACGATCGCCGACCCGCCCACCGCCAGCGAGCGCGAGCCGTAGGTGCCCATACCGTAGGGGATCTTGGCGGTGTCGCCGTGAACGATCTCGACACTCTCGATCGGGATGCCGAGCCGGTCGGCGACCAGCTGCGAGAACGTCGTCTCGTGGCCCTGGCCGTGGCTGTGCGAGCCGGTCAGGATCGACACGCTGCCGGTCGGGTGCACCCTGACCGCGGCGCTCTCGTAAAGCCCGGCACGGGCGCCCAGCGAGCCGACGACCGCCGAGGGGGCGATGCCGCACGCCTCGATATAAGTGGCGATGCCGATGCCGCGCAGCTTGCCGCGCGCCATCGCCTCCTGCCGGCGCGCCTCGAAGCCGGCGTAGTCCGCCGCCTTCAGCGCCAATTCGAGGGTCGCACCGTAGTCGCCGCTGTCGTATTGCAAGGCGACGGGTGTCTGGTACGGGTAGGCGTCGGCCGGGATGAAGTTGCGGCGGCGCAGTTCCGCCGGGTCGATGCCGAGCTCGTCGGCGGCGAGGTCGACGATGCGCTCGAGCAGGAACGTCGCCTCTGGCCGGCCGGCGCCGCGGTATGCGTCGACCGGGACGGTGTGGGTGAACACCGCCTTGGTCTCGACATAGATTGCGGGCGTCGTGTAGGTGCCGGCGAGCAGGGTCCCGTACAGGTAGGTCGGGATGCACGGCGCGAAGGTCGAGAGATACGCGCCCATGTTGGCGATCGTCGAGACCTTGAGCGCCAGAAACTTCGCTTGCGCGTCGAGCGCCAGCTCGACATGGGTGACATGGTCGCGGCCATGCGCGTCGGACATGAAGCTTTCCGAGCGCTCGGCGGTCCATTTGACCGGGCGCCGCAGCTTGCCGGCGGCCCAGGTGACGATCGCCTCCTCGGCGTAGTGGTAGATCTTGGAGCCGAAGCCGCCGCCGACATCCGGCGCCACGACGCGCAATTTCGCCTCGGGGATGTGCAATACAAAGGCGCCCATCAACAGGCGGATCACATGCGGGTTCTGGCTCGTCGTATAGAGCGTGTAGTCGCCGGTGGCGCGATCGTATTCGCCGATCGCGGCGCGCGGCTCCATTGCGTTCGGAACCAGCCGGTTGTTGACGAGGTCGAGCTTGACAATTCGCGCCGCCTTGGCAATCGCGGCGTCGACCGCGGCGAGGTCGCCGAGGCTCCAGTCGTAGCAGAGATTGCCCGCCACCTCCGCGAAGACCTGCGGCGCGCCGGGCTTCAGCGCGTCGCCCGGATCGACGACGGCCGCCTCTTCGACATAGTCGATGTCGATCTGGTCCGCAGCCTCACGCGCTTGCTCCAAGGTCGCGGCGATCACGACCGCGACCGGGTCGCCGACATGGCGCACATGGTCGACCGCGAGCGGCGGATGCGGCGGCTCGGCCATCGGCGAGCCGTCCTTCGAATGGACCTGCCAGCCGCAGGGCAGCCCGCCGACCCCATCCGCGGTCATGTCCTTGCCGGTATAGACCGCGACGACGCCGGGCGCCCGCTCCGCGGCGGCGGTGTCGAGCCCCGCTATCCGCGCATGCGCGTGCGGGCTGCGCAGGATGTAGGCGTGGAGCTGATTGGGCCGGTTGATGTCGTCGGTATAGGTGCCCTGTCCGGTCAGGAAACGGTAGTCCTCGCGCCGCCGGACCGGCGTTCCGACCGTGGTCACGGGCCTACTCCGCCGCCGCTCCGTGGACATTTGCCGGCGGCTCCTCGCCGCGCATGACGGCGGCACCCTCGGCGATCGCAAGCACGATGTTGTGGTAGCCGGTGCAGCGGCAGAGATTGCCCTCGAGGTATTCGCGGATCTCGCGCTCGGTCGGGTTCGGGTTGTTTTTGACGAGGTCGAGCGCGCTCATGACCATGCCGGGCGTGCAAAACCCGCACTGTAGCGCGTGGTTGTTGCGAAACGCCTCCTGCATCGGGTGCAGGGTGTCGCCGGTCGCGACCCCCTCGATCGTCAGCACCGAGCGCCCCTCGGCCTGCAGCGCCAACAGGGTGCACGACTTGACCGCCTCGCCGTCAACATGGACGACGCAGGCGCCGCACTGGCTCGTGTCGCAGCCGACATGGGTCCCGGTCAGCCCGAGCTGCTCGCGCAGCAGCTGCACCAAGAGGGTGCGCCCCTCGACCGTCGCCGACACCGGCTTGCCGTTTACGGTGAGGCTCACCGTCTTTTGCATCGAAAACCTCCCTCGATCGCGCGTCGTTGCCGTCACCCGGCGGCCGCGGCGCGGCGGAGTTTCGTGCGGCAGGCCCTTTGGGTCAAGGCGTTCGCAGCGGTCAGCGAACGCCGCCGTGACGGGTGAAGTAGTAGAGCATCAACGCCACGATCGCGGTGAGCCCGGTTACCCACACCGCCGGCGACAGCCGCGGCGAGGCCGTGGCGTGGGCGGCTCCGGACGGGGGCTCGGCAGTCTCCGGGGCGAGCGCCTCGCGCGCGACCCCCGAGGCCCCGCCCGGCGGCTCGGCTGTCGCGGCCTCGCCGTTTTCCGTCGCCGGCGGCGACACGACCCCGGCAAAGCGGGTGAAGAAATCCTCCGCCATCTTGCGCGAGGTGGCGTCGATCAGCCGTGAGCCGATCTGCGCCAGCTTGCCGCCGACATGCGCCTGGACCTCGTAGCGCAGCACGGTCGCCTCGCCGCTGTCCTCGTCGAGGTTGACCTTGGCGCTGCCCTTTGCAAAGCCCGCCACCCCGCCGCTGCCTTCGCCCGAGATCGTGTAGCCTTTTGGCGGGTCGAGGTCGGTCAGGTTGACCTTGCCGCCAAAGGTCGCGCTGACCGGCCCGACCTTGGCGCGAACCTTGGCGGTGAACTCGGTGTCCGAGACCTTTTCGATGGTCTGGCAGCCGGGGATCGCCTGCTTCAAGACCTCGGGGTCGTTGAGCGCCTGCCAGACGCGCTCGCGCGGCGCCGGGATGCGAAATTCGCCGGTCATTTCCATCGGCACAATCCTTTCCTGCGTCGGTTGAATGTGCGGCCCGGCAGCGAGGTTTGCAACCCGCGCCACCACCGACGAACCGGAGGAGCCGGATGCCCGTGCAGTTGGCGTGGGCGCTGGTAAAGCCCAGGAGCAGCGCGGCGCTCAGGTTTGCGGCGTCGTGTGCTTGCCGCCATTGGCATCCGCGGCGAAGACCCCCAGGAGCGGCTGCAAATGGCGCTCGTAATTTCGCCAGCGCCCGAGCGAGCGGCTGAAGACCGGCTGGCGCACCTGCCACAGGCTGGCGGAGAATACCGGCCGACGGGTGCGATGGAATTGGAGGCAGCCGGGCTCCCAGTCGAGCCCCAGGAACTCGAACAGGCGCCGGCTTTCGCCCTCGGGGTCTGCGATCAGCGCCTCGTAGTCGACGGTCAGCATTGCAAGCGGCAATACCCGGCGCCAGTGCTCGGCCAGCCGCTCGGTTTCGAGACACCGCCGCGCGCAATCGGCGAGATCGTAGGCGAAGGCATTGCCCTCGCCAAACCGTTGGAAAAAGCACGACAGGCAGTTGTCGCGCGGGTCGCGCCGGCAGAAGATGACGCGAGCCGCCGGGAACAGGACCGCTACCGTCCCGAGGTGCAGAATATTGTCGGGCATCTTGTCGGTGACCCGCGACACACCGCCGGCCAGCCGCTGCAAATCGGCGATATGCCGATCCGCAAGCTGCCACGCGACGTCCACGTCCCATTCGTCGACCGACCGGTCGCGGTTATGCGCGAGCACCGCGGCAGCTAAGCGCGAGATCTCCTTGCGCTCCCCACCGCCAAGGACTTGTGAGTGGCTGGCGGCGATCTGCTCGACGAGGCTCGTCCCCGAGCGCGGCATGCCGACGACGAAGACCGGGAGCTCGGAGGGGTTCCCCCGCTCGGCGACCGCCGAGAACAGGCTCGGGGTGCAGCGTTCGATCAGGCCGTCTACTTCGTGGGCGAACCCATCGGGGTCGAACTGCTCCCCGGCGTCCGCGAGCAGCTGCCGTTGCAGGCCGTTTGCCGCCGCCAAATGGGGAAACGCGTCGTCGTGCCGCCCGGCGTTGTCAAGAAACCCGGCGGCGGCAAAACCGGCGGCGACGCGTTGCGCCACCGGACGCTCGGCATCGCCCGCGAGAGCGCCGAGGCGCTCCAGCTGCGCCTCGCCGGCGAGCTGCCCGCTATAGGCCAGCGCCTCATGCGCTTCGGCGTGATCCGGGTCGACCGCAACCGCGCGCCGCAGGCACGAAAGGGCGTCGTCGACGCTGCCGGCGACCAGCTGCAGGCTGCCGAGCCAGTACCAGGCCGGGGCGAGATCCCGGTCGAGCGACAAGGCGCGGCGAAAGCTCGCCTCGCTGGCCGCCAGTTCCTGTGCCTGGAACTGGGTTCGTCCTAGATCGAAGTGCAGCAGCGGGTCGCCCGGCCGCAGGTCGATCGCTTGCTCGTGGCTCGCGGTCGCCTCATCGAAGCGGCCGAGCTCCGCCAGAACCGCGCCGAGACGGCTGTGCGTGGCTGCTCTCTGCGGCATCAACTCGAGCGCCCGGCGCAGAGAGCGCTCGGCCGCCTCGAACTGTCGCTGGCGGGCGAGGGCGTCGGCGCGATTGAGGTGCGCCTCCACAAGGCCCGGCATCAGCGCGACCGCCCGCTCGGCGCTCGCCAATCCGGCCGCCAACGCCCCCTGCTCGAGCTGCACCGCGGCAAGGTTGCAGTGCGCGACGGCATAATTGGGGTTGAGCGCGATCGCGCGATGATAGGCGGCGCTCGCCGCGGTTCGCCTCCCCATCGCCTTCAAGGCGCTGCCGAGATTGGCGTGCGCCGCCGGGAAATCCGGCGCGATGGCGAGCGCCCGCTCGATCAGCTTGACGGCGCGCTGGTGCCGCCCACGCTGATGCGCGATCAGCCCGAGCAGGTGGAGCGCGTCGGCGTGATCGGGGGCCTTCTGCAGCACCTTTCGATAGAGCGCCTCGGCCCGGTCACGCCGGCCCGCCTGGTCGTGGGCAAAGGCCGCCTGAAAGTCGCGGAGCACCTCGGATGCCCGCCGGGGATCTTGTGGATCGCTTGGGGATGCCATCTTTGAAAGCTTCCGAACCGCCGCCTGTCGTGCGCGGACGGCAGAAAGCATAATCGTCGCAGTGGGATTAAGCGTTGGTTTCTAGCCCGCCCGTCGGATTGCGACACGCACCGGTTGCGCTCGGCGGCGCCGGACAAGACGCGCCCCAGGGAATAAACTCCCCGCCGCGGGGGTCGGCATGACGTGGGGCACAGTCCGGCGATGAACTGGATCGCGGAGCGGCGGCAGCGCACCCGGTTCGAGCGGCTGGTGCTGCCGCACCTCGACGCCGCCTATTCGCTGGCGCGCTGGCTGACGCGTAACGACGCCGACGCCGCCGATGTCGTGCAAGAGGCGTATCTGCGGGCGTTCCGCTATTTCGAGAGCTATCGGGAGGGCGACGCCAAGAGCTGGCTGCTCCGGATCGTGAGGCGCACCTGCTACACCTGGCTCGAGCGCAACCGTCCGGCCGAACTGGTGGCGCTCGACACCGTTGACGATGTCGACGACGCGAGTGCGGCGGCACCGGGCCCGGCAGGCGACGCCGAGGCGCTGCTGATGAGCCGGTCGGATCTGCGCCGTCTCGACCGGCTGATCGAGACATTGCCGACGCCGCTGCGCGAGGCGATCGTGCTGCGCGAATTGCACGAGCTCGACTATCGCCAGATCGCCGAGGTCACCGGCGTGCCGGTCGGGACGGTGATGTCGCGGCTGCACCGCGCCCGCGCGGCGTTGCGCCGGGCCTGGGAAGGAAAGGAAGCGGCTGATGGAGTGCGATGAGAGCCGCCGTCACCTCGACGCCTATCTCGACGGCGAGCTCGGCGAGCCCGAGCGGGCGGATCTGCGCCGGCACCTCGACGGCTGCGCCGAATGCGGCCCGGAGGCGGCGGCGCTTGAACGGCTGCGCGACGGCATCCGCCGGGCCGCACCGGTTTACCGCGCGACGCCGGCGCTGCGCTCGCAGATCCGCTCGGCGCTGCGCCGTGAGGCCGGCGGGGCATCGGCGCCGGCGCGCGGGCCGGGCTGGCTCGCCTTCGCCGCCTCGCTGTTGATCGCGGTCGCGGTCGGCTCGGGCGGGACGTGGTTCATCGCCGGCGCGCGCCAGCAGGACGCGATCGCCGGCGAGGTCATCGACAGCCATCTGCGCTCGTTGCTCGCCAATCACCTGACCGATGTCGCCTCGTCCGACAAGCACACGGTCAAGCCGTGGTTCGCCGGGCGGACGGAATTGTCGCCGCCGGGCGTCGACCTCGCGGCGCAGGGTTTCCCGCTGGTCGGCGGCCGGCTCGACCTGATCGCCGGCAAGCCGGTCCCGGCGCTCGTCTATCGCGCGGGAAAGCACATCATCAATGTGTTCGTGCTGCCGGCGGCCCCCGGCGACCATGCCGAGACCGTCACCCGCCGCGGCTACACCCTGCGCCACTGGGCCAAGGGCGACCTCGGCTACTGGGCGGTGTCGGACGCGGCCCCCGACGAATTCGCCAAGTTCGAGGACATCTTCCGCGCCGCCGCCGGCGGGTGATCAAAGCGCCGTGGCGATCCGGGCCTGGCGTCGCGGTTTCCCGGTTGTTGAAGCTCACCGGCAGGTTGCCGACCGGGCGCGGGGCGTTATGCTGACCGCGACATGCTGATCGCGACAGCGACAAAGGAGCGTACCGGATGAGCCCGCGCAACGTTCCCGACCGGATCGAGGACCGGCTGATCGTGGCGCTCGACGTGCCGAGCGTCGCGGAGGCGCGCGGTGTGGTGGAGCGGCTCGACGGGGTCGTCTCGGTCTACAAGATCGGGTTGTGGCTGATGTTCGCGCCCGGCTTCGACCGGCTGCTCGACGAGCTCGTCGGCCAGGGCAAGAAAATTTTCCTCGACAGCAAGATGTTCGATATCGGCGAGACCGTCAGGCAGGGCGTGGCGCGCGCCGCCGAGCGCGGGGTCAGCTTTGTCACGGTCCACGGCGACAGCGCCATCATCCAAGCCGCCGCCGAGGGCAAGGCCGGCAGCGCCCTCAAGATTTTGGTGGTGCCGGTGCTGACCAGCCTCGACGATCGCGGGCTGCGCGAGCTCGGCTACGCCGCGAGCGTCTCCGAGATGGTCGTCGGCGGCGCCCGCCTCGCCGCGGCTTGCGGCTGCGACGGCATCATCGCCGCGCCAAAGGACAACCCGAATGCGATTCGCCGCGCCGCGAATGCCCCGGGCCTGCTGGTCGTAACCCCCGGGGTCAGGCTCGCGGGCAGCGCGCTCGACGACCACAGGCGCGCGGGAACCCCGGCGCAGGCGATCGCCGACGGCGCCGACTATCTCGTCGTCGGCCGCCCGATCGTCAAAGCCGCGGACCCCGCCGCCGCCGCAACGCAAATCGTCGCGGAGATGCGCCGCGCGGCTGCTCGATCGTAAACCCAGCCGAGACGCTGTTACAGCGCGGCCGAATCCGACCAGCCCGCTTCACTTTACCGGCATCGGGGCCGAGACGGTGCTGTCGGGCTTGCCGCTGATGATGTCATAGGCCGTGCGCGCGGAGACGTTGACACACCACGCGGCGGGCGTGCAGCCGACGATCGGCGCTTTGGTTGGCGTGTTGGAGTAAGGCGGTGCTGAGTTGAGAGTGAACTGATACGGCTTGTTGGCGCTGTCCGTAAAGCTTACCCCGACGGGATAAGGCACCGTGGCTACGTCAAAGCTCAGGAAACCGGGATTGACGTTCTGGTTTGGCGTACAGGTTGCGCCCGGCGAAATGCCTGGGCAGATGCCATACTGGTTCCATGTCGGGAAACCCGCCAGTGGCGCCCCAAAGCTCACATGAACGACCTTGTCGCGCTGAAATGGGGCCGAGTTCTCCAGCCCGGTCGGCCCTCCGACGGTCATGATAAGCCCGCGGCCGGCTACCAGCATGTTGCCCAGATCGTCGTCGATCGAATACGCGTACGCATTCGGCATGTTGAGATAGAACGGGCCATGAATAAGCCGCACGTACTGGTTGAATCCATTCCACGTGCTATTCTGTAATGTCTTGTACTGGAACGCGACGGCCTGATACGCCTCGCTGTTATTCGCCGTGTAGCCGGGGGTCAAATTAATCAGATTCGTTATGCTGCATTTCGCCGAGGCCGGAGCCTCGTTGAAATCAGACCAGCCATAGACGTGCAGCAGCATCAACGCCAAGCTCGGCGCGGCGGCCGGCGGCGTTCCCTGACAGCCGTTTTTTGTCCACAGCGCCAGGTAGTTCGCATAGTTCGCGTTAAACAGCTGTGCGACGGCGTTGATTTGACTGCAAGTAGGGCTCGTATCGCTCGGCGTCGTCGTGCAGTAGACCCACAGACCCTGCATATCGGTTACCAGCTTGCCCGGTTTGGTGAGCTGTGGGTTTTGCAAATTCGCAAAGATCGTGCCGGCCGACGGGATCCTCAGAAACGGATTGCCGTCGAAGTCGAGATAGGTTTGCCACGGGTATGCGGTCAGGAAGTTATTCATCGCCTGCCTGAAGACCGCCACCAACTGCACCGTGCCGACATAACCGATCGACGGGTTGGCGAACGGCTCCAGTGCAACTGGAAGATACGCCTGATCGACATAAGAAATATCGTAATCTACGGTATTGACGTCGAGCACGTAAGGTATTTTGTTTGTCGCCACGGCCCCCACCGAATATTCAACCAATTGATCGGGGTCGTTAGACGGCAGATTACCGGTTTTATCTCCAAATATTTGCAGCGGCTCCTTGCATCCGACACACGTGATAAGAGGCGAGCCGGCGATTGGTTGACCCGCCGGCAATTTGTTATTCAGCAGATCATTGTCGTAATCGGCTTTTATGGCCCCGGGGCTGTCGTTTAAGGCGACACGGCCGCCAGACCACCAGTCGATGAATTCATCCAAGTTGAGGCCTGTCGCACCTGCCACGCGTTGCGAATATAGCGGGACCGTCAAGGTGACGGAGGCGTGCGGTGGAAGGCCGCCGGTCGTCGGGTTGATGTACACCCGATACGTCACCACGCGCCCGTAGGTCCGTGTCCCCAGTTGCGCCTGGGGAACCTGAAACTGCGCCTGCAGCCAGATATCGAGGCCGGTGTTACCAGTTGAAATCACAGGATAAATCGTGCAGCAATCGGAATTGTTGTAGATCTTGAACGTCATCGGGGTCGGTTGTGCGGCGGCGTCGCCGACCTGCCCGAGGATCAGTAATCCCAAGACCGTCGCAAGCCCCGCTATTCGTTTGATCACCCGGGTTTGTCGCATTGCCGACATTCCTCTGTTTGTGCTTCCGCGAGCCCGCCTGGCCTCTGCGCGATCGTGGCGGTGCCAAGCCGATCGGGTGCTGCCGAGCGAATACTTTCGGGTAGGCTGTCTCCCAACCGCCGGGCACACTTCTACCACATGATGCGACCATAAGCATATATTCGACCGCTCAACGCCCACGTCCAAAAGCCGTCCAAAATACACTTTCACATAAATTACCGAGGTTGGCGGCGACGCGGCAAAGATCGGCGAGCGCGCCTCGCCGATGAACAGGGCTGGGTAGACCGTGCGACGCGGGAAGCGGGCGAGGCCGGCAGCGGGTTCCCGCGGCTCGCCGGCCGAAAAGGCCCGCAAACGGGGCGCCCGGCCCGGCGATATCGTTCTACCTGCCGCGCGGTCGGCATCGGCGCGCGCCGGTTGATTTCGCGGTACCGTGCGCCGATCCGCGCGCCATGCGCAGCCCGGTCGAGCGCCGGGCCGGTCCGACGACGAGACGCCGACGATGAGGCGCCGACGATGAACAGACCCCGCCGCAAGGCGCCGTTCGCCGACGCGCAGCCGCCGCCCGGCGCCTCCGCCGCGGCGCGCACCGCCTGGCTGCTGCTGGCCGGCGCCTTTGCCGCGTTCACGGTCAGCGCCGGGCTGATGCACTCCTACGCGGTGTTTCTGGTCGCGTTCATCCAGGCCTTTGCGTGGAGCCGGGCCGAGACCTCGGTCGCCTATTCGGTTTCGCAGCTGGTCGCCGGCGCCAGCTCGCCGCTCGTCGGTGCCCTGGTGGACCGGCTCGGGCCGCTGCGCCTGTTGCTGCTCGGCAGCTCGTTGCTGATCGTCGGGCTCGTCGGCTGTTCGCACATGGCGTCGCTGTGGCAGGTCATCATTCTGTACGGGGTGGTGATGACGTTTGGCGCCAACTGCCTCGGGCTCGTCGTCTTTGTGCCGCTGCTGTCGCGGCGTTTTGTGCGCCGGCGCGGCATGGCGATATCGGTCGTGCAGTCGGCGAACGGCTTTGCCCGCGCCGTCTCGGCGCCGCTCGTGCAATTTCTGATCTCGGCGGTCGGCTGGCGCGAGACCTATCTGGTCCAGGCCGGGTTCATGGCGGTGATGGTCGTGCCGCTGGCGGTGCTCATTCGCCGCGGCGAGCGCGCGCCGCCGAGCGCACCGCCGCAACCGGACCGCGCGGTCCCCGCCGTCGGCGCCGCGCCCGCAGCACCGCCGGGAGCCGGCTGGACCCTCGCCGAGGCGGTGCGCACACCGCATTTCTGGCTGTTGTTCGCGGTCTACCTGTTCACCGGGCTCGGCAGTTTCCTGGTGTCGTTGCACCAGCTCGCCTTTGCCGTCGATCGCGGGTTCGACAAGCTTTACGCCGCCGAAGTCCTGGGCATGGGCAGTTTTTTGGCGATCGCCGGGACGATCTTTACCGGCTCATTGTCGGACTATATCGGGCGGGAGTGGGCCGCGATCCTTGCCTATGGCATCTCGATCCTGGGGGTCGTTTGCGCGCTCTTTATCACCAACTCGCACCAGGGCTGGCTGTTGTGGCTGTTCGCCTGCCTTTTCGGGCTCACCTGGGGTGCGCGCGGCCCGGCGATCACCGCCAAAACCGCCGATTTGTTCCCCGGCCGCCAGCTCGGCACGATCCTCGGCGTTATCACGATCGGGTCAGGCATCGGCTCGGCGGCAGGGTCGTGGGCCGCGGGTTGGATCTTCGACGTGTCGGGCAGCTACGAGGTGGCGTTTATCCTGTCGATCGTTGCCTACGCCTGCGGCTGCGTCGCGTTCTGGGCGTTGCGCCGCCCGCCCGCGCGCCGGCAGGCCGCACCCGCCCGCTAGCGGCGTGCTGGTGACAATCGGGGAGGGCTTTTGGCTAACCCAGCGCCCGCAGCAAAGCTTGGGCACCGGCAACGGCGCCAAAAACGCCGCCCTGCATCTTGACCATCTTAACGGCGGCCTCGTGGTTCGCGCGGTCGGTGGCGCCGCAGCAATCCTCGAGCAGCAGGCACTCGAAACCGCGGTCGTTGGCCTCGCGCATCGTCGTATGCACGCAGACATCGGTGGTGATCCCGGTCAGCACCAGGTTGGCGACGCCGCGCGTGCGCAGCAGCAACTCGAAGTCGGTGGCGAAAAAGCTGCCCTTGCCCGGCTTGTCGACGACCGGCTCGCCGGCTGCCGGGGCGAGCTCGGGGATGATCTCCCAGCCCGGCTCGCCGCGCACCAGGATCCGGCCGCACGGGCCGGGGTCGCCGATGCCGGCGCCAATCCGGCGCGAGCGCCAGCGCTTGTTCTCCGGCAGGTCGGCGAGGTCGGGCCGGTGGCCCTCGCGGGTGAAGAAGACGTGAAACCCGAGCCGGCGCATCGCCGCCAGCACCGCCGCGATCGGGGCAATCGGCGCCCGGGTCAGCGACAGGTCGTAGCCCATGCGGTCGACATAGCCGCCGATGCCGCAAAAATCGGTTTGCATGTCGATGACGACGAGCGCGGTGTTGGCGGCGCGCAGATCGCCGTTGTAGGGCCACGAGTACGGGTCGGCCGCGACCTGGCGCTGGTCCATCGGCAATGCCTCCCTTGCGAAGCGTGGGTTCGAGAGGGCAGTTTCGCCTTCGCCCGATTCCATTCAAACGGCATGCCGCCGAGGTTTGCACGATGACCCTTTCCGCCGATCGCGCCGGTCTTGAAATCCTGCGGCTGCGCCGCGCGATGCTCGACGGCGCCTTGTCGGCCTCGGCGCTGGTCGACCGGGTGCTGGACAAGATCGCGCGGTGGGACGACCCGGCGCTGTGGATTACGCGGGTCGAAGAGGACGCGGTGCGAGCCCGCTGCCATCAGCTCGACGCCGCCGCCATGGCCGACCCGGGATTGACCACGCGGCTGCCGCTGTTCGGGGTTCCGTTCGCGGTCAAGGACAATATCGACGTGGCGGGCCTGCCGACCACGGCCGCCTGCCCCGACTTCGCCTACGGACCCAGCGCATCCGCTACGGCGGTCCGGCGGCTGGAGGCGGCTGGCGCGATCGTCGTCGGCAAGACCAATCTCGACCAGTTCGCGACCGGTCTCGTCGGCATGCGCTCGCCCTACGGCGTGCCGCGCAATCCCTTCGATCCCGCCTACATTCCCGGTGGCTCGAGTTCCGGGTCGGCGGTTGCCGTCGCGACCGGATCGGT
>DATMLF010000251.1:0-32342 GCA_035570595.1 Allostellaceae bacterium
CGCCGTGCGCCGCCCAGCGGTCGAGCGCTTGCCACCCCTTCCCGGGGGTGGCCGACTTCAAATCGGAATGGCCGAGATCAAATCGGAATCAGTGGCCGACTTCATTCCGGAATCGCCGGCCGACTTCCCCCGGAATATGCAACATCGGCTGCGGCATCGGGCGGATCGAGCGCCAGCTGGCATCTCGCCTGCGGCACATTATCGGGATCGACCTGTCGCCGGCGATGGTCGCCGAGGCGCGCCGCCGCTGCGCGGGCATCGCCAATCTCGCTTTTACCGTCTGCGACGGGCGTAGCCTCTCGCAATTTTCGCCGGCGAGCTTCGACCTGATCCTGGCGGTCGACAGCTTTCCGTGTTTTGTCCCGGCGGCGCGCGATGTCGCCCGGCATCACGTTCTCGACGCGGCCCGCCTGCTGCGGCCCGGCGGCGTCTTCGCGATCTTCAACTACTCCTACCGAGGCGATCTCGCGGCCGACCGCGCCGACATCGCCGCCGACGCCGCGGCCGCCGGCTTGCGCGTGTCGCGCAACGGCGCCCGCGATCTGGCGCTGTGGGACGGGGTGAGCTTTGCGCTCAGCTCTCCCTTTCGCCGCGAATAAAGTCTTCGGTCAGGGCGCGGGCTTCGTAGTCGGTGAACTGCTCGGGCGGGCTCTTCATAAAGTAGCTCGACGGCCCCGACAGCGCGCCGCCGACGCCGCGGTCGAGCCCGAGCTTGGCGCAGCGGATCGCGTCGACGACGACCCCGGCCGAATTCGGCGAATCCCACACTTCGAGCTTTAATTCGCAGTTAACAGGCAGGTTGCCGAATGTGGTGCCCTCGATGCGGATGTAGCACCATTTGCGGTCGGTCAGCCACGGCACGTAGTCGCTGGGCCCGACATGGGCCTCCTCGTCGGACAGCTTGTCGTCGAGCTGGCTGACGACGGCGTCGGTCTTCGAGCGCTTCTTCGACTGCAGCCGCTCGCGCTCAAGCATGTTCTGGAAATCGCTGTTGCCGCCGAAATTGAGCTGGTAGGTGCGATCGACCCGCACCCCACGTTCACGGAACAGGTTGGCCAGCACGCGATGCACAATCGTGGCGCCGACCTGGCTTTTGACGTCGTCGCCGATCAGCGGCACCCCGCGGTCGCGAAACCGCTCGCGCCAGCGCGCGTCCTTGGCGATGAAGGCCGGGATGCAGTTGACGTAACCGCAACCGGCGCGCAGCGCCTCCTCGGCGTACCAGCGCGACGCCTGCTCGGAACCGACCGGCAGGTACGAGACGACGATCTCCGCCCCGGTCCGGCGCAGGGTGTCGGCGACATCGTCGACCGGCGCCGGCGACTCGATCACGGTCTCCCGCAGGTAACGCCCGATGCCGTCATGGGTCGGGCCGCGCCGGACCTCGACACCGGTCGGGCGGACCGCGGCGAAACGCTCGGTGTTGTTGGGCGGGGCGGCGAGCGCCTCGGCGAGGTCGTGCCCGACTTTTCCCTGCGCGATGTCGAAGGCGGCGACAAAATCGATGTCCCCGATGTGATAGCCGCCGAGGTCGAGGTGCATGACGCCGGGGATCGGACGGTCGCCGGTCGCGCCGCGGTAGAATTCGACGCCCTGGACCAGCGACGAAGCGCAGTTTCCGATTCCGACCAGCGCCACCCTGATTTTCGCCAACAGAACCTCCGCGGCGCACGCCGTCCGGTGAACCTGGAGGCGAAACGGCGAGTGGCCGCAAAAGTTCAGCGGCGAGACCGCCTTTCGCGCGGACGACGCGACACGGGGAACCGCTCTTCGGCGCTGGCTATCGAACGAGGAGCAGGCGGCGGCCGTCAGCGGGGCAGATGCGCCCGCTCGGACGCCCCGATCTCACGGGTCAGCAGCGGGGAAGAGCTTTAGCGCCGCCACGATCGTAGCTACTTGCGCGAAGCCCACTCTGGCCTACGAGGTGCTGCCGGGCAACACCAAGGACGACACGACGCTCAACGGCTTTCTCGATCGCATCGAGCGGCAATACGGCAAAGCCCGGCGGATCTGGCTGATGGACCGATGTGCCGGCCGAGGCGGTGCTGGCCGAGATGCGTGCCGCCGATCCGCCGGTGCAGTATCTGGTCGGCACTCCGAAAGGGCGTTTGACCCGGTTGGAAAAGGCGCTGCTCGACAAGACCGGGCAGGACGCCCGGCCGGGTTGTGCAAGTCAAGCTCTTGCCGCAGGATGGCGAACTCTTCGTCTTCGCCCAGAGCGCCCACCAGGTCGCCAAGCAGCGGGCGATGCGCCGCCGCCAGCTCAAATGGCTGTGGGGCCGGCTCAAGCAGTTCGCCGGCATGACGCAGACGGGCCAGGAACTGCTGATGCGGCTCGGCACCGCGCGCAAGCAGGCTCGCATGGCCTGGCGCCTGCTCGCCATCGAGGTAGCCAAGGACAGCGCGAGGAGCTGCGCCGAGCCCGACGCCGTGAAGGACGCTACCGACCATCTCCGGTTGTGCCGCGGATGTCGGCGAATGTCCACCAATCTGGTCATTAAATCCGACAGGTAGCCGGGGGCACTGACGGGACAATCGCTTCATATCAAAGGCTTGGCCGGCTGCGTGGCGCGTGTCTTTGAATCAGTAGGTCTCGGGTTCGAATCCCGACGTGCTCACCACCGCGGTGGGCACCTAGTATCCTGTTGCGCGCCGGTCCCTCGGCAGCTTGGGGGCGCCGCGTTTGGTCCGGATCGGTCGCCCTGTCGGCAATGTTAGGGCGGGTCGCCGGTATCGGCGACGAGGCCCGCCACCCCGATGCCAAAGACGGCGCAGGCCTCGTCGTTCTCGGAGGTGTCGCCGCTGATGCCGACCGCACCCGCGATCTCGCCCGCGGCATCGCGGATCAAAACCCCGCCCGGCACCGGCACGACCCGGCCGCCGGAAGCGACGCTGAGCGCCTGGATAAAGGCGGGGTTGGCGGCGGCGCGGCGGGCGAACTCGCGCCCGCCAAACCCCATGCCGAGGGCACCCCACGCCTTGCCGCCGGCGATTTCGGGCCGCAGCAGGCTCGACCGGTCCTCGCGCTTCATCGCCTTCAGATGCCCGCCGGCGTCGAGCACCACCACGGTCAGCGGCTTGAACCCGAGCTCGCGGCCTTTTTCCAGCGCCTTGTCGACGATCAGCGAAGCCTGCGCCAGGGTCAGCATCAGGCGGCCTCCTTCCTCAAGCGCGGTCAGTGCGCCGCGCGGCTGATCAGCGTCGCCCAGCGGTCGAGGACCGGCAGGATTTCGTCGGCCTTGGCCGACGGCAACGCGACGATCGCCCGCGCGATGCCCTGGTCGCGGTAGCGCTGCAGCCGGCCGAGATCCTCGGGCGCGCCAAAGATCGACACCGGCACGCTCGTGACATCGCGCCCGGCATCCGCTGCTATCCGGCGGTAATCAGGCAGAAACTCGGTCACGTCTGCGTAGTGCTGCCGGCTGGCGTTCGGGACCCACCCGTCGCCATAGCGGATCGCGCGCCGCGCGCTGTGCGGAAAAGCGCCGCCGACAATGACCGGCGGATGCGGCATTTGCACCGGCTTCGGCCAGCTCTTCATCTTTGGGAAGTCGACGATCTCGCCATGGTATTCGGGCTCCTCCTCGGTCCAGATCGCCCGCATCGCCTCGATCTGCTCGCGCATCCGCTTGAACCGCGTTTTGAAGACGGTGCCGTGGTCGGCCATCTCCTCCTGGTTCCAGCCGCCGCCGAGGCCGAACAGAAAGCGGCCGCCCGACACCTGGTCGAGCGAGGCGACGAGCTTGGCGGTCTGGATCGTGTCGCGCTGGATCACCAGGCACACCCCGGTCGCCACCTTTAGCGTCTTGGTCGCCATCGCCGCCGCGGTCAGGGTCACGAACGGGTCCATCACGTCGTAATACTGCCGGCCGAGCTGCCCGCCCGAAGCCGGCTGCGACAGCCGCGAGCTCGGGATGTGCGAATGTTCCGGCGCCCACACCGACTCGAAGCCGCGCGCCTCCAGCGCCTGGGCGAGCTCGCCCGGGCCCATCGAATAGTCGGTGAAAAACATCGACGCGCCAAAATCCATCGCTGTTCTCCCAGGCGGGTGAGTTGTCGACCCCGCCGATCCTGTCGGAGCTTGAGCTTACCGGCGATCCCAACCGCGCCGCCAGCCGGAACTGCGCCGCGCGCGAGCCCTGTTGGTCGAAGTCGTCTGCTGCCCGCAACGCCCTTGACGGCGCAATCTCGTCTCGCGCCGGCGTGTCAGGCGCGCCCGTCGAGGGCCGCGCGCAGGCCCGCCCATTGCGCGAGCTTGGCGGCGAAATCGAGCCGCGCGTGGGCCGGGCTCGTCGACGGCATCGCCAGATAGGTCACGCCCGCGCGCCGCGGGAAATGGCGGTCGTAAAGCCGGCGGGCGCCGCTGCCGTTGAAGGCGACGGCGCCGATCAGCGGATGAGCGTCGAGCAGCCGGTCGATCGCGTTCGGCACCTCTCGGCGGATCGTCGAATCGGCGCTGGCCTCGCGCTCGCCGGCCATGCACACGTCCCACAGCGCCACCCGCCAGGCGGCGGCAAAGGCCAGCCTCTCGCCGTAGTCCGCCGCCGGGGCGGCGTCGAACAAGGCAAACAGGATCGGCCAGAACAGATTGCGCGGGTGCGCGTAATATTGCTGCCGGCGCAGCGATTCCTCGCCCGGCAAGGTGCCCAGCACCAGCACCCGCGCCCGCTCGTCGACGATCGGCGGAAAGCTGCGCTTGGCCGGCAAGCCCGGCAACAGGCTGGCGGTGCGGCCGAGCGCCGCCCCGGCGCCGGCGCCGCTAGCCGACATAGCGGCCGAGACGCACCGCGGTCTGCCCGCGGCCCGAGCGGCGCGACGGCATGATCAGCACGCAGTCGTCGTAGGGGGTGCGCACCTCGCGCCCACCGTCGCGGCCGATCAGCGTCCCCCTCGGAGTCAGCACCTCGAGCCCGCGGTAATCGCCGGCGAATTCGAACCGGTCGCCGGTGATCGTCACCGCCTCGGTGACCTCGATGACCCGCTGGCGCGGCTGGGCGGCGAAATCCGGCCCGCCGATCGAGGCCGCGTCCTCGCGGGCGAGGATTCCGAGCGCCGTCAGAAAGCGCAGCATGACGTCGGTCGCGACCTCGCCGGTGCGCGCCAGCCAATGCTGACCCGCCTCGATCAACAGCGCGGTCTTTGGGGACACCGGGTCGCCAAACGGGCCGTAGTCGCGCATCCGCTTGCCGGCGGCGTGGCCGGCGTCGCACATGATCAACTCGGGGATCCCGACCTGGCGAGCCAGCCCCACCGACCGTTCGAGCGTGCCGGCCAGCATCAACGGAGCTGTCGCATGCTGCATCGAGTGGATGTCGAGCAGGAAGTCGGCGGCGTCGACAAACGGGCGCAGCGCGCGGGCGCGGTCGAGCTCGGTCGATTGCCGCGCGCCGTCGAGCGTCGCCTCGTCCCACAGCCGGTTGAAATCCTCGTCGACAAAGCGCGACGCAACCGGGTAGCGCGGGTTGAAGCTGTGGTAGGCGGCGACGTTGTCGAACGCGAGGGTCAGCTTGCCGCGGCGCGGCCGCAGCCCGGCGCGCAGCAGCCGGTCGAGCGCTATGGCGCCGCAAATCTCGTTGCCGTGGGTCAGCGCCGTGACCAGCACACGCGGCCCCGCGGCATCGCTGTCCAAGGTCGTCACGTATTCGACCCCGGTGTTGCCGGCGCGGTAGGGCTCGATATCGGGCGGGCTCAGCTCGACGGGATAGTTCGGCTCAGGCACGCGAGGCTCCCGCTGTTCGGATGGCGAGCCCGCATCTTGCACCCGATCGGCGGCAAGGTCACGCCGGCAGCAGGCCGTGCTCGACGAGCGCGCGGCGCAACCCCGCGGCGCCGACAAAATGGTGCGCGCGAAAGCCGAGCCGTGCGGCGGCCGCGGCGTTCAGCGCCGAGTCGTCGACAAACACCGTCGCACCCGGGTCGAGGCCAAAGCGGCGGATGGCCAGCTCGAAAATCCGCGGGTCAGGCTTTTTGACGCGCTCCTCGCCGGAGACGACGATTCCCTCGAACCAGTCGAAAAACGCGAACCGGGCGCGGCCGACCGAAAACTTCTCGGCCGACCAGTTGGTCAGCGCGAACAGGCCGACGCCGCGGGCGCGCAATTCGCCGAGGAGTGCGACGCTGCCCTCGATCGGCCCCTTCAGCATCTCGTGCCAGCGCGCGTCGTAGGCGCGGATTTCCTCGGCGCGGTGCGGAAACTGCTCGGCCAAGAGCCGCACGCCCTCGGCGAACGGCCGCCCCAAATCCTGCTCCTCGTTCCACGCCTGGGTGCAGACCGTCGCGAGAAACTCCTCCATCGCCGCCTCCTCGGCGAAGATCCGGCGGTAGAGGTGGCGCGGGCTCCAGTCGACAAGGACGCCGCCGAGGTCGAACAGCACGGCGCGCGCCAGGGGGGCTGCGTCAGGCGGCGACACCGTCGAACAACCGGCCGATGAACCTCTCGCACTGCGCGATCTGGTCGAGATCGATAAATTCGTCGGGCTTGTGCGCCTGCTCGATCGAGCCCGGGCCGCAGACGACGGTCTCGATCCCGGCCTGCTGGTACAGCCCGCCCTCGGTGCCAAAGGCGACCTTGCCGGTGCCGTTCGCACCGCTCAGCGACGCGACGAGCCGCGTGATCTCGGCGTCGACCGGGGTGTCGAGCCCAGGAAACGCGCTCAGCTCCTCGAACAGGATCGCCGCCTCGGGGCGCACCGCGCGCATCTCGGGGAGCAGCCGTTCAGCGGCAAGCGCGCGCAATTCGGCGATGCCGGCCTCGGGATCGTCGCCGGGCAGCAGCCGGAACTCGAAATCGAAGCTGCATTCCTTGGGCACGATGTTGAGCGCGGTGCCGCCGCGGACGACACCGGTCTGGATCGTCGTGTAGGGCGGCGTGAAGTCCCGGTCGAACGGGCCGTGGTCGCGCTTGCGCCGCGCCATCGCCTTTAGGTGCGCGATCATTTCGGCCGCGGCCTCGATCGCGTTGACGCCGAGATGGGTCAGCGCCGAATGGCATTCGAACCCGTGCACCGCGCAGTGAAAGCTGCGCTTGCCCTTGTGCCCGGTCACCGGCTGCATCATCGTCGGCTCGCCGACAATGCACAGGCGCGGGCGGTCCGGGCGCTTGCCGATCGCCGCGACCAGGCGGCGCGCGCCGCGGCAGCCGACCTCCTCGTCATAGGAAAAGGCGAAATGGATCGGGGTTCGCAACCGCCGCGCAGCGATGTTCGGCAGCAATGCCAGCGCCACCGCGATAAAGCTTTTCATGTCGGCGGTGCCGCGGCCATAGAGCCGGTCGTCCTTGGCGAGCACCGAAAACGGGTCGCTGTGCCAGTCCTGGCCGTCGACCGGGACGACGTCGGTATGGCCCGACAACATGATCCCGCCGATCCCGGCCGGCCCGACGGTGGCGTAGAGGTTGGCCTTGTTGCCGGTCTCGTCAAAGACAAGCTCGCTCGCCACGCCGTAATGGTCGAGATAGTCGCGCACAAACTCGATCAACGCCAGGTTCGAGCCGCGGCTCGTGGTGTCGAAGCCGACGAGCCGGCGCACCATCTCGATGCTGTCGATCGCGCCCGCGCTCGTGGTCATCGGGCAACCGTAGGCTCAATCATTCCTGCGCGCCAGCGGCATCGGCTGCCGCCGCGCGCCTACTCCGCCGCCCGCGCGCGGGCGACCTGCACCGAATTGGGGCCGTAGCGGTCGCGGTAGGGCTGGGTGTCGATCTCTTCCAGCTCGATCTCGCGGTTGAGGACGCGCTCTTTCCACGCCTGGTGCTCGGCTTCGTGGGCGTGGAATTCGGGCATCACCTCGCGCGCGAAGAGCTCGAGGCTCTCGCAGATGTGCGCGTGCGTGTTCTTGCCCGCCTGGTTCAAAAAGATCACCTGGTCGATGTTCGAGGTCTCGAACCGCCGCAATTTGCGCCTTATCGTCTCGGGCGAGCCGATCAGCCCGCCCGACAAGGCGCGCTGCAGCCCCTCGGGGTTGGCGCGCTTCCATTTCTCGTACTCGTCCCACAAATTGACCTCGCCCGGTTTCGGCCGCTCGCGGGTCGGGCTCAAACCGTAAAAGCGCAGCGCGAACTGGAAAAACGGGATGCCGTCGGCGCGGCGGCGCGCCTCCTCGTCAGTCTCGGCGCACATGAAGTAGCTGGTCAAGGCGAGGTTCGGGTTGGTCACGTAGTCGGCGAGCTTTTCCTGCCGCTTGGTAAAGGCGTTGTAATAGGCGTGGACCCAGGCATGGGCCGCCTCGGCGCTCAAAAACTGAAACGCGAGCGCGCCCAAGCCGCGGCGCCCGGCCATCTCGATCGTCTCCAGTTGCGAGCACGCGCACCACAATGGCGGATGCGGCTTTTGCAATGGCTTTGGCACGACGTTGCGCAGCGGAAAATCGAAATACGTGCCGTGGTATTCGCAGCCGCCGTCCTTAAACATCGGGACGATGGCGCGCACCGCGTCCTCCCACACGGCGCGCTTTTCCTCAAAGGCGCGGCCAAAGGGCTCGAGCTCGGTGCTGCTGGCGCTCTCGCCCATGCCGAACTCGACGCGGCCGCGGCTGACGAGATCAAGGGCGGCGATACGCTCGGCGACCCGCGCCGGCGGGCTCGTCGTCAGTTGCATGATGCCGTGCGCCAGCCGAATGTTCTTCGTGCGCTGGCTGGCGGCGCCGAGAAACACCTCGGGTGCCGGGGAATGCGAATATTCCTCAAGGAAATGATGCTCGACCTCCCACGCGAAGTCGTAGCCGAGCCGGTCGGCCAATTCGACCTGGTCGAGGGCGTCCTGGTAGAGGCGGAATTCGCCGCCCGGTTCCCACGGCCGCGGCAATTGCAGCTCATAAAATATGCCGAACTTCATCCCTTCCTCCTTGGCGCCGAGCGTCCGCGCCGCGCCCGCTTGGCGCCGCCGCCCGCATCATGCCGTCTGCGGGCGCTCGCGGGAATACGCTAACGCCAAACGCGCTCGCCGGCGCCGGTGCCGCGAATACCCGTTTGCCTTGCGACCCATTTGATTTAAATCGGCTCCGCTGTCGTGCGAAAACGGACGGCTGAACCGGAACCGGGAAGAAAGAATGTTGAAAGAGCTAGGACTGGGCCTGCTGCTGGGCGCGGCGTTCGGCAGCACCGCGTGGGCCCAAGGCTCGACCAAGTTTGACGGCCAGTATGTCGGCGAGCTTACGCTCAGGAAAGTCATCAGCGGCGATTGCACCCCGCCTCCCTTGGGTGCGGTTTATCCCCTGACCATATCGGGCGGCCAAGTCCAATTTAAATATGACCCGCGATTTGACACGATATTACGCGGCACTGTCGATGAATATGGGAATTTCCGCGCCACTCACGTTTTGCGTAATGGAATGATAACCATGACGGGGCATATTCACCAAGATAAAGTCACAGCCCGTATCAAATCGCCAAGCTGCACTTACACCTTTCGCACCAGTAACTGACGGATCCATTCTGGCATTTAGCACCCATCCCTTACCTCTTCGTCATTCCCGCGAAAGTGGGAACCCAGAGCTTCGGGCACCGAGCGCTAGCCCTGGCTTGAACAGGGGGCGGCGGGCAACGAGTGCCTGCCCTGGACCCCGCCTGCGCGGGGGCGACGGCGAGGGGGCGGTTCGCACAACTTGAATGACCGACCCTTTTATTGCTGTGGCGGCGGTGCCGTAAGCGTCGGCTGCCGACCGTTGTCGCTGGTCAGGCGGCAAGGCGGGCTTAAAGTATCTTAGGCATTTCCGTCTCGGATCGACACGCCACATCTGCGATCATAGCATGTAACAACCGGCGCCGATCCCATTGCCGCACCGGCCGAGCCGTTCTTCAAATCTTACCAGGTAATATTACCCCTAGGTATTAACGAAGTTAATCATCTTTTAGAAAAACTTGGCTTTATCACTTCTCGGATATTCCCGATATTCGAGCGAACGCGGCTGTCGAAAAGCATTCCCTTTAGGCATGGCAGCCGCGGCACAAGGAAACGAACACATGAAGCCCCTTGCAAAGGCCGGGCTGCGGCCGGCGGCGGTATTCTTTGGCGGCCTGGCGCTGTTCGGCAGCGCGCACGCCGGGACCTTGACCGCGTCGGAGCTGAGCCTCGACCAGGCGAGCCTCGCCGACTTCAACCAGGTCGTGTTCGGCTCGCTCACCGTCAACTCGAGCGAGACCGAAGGGCGCGCCGCGGTCGGCGGCGGCTTTAGCGACACCACCGCCAATTTCTGCTTCAAGAACTGCGCCGGCAACGCCCCGCTGACGGTATCCGGCTCCACCTACCAGTTTGGCGGCCTCAACGTGTACGGCAGCGCCTCCGGCGGCAACGCGCTCAATGTCGAGGGCGGGTCGAACCTTTATGTCGGCGGCGCGCTCAGCGGGTCGGCGGTGAGCCTGCAAAATTCGGGCGGCTCGGCCAATGTCGCCGGCAACACCAGCGCCGCGGTCAAGGGCGGCAATCTTTACTACGCCGGCAACAACACCGGCTCGGTCGAGGCCGGGCACACCGCCGCCAAGGTGTCGGCCGCGGTCGCCTTCCCATTGCCGGGTTTCACCACGACCTTTGAGACGCCGTTGACCGATTTGTCGAATGCGCTTGCGGCGCTTACCGCGGACCAGACCCTCACCGGGAATGCGCTGAACAATGCGACGATCACCGCGACCCCCGCCCACACCTACGCAGGAAAAACCTACGACGTGGTCGACACGACGGTCGCCGCGCTGAACGACCAGAATTTTCACGGGGTCAACGTGAACGGCGTCAACACGCTCATCATCAACGTCAGCGGCACTGGCAGCCTGCCGAACCTGAACGAATTCACCGGTGCGGCCGACGTATTGTGGAATTTCACCAGTGCCGGCAGCCTGAGCTTTGAAAACTGGGCAGGCAGCGCGCTCGCGGTCGGCGACGCGGTGGCCAACACCGCCGGCAATTTCGACGGCACCCTCGTCACGGCGTCGATGACGCAAGACAACGAGCTGCACGACGAGGACGCCTTTACCGGCTCGCTGGCGTTTGTCCCGACCTCGGGTGGTCCGCCGGCGCTCCCCGAGCCCGGCCCGCTCGCGCTGTTGGCGAGCGGCTTTGCGGCTCTGGGCGTGCTGCGCCGCGCCCAGACGGCGTGAATGCATCCTTTTGGGGGCCGCGGTTCGGCGGGGCTGTTTTCGTTATCCTACAACCCGACGCACTGCCCGCTTTTGATGCCGGTCACAGTATTCGGAGTCCCGCCGTCGCTTGGTGCCGGAGTGTTGCCGACGCAGGACAAATTGACCCCGATCGTATGGTTACGTTGGAAATGACGGTTACGGCGGTAAGGTTTAGCCCGCAGGCCGCACCAGTTGGCACGGTTACATTATTATAGGTGCCGGCTGCCAGCTGGCCGGTGCAGACGACGTTCTGCTGCGCGCTCGCCCGATCGGCCGCGAGAGCAGCACCGACAACGACGACTGCCAAAACCAAAGCCCGGTAAATGTTTCTCATTTTTCGTCTCCCTCCCCGACATGGGCCGGGATCGACTCTTCGGGCATTTTGGGCAACGGTAAGGCGCGCTTCGCGTGCGGCGGAGTTGCCTGACAGCGTTCGGTCCCGGTCACGGCCAAATCGACGTTCCGCGACCCGCACTCGCCGCACTTCAGCCGCGCGGCGCAAAAGCGGCGTGACCGCCCGGGCCGTCGAGACCGGCGCGCCGCCCTTTGCTACCCGGCGGCGGTCACCAGGCGGCGTCGAGCAGGCTGCGCACGACCGCCGGGCCGTCGATCTTGCGCGGGTTGGTGTGGATCCAGCGGTCGTGCATCGAATTCTCGGCGATCACGTCGAGCTGGTCCTCCCGGACCCCGACATCGCGAAGCCGCGTCGGCAGACCGAGCTCCGAGACCAGCCCTCCGACAGCATCGGCCGCCGCCGCGTCCGGGCGGCCGAGCGCCTCGCTGACCCGCGCCTGCCGGTCGGCGTTGACCTCGCGGTTGAAGCGCAGCACATGCGGCAGCATGACGCAGGAGGTGTAGCCGTGCGGCACGCCCGCCGTGCCGCCGAGCACGTGGCCGATGCCGTGGCTCGCACCCTTGCTGACCCCGCTCTGCGACCCGACCATCGACAGCCACGCGCCCAACTGGCAGTCGAGCCGCGCGTCGAGGTCGGCGGGGTCGGCCTTGACCGCCGGCAAGCCTTTTCCCAAAAGCCGCAGCGCGTGAAACGCTGCCCCTTCCGAGATCGGCTGGCCGTCTATCGAGCAGATGTCCTCAACCGCATGGTCGAGGGCGCGGATGCCAGTCGACAAAAACAGCCATTCGGGCGTCGGAACGCTCGCCGCCGGGTCGAGGATGACCGCGCGCGGGATCATCTGCGGGTGGCTGAAGCTCTCCTTGACGTGGCGGCTCGTGTCGGTGCAGCCGGCGCCGGCCGAGAACTCGCCGGCCGACAGGGTCGTCGGGATCGCGATCATGCGCACGCCCGGCGGCTTGACCGCGGGGCGCCGCGTCGTCCCGTCCGCGGCGACCGTGGCGCGGTGCTCGTCGAGCTGGTCGGGCGCCGTCACCCCGTTGCCGAGGCACAGCCCGACCATCTTTGCCGCGTCGGTGACGGAGCCGCCGCCCAAGGTCACGATCAGGTCGGAGCCGGCCTCGCGCGCCAGGTTGGCGGCGGCGACGACGTCGGTGCGCGGCGTGTGCGCGCCGATCTTGGCGCACAGCCCGGCAAAGCGGTTGCCCAGCGTCTGCCGCAGCCGCTCGACAAGATCGGTCTCGCGCGACAGGGTGCCGCTCGCCAGCACAAAGACGGCGCGCGCCTCGAGCCGGTCGACCTCCCGCGCCACCGCCTCGGCATAGCGCGTTCCGAAAACGACGCTTTCCATTTGCGGAAAGCGATAGGCGCCGCTCAGCATGGCTTTGTCCTTCGGCGTGTGCAGGGTGGGGTCGGCTGCGTCGGGCTCCGTCGCTCGGGGCATTGCCGGCTCGGGCGAAGCCGGGTGGCCAGCGACGACATGTAACCGATTTTGGGGTGCCGGGGGCCGAGCTTCAGCCGGTGGCGCCGACGCCATGATCGTCGACGGTCAAGACCCTTGCAAACGAAAAGGGCGCCCGGTGCGGGCGCCCATTCTTGTGCCCGCGGCCCGAACGCTAGGAGCCCGGCGCCGGGGGCGGCCCGGATGGGGGCGGCGGGGGCGGCGCCGACCCGCCCTCGATGATTTCGGTCCGGCGGTTCTGCGGCTCGCGCACGCCAGGCGGCGTCGATACTTTGAGGTCGTTTTCGCCGACCCCGCTGACCGTCATGTCGCTCTGCGGCACGCCCGCTTGCGACAACGCGGTTGCGACGTTCTGGGCGCGCTGCTGCGACAGGCGCAGGTTGTAGTCGGGGGAGCCCGATGTGTCGGTGTGGCCGATAACCTGAAGCGGGACCGGTGGCTCGGATTTGAAGGTGGCGGCCGCGGCCTCGACGATTTGCGCGCCCTCCGGGGTTATGTTTGCCCTGTCCCAGTCGAAAAAGACGGTAAAGTTGTGTTCCGGCGGGGGCGGCGGCGGTGGAGGTGCGGCGGCAGTGGGCGGCGGCGGCGCCGGCTGTGCGCAGGCGGCAAGCGCAAGGGCCGAGCACAGCAGGAAAAGGCGTTTCATCTGTTCCTCCGGCAGTTGAACGCCTCACAATATGTTAACGCCGCCGATCGCACTAGCGGCAAAAACCTGTATTTTTGGGCTAGGGCGCTCCGGTTTTGCGATCCGGCGGATGGCGGGTCACCTAAACCGCTGCGTTTGCGGCTGTTGGGGCGCCAGGTTCAGCCGCCGACGGCGCCCTCGGTGTTGACGTAAACCGCGTAGACCGATTGGCTTGCCGCCATGAACAGCCGGTTGCGCCGGCGCCCGCCAAAGCACAGGTTGGCGCAGCGCTCGGGGAGCAGAATCTGGCCGATCATTGTCGCGTCCGGGGCAAAGACGACGACCCCGTTCGGGGCCGCGGTCATCCCCCACCCGCACCACAGATTGCCGTGGACATCGCAGCGGAAGCCGTCCGGCGTGCCGTCGCCGGCGCTGACAAAAACCCGGTCGTTGGTGAGCCGCGACCCGTCCGCGGTCACGTCGAAGACGCGGATCTGGCGCGGCACGGCGCGCGACTCAACGACGTAGAGCCGCGTTTCATCGGGCGAAAAGCATAAGCCGTTGGGTCCCTTGACATCGCCGGCGACCACGGTTGCCTCGCCGGTCCTGCCGTCGACGCGGTAGACGTTGGTCGGCAGCTCGACCGGCGACCGCTCGCCTTCGTAATTGCCGAGGATCCCGAATGGCGGGTCGGTAAACCAGATCGAATCGTCGGATTTTACAACCACGTCGTTGGGGGAGTTGAGGCGCTTGCCCGCGAAACGGTCGACAATGACGGTGATCGACCCGTCATACTCGGTGCGGGTCACGCGCCGGCCTTCGTGCTCGCAGGTGACAAGGCGCCCCCGCCGATCGCGGGTGTTGCCGTTCGAATGACTGGACGGCTTGCGAAACACCGCGCACACGCCGGTCTCCTCGTCCCAACGCATGATGCGGTTATTCGGAATGTCGCTCCACAACAGATAGCGGCCGTCGCCGAACCATACCGGGCCTTCCGCCCAGCGAAAGCCGCTGGCGAGCCGTTCGACCGCCGCGTTGAACGGCGGCTTGATCGCGTCAAATCGCGGGTCGAGGGTGCGAATGGCCGGGTCGGGATAGCTCTCGGCCGGTTCCCAACGGCTGTTGGCGAGCGGGGTCGCGGCGCCGAGCGCAAACGGGCTACCCGATCCTTGCGAGGTGGCGCTCATCAGGTTTCCTCGTTACGCCCGGCTTTGCAGGGCGGCGGAGAGCCGGCGCGGGCATTGCGGCCCGTCCGGCCCCTCCGGCGGAAAGCGCCCTGTGTCGACCAAGCAGGTCGCGGACGCGCGCCCGTCAGATGGCCTTTTCCTCGCGCAGCTTGGCGAGCTCTTCCTCGCTAAGGCCGAGCAGGTCGCTGTAGACCGCGTCGGTGTCGGCGCCGAGCAGCGGGGAGGCTGTGATCGGCACTTTCGAGCCGCTCATTTTGACCGGCCAGCCCGGCATCTTGAAGTCGCCGCGCACCGGATGCTTGACGGTGACGAAGATTTCGCGTCGGTTGAGCTCGGGATCTTCGGACAATTCCATCGTGTCCATGACAGCGCCGGCGGGAATGCCCTGCTCGCCAAGCCGCTTCATAACTTCGAGCTTGTCGTATTGCTTGGTCCATTCAGAAAGCATTTCGTCCACGACATGGCGGTTCTTGAACCGCTCCTCCGGGCTGTCGAAACGCGAATCGCCGATCAGGTCTTCGCGCCCCATCATCTTCAGGATTCGCTCCCAATGCTGCGGGTTGGCGCGTGAAGTGTAGATATAACAATAGTCGTTGGGGCCGCCGCCCTTGCACGGATAGGCCTCGCTCGGAGAATTGGTGCCCATGATGCTCTGATTGCCCAAGCGCGGCGCGGCATGGCCCCACAAATATTGGGCGGCGTAGGAGATGCGGCCGTAATTGATGACGCATTCCTGCATCGCGCATTGGATTTTTTGCCCTTGGCCAGTGAACTGGCGCTGATACAGCGCCGCCAAGACGCCGATCGCGGCGTGCAGGCCGGTGCCGGTGTCGCCGATTGTCGGACCGGGTTTAATCGGCCGGCCGTCGGCCTCGCCGGTGATCGACATCGCACCGCCGGTCGCCTGCGCAATCATGTCAAAGGCGAGGTAGTTCTTGTAAGGGCTGTCCTCGCCAAAGCCCTTGACCGAAACGTAAATGATGCGGGGGTTGATTTCGCGGACCACGTCATAGCCAAAGCCGAGGCGCTCGATGACGCCCGGAGCGAAATTCTCGGCAAAGACATCGCCCTTTTCGATCAGCCCGCGTAGAATGGCGCGCCCCTGGTCGGTCTTCAGATTGGCGGTAACACTCTTTTTGTTGGCGTTGAGCAGCATGAAATATTGGGAATCGACGCCCTTTTTGTCGGTCGACGCGCCGCGCCCCTGCTCGCCCCTGGTCGGCTCCTCGACCTTGATCACCTCGGCGCCGAGCCACGCCAAGGTTAAGGTGCAGGACGTGCCGGCCTCGAATTGGGTCAGATCGACCACCCGGACACCGTGCAGCGCCCCTTGCTGCATGCGGGGGGTCTGACCGTTGGTCTCGGGCGTCGGGTCGTTGGGCATCGGATTCCCTCCTTGTCGCCGTTCGTTGCCGCCGCGCGCGGCCTCGGTTTCACTCTATCGCCGATGCGTTCGCTTGGTCCATACCGGCAAATCGGCGCCGGCTGAAAATTGCGGCAAGCCGCGGGCGTCGCCGCGGCCGCGGCCGGCAAAATGCCGCCTCGGAAACACCGCACTGTCGGGTGCCGGCGCGGGCCCGGCATTTCCGAACTGATCGAGTGTTGCAAGAATTTGCGCTTACGCAGCCGTAGTTTGCGGGCGGCGGCGCCGGGGAACGCGATTTGCCACGTTCGCGAGCTCTCGCGCATAAAGGCTGAGAACCCAGCAGCCGGCCTGCTCGGGGTGGGCGGCTACCCTGAAAACGATTGATGGTGCCCAGGGGAGGAATTGAACCACCGACACACGGATTTTCAGTCCGTTGCTCTACCAACTGAGCTACCTGGGCGCACCGGCGCGGCCGTATAGAGGATCGGGCCGCCACCTGTCCAGCCGTTCGATCCGCCTCGGGCGCGGCGCGCCCGCGGATCGCGTTCGTGTCAAGCGGAGACATGAGAAGGCGCCTTGGCCGCCTCGATTTCCTTGCGACCGCGCAGTCCAGGGGGCGCCCGCGATCGCGGGCCAGGATGAGTTCCACGACGCCGCCCGCGGCGAACTATTCGTCGGCGGCGGCCTCGCCGGGGGCGGCCATCATCGCCTCGGCGACGAGACCGGCGTTGCCGCGGATCGCGCGCTCGATCGTCTCGCCGACATCGGGATGGTCGCGCAGATAGGTCTTGGCGTTTTCGCGGCCCTGGCCGATGCGCTGGCCCTCATGCGAAAACCACGAGCCGGATTTCTCGACGACCCCGGCTTGCACGCCGAGGTCGATCAGCTCGCCGCGCTTGGAGACGCCTTCGCCGTACATGATGTCGAAATCGACGACCTTGAACGGCGGCGCCATCTTGTTCTTGACGACTTTGACGCGGGTCTGGTTGCCGATCACCTGGTCGCGCTCCTTGATCGCGCCGATACGGCGGATGTCGAGCCGAACCGAAGCGTAAAATTTGAGCGCGTTGCCGCCGGTCGTCGTCTCCGGGTTGCCGAACATGACGCCGATCTTGAGGCGGATCTGGTTGATAAAGATGACCATCGCCCGCGACCGCGAGATCGAGCCGGTCAATTTGCGCAACGCCTGGCTCATCAGCCGGGCGTGCAGCCCGACATGGCTGTCGCCCATTTCGCCCTCGAGTTCGGCGCGCGGCACCAGGGCCGCGACCGAATCGATGACCAGCACGTCGATGGCACCCGAGCGCACCAGGGTGTCGGTGATTTCGAGCGCCTGCTCGCCGGCGTCGGGCTGCGAGATCAACAAATCGTCGACGTTGACCCCGAGCTTGCGGGCGTAGCCGGGGTCGAGCGCATGCTCGGCGTCGATAAAGGCGCAGGTGCCGCCGGCGCGCTGCGCCTCGGCGACGACGTGCAGCGCGAGGGTCGTCTTGCCCGAGCTCTCCGGCCCATAGATTTCGATGACCCGGCCGCGTGGCAGCCCGCCGATGCCAAGGGCGATGTCGAGACCGAGCGAGCCCGTCGAGATCACCTCGATGTCGGCGGCGGCCTCGTGCGAGCCGAGCTTCATGATCGAGCCCTTGCCAAAGGCCCGTTCGATCTGCCCGAGTGCGGCATCCAATGCCCGCTGCTTGTCCATCGCTTCCTTGTCCAACAGGCGCAATGCCGTCTGCATGCCCAGGCCCTCCGTTATTTCACAGCCGACGCTGCCGTGCAACGCGCCGCCGGACGATAAATGTACTCGTTTTGTTCAAAAACGCAATCGGAAAATCCGGGTCTCCGAAACTCGCCCCCCAAGATATCCTTAACCTTGGCCGCGAGCTGTTTCAACGTGAACGGCTTTGACAGAAAGTGAATGTCGCAATCGCTGTCGAGCCGTTGACGAAACGCGTCCTCGGTATAGCCCGACATAAAGATCACCTTGATGCCGGGATCGTGGCTGCGCACCTCGCGGATCAAGCTCGGCCCGTCCATTTGCGGCATCACGACGTCGCTGATCAGCAGGTCCAGCGGGTCGACCGCGGTTCGGATCAGCTCGAGGGCGTCCTCGCCGCTGCGCGCCTCGACAACGCGGTAGCCTTTGTTGCGCAACGCGCGCGCGCCGAACATCCGCACCGCGTCGTCGTCTTCGACCAGCATGATCGTGCCGCTTCCGGTCAGGTCGCGCGGCGCGACCGGCTCGGCGATGTCGCCTGGCGCCGTGGTCACGTTTCCTCGACCCTGATGGCGCGGCAGATAAATCGCAAACGACGCGCCGCAGCCGGGGTTGCTGTCGACAAACACGAACCCGCCCGTCTGCTTGACGATGCCGTAGACCGTCGACAAGCCGAGCCCGGTGCCCGACCCCACCGCCTTTGTCGAAAAAAACGGCTCGAAAATTCGCGCAAGGTCGCCCGGCGCGATGCCGATGCCGGTGTCGGCGACCTCGATCAACACATAGTCCCCGGCCGGCATCAGCTCGTGTCCGCGGCGGACCGCGCAAGGCTGCTGCGAATTTTCGGTGCGGATTGTCAGCCGGCCGCCGTTCGGCATGGCGTCGCGGGCGTTGACCGCGAGGTTGATGACGACCTGCTCGAGCTGCCCCTGGTCGACCTTGACCAGGCCAAGGTCCCGCCCGTGGGCGAAGTCGAGCTCGATGTTCTCGCCGATCAACCGCCGCAGCAGGTGCGACAGCTCGACGAGAACATCGGTCACGTCGAGCACCCGCGGCTGCAGGCTCTGCTGCCGCGAAAACGCCAGCAGCTGGCGCACAAGATTGGCGGCGCGGCTGGCGTTCTGCTTGATCTGCATAATGTCGGCAAAGGCCGGGTCGCCGGGCCGCGACCGCAGCAGCAAGAGATCGCAAAAGCCGATCATCGCGGTCAGCAGATTGTTGAAATCGTGCGCGACCCCGCCGGCGAGCTGACCCACTGCCTGCATCTTTTGCGACTGGGCAAACTGCGTTTCCAGTTGCTTGCGCTCGGTCACGTCGATGAAATAGAGGGTGACGCCCCGGCCGGGGTCGGCGCTGGGCGCTCTCGGCTCCTCCGGCCGGTCAAGGCGGCTGAGCAGCATGACCATGGTACGTTCGCCGGGTGGTTGCAGGCGGATTTCGACCGCCGTGCCGTCCACATGCCCATCCGCCGCATCGGCGAGCATTGCCGCGATGCCGCCGCGGTGGTCCGGGCTGAGCCAGCCGATCAGCTCGCGCCCGCTCAGGTGTTCCGGGGGGGCATCGAACAATTCCCCAAGCGCGGGGTTGGCGTCGATGAACCGGCCGGCGCGGTCGACCACGGCGATGCCGACCGGCGCGTCGGCAAAAAACCGTTGAGCCCGGTCGCGCAACCAACCGATGCCCGGGACAGACCCAGCCACCGCGCGCTCACGGGTGTCGGCCGATGCCGTCTCGTCAGCGCGCAGTTGCCGCGAGCGGTGCTCGCCCAGCTCCCGAAACCGCCACAAGCGGTATGCCGAAGAGGCTGCCGCGGGTTCGGCCGCAACCTCGAAAAGTCGCGGCGGGCCGCCATCGGCCAGCCGCAGCGCAACCGCGGCAATAGCGGGCTCGCCGGCGGTCGCCCGCTCGCGCAGCGAGCGAAACGCCGCGGCCGCGGCGGGTGCCGCGGCGCGCTCGGCCAGGTCGAGCGCCGCCTCGCCGGCGGCCGGGAACAAGCGCTCGAATGCGAGATTCGCCTCGACCGCGCGGCCGTCGGAGGCGGCGACCAGCTGCGGCTCGGGATCCGCGTCAAAGGCCTGGCCGAGGACCGCGAGCCATTGCTCGACCACCCCGCCGACCCGGCCGGCCGCGCCGATCGCCGCCGCCATCAGCGCGACCCCGATCAGCGTCGCCGGCGTCATCGGGCCGGCCTTGCCGGCCAGCGCCTCGACGACGGCTGCGGCTGCGGCGAGCCCCGACAGCGCGGCAAACAACGGCGCCGTCCGGGCAAACCGATGCAACCATGACAAGCAACGACAAACGGTCAGCGCGCCGCCAGGCCACAAGCCGACACGCCGTGCCCGGGCAGCGCCAGCCGGGTTTGCTGCGGTAGTCATCGTGATTCTCGCCTTAGAAGTTTTAGGCCCGCATCACTCTACCAAAGCGTAGCGGGGTTGCAACCCTTTTGTTCTTATTTTGTTTCAAGCTGCGGTGCAGCCGCTTGCCATCGGATGCCAGCGCGAGGCCCTCAATCGTCCCGGTGTGTGCGCTCCATGCGCTCGTGCCGCTCCTGCGCCTCGATGCTGAGGGTGGCGATCGGGCGCGCCTCGAGGCGGCGGATCCCGATCGGCTCGTCGGTTTCCTCGCAATAGCCGTAGGTCCCGTGCTCGATCCGGTCGAGCGCGGCGTCGATCTTTGAAATCAGCTTGCGCTCGCGCGCTCGCGTCCGCAGCTCGATTGTCCGCTCCGCCTCGAGCGACGCCCGGTCGGTCAGATCGGGCTTGAGCAGGCTTTCCTCCTTGAGATGCTGCAAGGTGTCGGTGGATTCGGCGACCAGCAGCTGGCGCCAGCGCAGCAGCTTCTGCCGAAAGTATTCGACCTGAAGCGGACTCATAAATTCTTCGCCTTCGGACGGGCGATAACCTGGCGGCAGCGACGGAGGCATCGATCTCCCCGAAACCGTAAAAAAGCGCGCGGAGTATATGAATCGGGTCGATCCGCTTCAAGCGCGAGAATCGCATCGAGCTTGTTGATTCCGCGCGCATTTCCGCATAGCGGGCGGAACCGGGCGCGGTGCCCCGGACAAGCCCCTGGCGGCGGGTTCCCGGCGGCCGGCAACGCCGGCCTTTTTGCGGGGCCGATCGGCGCCGCGTTGGTGCCGAGATTGGGGATAGAAGCAATCACCGGGTTAATAACTTCCGGCCTCGCCTTCAACAGGTTGACTTAGCAATTCTTTAAGTTGTCCTCACCTAATCTCTCGCCATGGACGAGAAAGACATGGCCGCCGCGGAAAATCTTCTGCCGGCACCCGACACGAAGCGCTGGGTGGCGCGGCGCAAGGCGGTAATCGTCAACGCGGTGCGCGACGGCGCGCTGACCCTCGAGGAGGCGTGTCGCCGCTATCAATTGTCGATCGAGGAATTCCACGGCTGGCAAAAGGCGATCGAGGCCCATGGTGTCGCCGGCCTGCGGGTCACCCGGCTGCAGATCTATCGCGACCCGCCGCCGGCGCGCGCCGTCAAACGCTACTGAGGGTCAAGACCGCCTCCTCGGCGCGGCGAGCGGAGGCTTGGCGCCGGCGCGGGAGCGTGCTCATACCGCGGGGCGGGCACGGATGGCGTCGCCGATCTTGCGCGGCAGAAACTGACCGTCCCCGGGTGCCCCCAAAAATCGGCCGTTTTCAACGGCGATCTTGCCGCGCAGGATCGTCATGCTCGGCCAGGCGGCGACCTCGTGGCCCTCCCATGGCGTGTAGTCGGTCTCGTGCAGATCCTCCGTGCGCAAGACCCGCCGCGCCCGCGGGTCGAGCAGCACGATGTCGGCGTCCGAGCCGACCGCGAGCGCGCCCTTGCGCGGATAAAGGCCCATGATCCGCGCCGCGTTCGCCGAGGTCAGCCCGACAAAATCGGTCAGCGCATACCCGCGCTTTTCGACCATGTGCGTGTACATCAGCGACACCCGCGGCTCGACCCCGGAATTGCCGCCGGTGGTGTCGTCGATCCGGCTTCCCTGCAGCTTGACCTGCAGCGGGCAGCACACCTCGTCGGTGGCGATCGCCTGGATCGCACCGTGATCGGTCGCCGCCCACAGCGCCTCCTGGTCTTTGGGAAATTTGAGCGACGGGTAGGTGTGGAACATCTGCCCGCCTGGCCGCTTGTAGTCCTCGGCGTTGTAGAGCAGGTATTGGTGCAAGGTCTCGCCGTAGATCGGAAACCCGCGCGCCCGCGACGCGGCAATCGCCGCAACGCCGCTCGCGGCCGAGACGTGCACCATGTAGAGCGCCGCCCCGGCGACATTTTCGGCGAGCCGGATCACGCGGTTGAACGACAGGTCCTCGCTGAGCGTGTTGTGCACCTCGGCCATGTTCTCAAAGCCGACGCGGTCCTCGCGGATCAGCTTCTCGTACATGTGCATGACGATGTCGTTGTCCTCGGCGTGGATCGCGGCGAGCCCGCCCGCGCCCGCGAGGATCTTCAGCACCTCCCAGATGTCGCCGAACTGCACCATGCGCCCGAGCCGGTTCGGCCGGATGTCGGTCGTAAACATCTTGACCGACGCGTGCCCCTCCTCGATCGCCTCGGGCAAGGGGTCGAGCACGCCTTGCCACAACTTCCCGTGCAGCAGCAGATGAAAGCCGTAGTCGCAATGGCAGGCGCCGGCCCATTCGCGCTGGCGCCGCTCGATCGAGCGCTGCAGCGGCTCGTCGGGCGGACAGGGGGCGAAATCGAGCAATGTCGTCGTGCCGCCGTAGAGCGCGGCGCGGCTGACCTGCTCGGGCGGCGCGCTCAGCAGATCCTCATTGCGGCCGGGAAACGGGATCGGCGAGCTACAATGGATATGCGGATCGACCCCGCCGGGGATGACGATCTGCCCCGCGGCGTCGACGGTGCGTGCCGCCCCCGCCGCGGCAAGGCCGCCCGGCGCGCCGATCGCCGCGATCTTGCCCCCGGAAACGCCGATGTCGGCGGGCTCGGCCGCCCCCGGCATGACCGCCATCCCGCCCGCGACGATCAGATCAAACATCCCCACTCCCCTTTTTTCAGGCCGGCCGCACCCCTTTTTACGCCTGCCGCTCAGTGTCACGGCTTCACCCGCCGCCGTCCAGCGAATTGCGGTCGCGGCGCGGCCGGCACCAGTCCTCGCGCCCGGCATACGGCACCGAGACCGCGAGGCGGCTGCGCCATTGCGCGGCGTACGCCGCCGCCACCGCGCGCGAGTCGACAAGGTTCAAGTCTTCGGAGTTGCGCGCGGCGTTGCGCGTCCAGTTGTACGAGCCCATCAGGGTCAGGGTGTCGTCGATGACCATCGTCTTGGCGTGCGCGATCGGCACGGTGCGGTCGATCCAGATCGGCGCCCCGGCGGCGGCGAGCGCGTCGATCCCGGTGTTGCGCTCGCACGGCGTGCGCTTGTCGGCGATCAGCCGCACGTCGACGCCGCGCTCGCGGCCGCGCACCAGCGCCTCGACGATGCCGGCGCCGGTCGTCAGGTTGTAGGCGTTGACGAGGATGCGACTCCGCGCCCGGTCGATCGCCGCGATCGCAAAGCCCGCGCAATCGCCTTGCGGCGCAAAGCACACCGAAATCGCCGCGGCCGGCACCGAAAACGCGACCGGGCGCGTTGCCGGGGACAGCGCCGCGGTCGCCGCAAGCAGGTGCAGAACCAAAGCGAAAGCCGCCGAGATCACGCCGCAAGAGTAGGCCGCCGACGTTAAAACCCGGTTCCATCGGCGCCAGTTTGCCGCGATTGCCGTCGCCAAGGCCGTTGCAATCGGCGTCGCCCGCGTCCGCCCTGCGCGGCGGCACCTGTCGCGGACAGCGGTCCAGCAACTCGCCTTGCGATCAGCCCCGGCGTGGCCTTTGCCTCCCCGCGGGCTCGGGGCGCTTTCGGATGGCGCCCTCGGGCGGGCGCGATTATCGTCTGCCGAGCGCGGGTTGGCTTTGGGGTCGAAAACATGACGGCGAAGATGATCCTGACCGGCGACGTGAACCTGATGAACGTCACCGACCCGGCGGTGCCGTTCTCGTTGGTGCGCGACGAGTTCCGCGCCGCCGACATCGTGTTCTCGAACCTCGAATGCTGTCTGTGCCCGCAGCCCTCGGGGCATTCGGTCGCCAATGAGGGCTTCTTCGCCGACCCCGCGGTCGCCGGCGAGGCGCTGAAATCGGGCGGAGTGCAAGCCGTCGGCGTCGCCAACAACGTCAACTACGGCGCGGCCGCGATCACCGCCTCGCTCTCCCGGCTCGACGAAATCGGCGTTCCCCACACCGGGGCGGGCGGCGACCGCAGGCTCGCCCGGGCGCCGGTCGTTGTCGAGCGCGCGGGCCGGCGCTTCGGCTTTTTGCAGCGCAGCTCGGTCTATTGGCCGACCAACCACGAGGCCGGCGACAATTCGACCGGCATCGCGGTGATCCGCGGCCACACCGCCTACCAGATCCCGATGCATGGCGGGAGCCCGCCGGCCAACCGGCCGGGTCTGCCGCCGCAAATCGTCACCTGGGCCGACCGGGACTATCTGCGATGGTTCGCCGACGACATGGCGGCGCTGCGCGCGCAAGCCGACATCGTCGTCGCCTCGTGCCATTGGGGGGTCGGCCGCGAGGTCCTGCAGTATATGCGTGAGATTGCTCACGCCGCGATCGACGCCGGCGCCGACATCGTGATCGGCCACGGGCCGCATTACTCGCTGCCGGTCGAAGTCTACCACGACAAGCCGATCTTCTACGGGCTCGGCAGCTTCTCGTTTCACACCGGGCACGGCGGGCGGCGGCACGGCGACTGGCTCGGCATGATGGTCAGGGCCGCGTGCGCCGGCGGTGCGATCGAGCGGGTCGCGTTCCAGTTCGTCCGCCATGACGAGCGCAACCGCACGGTTTTGCGCACGCTGGCCGAGGAGGCGGCGGCGTTCGACCAGATCGCGCAGGAGAGCGCCGCACTCGGCGCCGAACTCGCGGCCGACGGCGACGAAGCGGTGGTGAAGCTGCGGGCCTGACCTCTATTCTCGCCGGTCAACGGCCGTGGTTGCGAGGAGCGCGGCGCGATGACAAATTGACCCGGCATTTCAACCCGGTCCGAAATCGGCCGGTCGCAACTTGCCCGGCCCGAAACCGCCGAGGCGCCGCCGGCCCACCCGACCGACCGGCCTCACCCAACCGATAGGAAGAGAATGCCCAGCATCACCTATGTTCATCCCGACGGGTCGCGCGAGGCGCTCGACGTTCCGCTCGGCACCAGCGTCATGCGCGGCGCGATCCTGAACGGCGTCGACGGCATCGTCGCCGAATGCGGCGGCGAGATGATGTGCGCCACCTGCCACGTCTACGTCGACGAGCCGCAGCTCGACCGCATGCCGACGCAATCGGACGACGAAAAGGCGATGCTCGAATTCACCGCGAGCGAGCGCAAGCCGAACAGCCGGCTGAGCTGCCAGCTCGTCGTGACGCCGGAGATGGACGGGCTCGTCGTCTACCTGCCCGAGAGCCAGGTCTGATGCCGGGTCCGGTCGTCGCCATCGTCGGCGCCGGCCAGGCCGGGTTTCAGGCCGCCTCGTCCTTGCGCCAGGAGGGGTTTGACGGGCGCGTCGTGCTGATCGGCGACGAGCCCGGGCTGCCCTACCAGCGCCCGCCCTTGTCGAAATCCTATCTCGCCGGCGAAAGCGGCCTCGACGAGCTGTGGCTGCGCCCGCAGGCGTTTTACGAAAAGCAGGGGATCGAGCTGGTCGCCGGCGACGCGGTCGTGTCGGTCGACCGGCCGGGGCATTCCGTGCGGCTCGCCTCCGGCGGTACCATCGAATGCGACCACATCGTGCTCGCGACCGGCGCGCGCTGCCGGGCGTTGCCGGTGCCGGGTGCCGAGCTCGACGGCGTCTTTGCGCTGCGCACCCTGGCGGACGCCGACATATTGCGCGAGCGGCTGGCCCGGGCGCGCGACGTGGTGGTGGTCGGCGCCGGCTTTATCGGGCTCGAATTCGCCGCGGTGGCGCTCGCCGCCGGTGCGGCGGTGCACGTCGTCGAGGTCACCCGTCATCCGATGGGCCGGGTGGTCTCGGCGCAGACATCGCGATTTTTCACCAAAGCGCACCGCGGCTGGGGTGCCGCGATCTCGCTCGGCACCGGCGTCGCGCGCATCCTCGGCGACGGCCGCCGCGTCACCGGCGTCGAGACCGGCGACGGCCGGGTGTTGCCGGCCGACCTCGTGCTGATCTGCATCGGCGTGATCCCCAATGCCGAGCTTGCCCACGACGCCGGGCTCACGGTCGAGAACGGCATCGTCGTCGACGAATTGCTGCAGACGGGCGCCCCGGCCATTTCGGCGATCGGCGACTGCGCCAATTTCCCGACGCGCTTTGCGTCCGGCCGGGTGCGTCTCGAATCGGTGCAGAACGGCGTCGACCAGGCGCGCGAGGTCGCCGCCCGCGTCGCCGGCAAACGGGTCGCGCCCTACGACAAGGTGCCGTGGTTCTGGAGCGACCAGCGCGACCTCAAATTGCAGATCGCCGGCATCACCGCCGGCCACGACGCCGCCGTGCTGCGCGGCGACCCCGAGAGCCGCGGCTTTTCGGTGTTCTGCTTCAAGGACGGCCGTCTGCTCGGCGTCGAGTCGGTCAACCGCCCGGCCGACCACATCATCGCGCGCCGGCTCCTCGAGCGCGACCCGCGGCTGAGCCCGGCGCAAGCCGCCGACGAAAGCTACGATTTGAAGGCGCACATGGCGCGCCCGCGATGACCGGCGGCGACATCCTGGTCAAGGGCGGCCTTGTCGTCGACGGCAGCGGCCGGCCGGGCGAGACCGGCGACGTGCTGGTGCGCGAGGGGCGGGTCGCGGCGCTCGGCCGGTCCCTGCCGCAAGGTTCGGCCAGGGTCGTCGACGCGGCGGGGCTCGCGGTCGCGCCCGGCTTTGTCGACATCAAGACCCATTCCGACTTCACCCTGCCGATCAACCCGAAGGCCGAGAGCAAGCTGCGCCAAGGGGTGACGACCGAGATCATCGGCCATTGCGGGTACTCGGTGGCACCCGTGCTGCCCGGCAAATTGGAGCTGATCCGCGACTACCTCTCGGCCAGCGCGCCGTGGCTGCCGTTCCGCGAGACGAGCTTTCCCGACTATCTCGACACGTTTCCGGCGACCGCGGTCAACGCCGGCATGCTGGTCGGCCATCACACCCTGCGCCTCAACGTCATGGGCATGGCGGCGCGCGCGCCGACCCCGGCCGAGCTGGCGCGGATGGCGGCACTGCTCGACGAGGCGCTGAAGGCGGGCGCGCTCGGCCTCTCGACCGGGTTGTTCACGCCGCCCGGCAGCTACGCCGAGCGCGACGAGATCGTGGCGCTGGGCCATGTGCTGAGACGCCACAACGCTCTCTACTTCACTCACCTGCGCGACGAGTCCAACAACGTCGTCGCCGCGGTCGAGGAGGCGCTCGACATCGCCCGAACCTGCGCCGTCCATGTCGAGATCGTGCATTTGAAATGCTCCGGCCTCGACAATTGGGGCAAGGCCCGGCAAATCCTGGCGATGATCGAGAACGCGCGGGCCGCGGGCCTCGCGGTCGACTGCGACAGCTATCCTTACGCCGCCGGCAGCAACCCCTTGAAGAATTTGCTGCCGCAATGGGTGCAGTCGGGCGGCATGGCGGCGATGCTGGCGCGTTTGGCGCAGCCCGAGGCGCGCGCCCGCATCCGCGCCGAAATCGAGCGCGACGGGCTCAACAATTGGGGCCGCATCCCGTCCTGGGACAATGTCCAAATCTCGATCACGCCCAACCTGCCGCAACATGCCGGAGAGACGTTTGGCGCCCTCGCGGCGGCGCGCGGCATCGACCCGCTCGACGCCGTCTGCGACTATCTGGTCGAGGACCAGGGCGCCACCCGGGTGTTGATCACCTCGATTTCCGAGGACGACATCCGCGAGATCGTGCGCTCGCCGACCGCCTTGGTCGGCTCCGACGGCAATTGCGTCGCCGATTACGGCGTCACCAGCCAGGGCATGCCGCATCCGCGGTTTTACGGCACCTTCCCGCGCATTCTGGGCCATTACGCCCACGACCAGCAGCTGCTGCCGCTCGAAACCGCGGTCCACAAGATGACCGGCGCCACCGCGGCGGCGTTGCGCCTGCGCGACCGCGGTCTCTTGCGGGAGGGCTACCGCGCCGACATCGCGATCTTCGACCCGGCCGACTTCCACGACCGCGCGACCTGCGCCCGGCCGCACCAATACCCGAGCGGCCCGCGCACGACCGTGCTCGTCAACGGCGTGGTCGTCGTCGACGACGCCCGTCACACCGGCGCCCTCCCCGGCATCGTCCTGCGCCGCACCCCGGACGGCACCGCCGGATAGTTTGGCACGACCCCAATCCTTGCCGCCTGCGCTCACGGACCGGCGGAGAGGTCGCCCCAGCTCGCGACGCGTTCGATGCGGATCGCGATGACCGGCAACGCCGCCAGCTGCATCGCGCGGTACTGCGGATAGCGCGCGCCCAGCAATTCCTGCGCGGCGTCGTGCTCGGCGCCGGCCTCGAGGATGTCGGCCCGGCCGCGCAGCATGACCCAGCCGAGCCGCGCCCAGTCCTCGTCATAGCGGTCGGCGACCAGTGCCGCCCGGGGGTTGCCGGCGATGTTGCGCAGCCGTTTGAGCGCGCGCGGGTTGCCCTTCGGCTTCTGGTCGATCGTGATGTAAGCCGCCTCCTCGCGGATCGCGAAGCACACCGGCACGACATGCGGCACGCCGGCGGCGTCGGCGGTCGCGAGGTGCCCGACGCGGCGGCTCTCCAGAAAGCGGCGTTGGTCGTCGTTCAGCATCGGCGCGTCCCCGCGGCAAAGGGTGCTACGATGATACCCGAACGGCCCCGGCGGGGGCGCGGCCGGTCACCGGAACCGAGCGGAGGGCGAATCATGGAAAAGCGGCGCAGCATCGACGTGGCCGGGGCCAGCCACGCCAACCCGATCCCGAGCGCCAGCCGGCGCGGCCCGTTTGTCGTGACCGGGGCAATTTCCGGCACCGATCCGCAGACCCGCCAGGTCCCGGCCGATCTCGACGCGCAATGCCGGCTGATGTTCGAGAATGTGCGCCGGGTCATGTCCGCCGCCGGCGGGACCCCGGACGACATCGTCAAGATGACCGTGTGGATCAGCGACCGCGGGCTGCGCCCGGTCCTCAACAAGCACTGGGTCGAGATGTTCCCCGACCCGCAGTCGCGGCCGGCGCGCCACACGCTGACCAGCACCGACCTCGCCCCGCCGATGCAGGTCCAGTGCGACCTGCTGGCCGTGCTCGGCGAGGGCTGACCGCGATGAAGATCGTCGACATCCGCGCGATCCCGCTCTCCTACCGGTGCGACCCGCCCTATGGCAGCGCCGGCGGCATGCAGAATGCCCGCGGCAGTCTCCTGGTCGAGGTCGAGACCGACGCCGGCATCACCGGCATCGGCGAGGCCGGGGTCGGCGGCGGCAGTGCCGCCCATGTCGTCGAGCATCAGCTGCGCCCGCTGCTGCTCGGCGAGGACCCGCTGTTGATCGAGGGGCTGTGGCAAAAGATGTTCGCGCGCACCCGGCAGTTCGGCCGGCGCGGCATCGTCATGAATGCGCTGAGCGGGGTCGACATCGCGCTCTGGGACATCGCCGGCAAGGTCGCGAGGATGCCGGTCTACCGGCTCCTCGGCGCCTGCCGCGAGCGGGTCGAGGCCTATGCGAGCGGCGGCTTTTACCAGGAGGGGAAATCGGCCGACGACCTCGCCGGCGAGGCCGAGGGCTACCGCGCCCAAGGCTTTCGCGGCATGAAGATGAAGATCGGCCGCAACCCGTCGACCCAGACCCATCTGCGCCACCTCGCCGCCAATTCCCGGCTGTGCGAGGTCGAGCCGGAGGAGGACATCGCGCGCGTCGCCGCGGTGCGCAAGGCGCTGGGACCCAAGGCCAAGCTGATGGTCGACGCAAACTGCGCCTGGAGCCCGGCGATGGCCATCGAGATGGGCCGCGCCCTGGAGCCCTATCGGCTGTACTGGATCGAGGAGCCGGTCGCGACCGACGACATCGACGGCAGCGCCCGCGTCGCCGCCGCCCTCGCCACGCCCGTCGCCGGCTACGAGACCGAAATCGGCCTCTACGGCTTTCGCGAGCTGATAACGCGCGGCGCCGTCGACATCGTCCAGCCCGACCTTGCGTGGTCGGGCGGCTTTTCCGAATGCCGCCGCATCGCGGCACTGGCGCAGGCCCACCATCTGATGGTGGCGCCGCACGCCTTTGCCGGTGCCGTGCTGCTCGCCGCCTCGTTGCATTTCGCCGCCGCGACCCCGAACGCGCTGGCGCTCGAGTTCGACCGCAACCCCAACGGCTTGCGCGACGAGTTGCTGAAGGAGCCGTTCCAAATCGACGCCGACGGCACAATCCCGTTGCCCGAGCGCCCCGGCCTCGGCATCGAGCTCGACCCCGCCGCCCTAGCCCGCTACCGCCTCTCGTGAGGCCCTCCCAGATCGCGCCCGCCGTGTGACGATCCCGGCAAAAGAGCGTGTGACGAAATCGGAATCAGCTAAGAGCTCGTCATTCCGGGATGCCGCTTGGCAGGCCCGGAACCTATGAAAACGGCGCCCGCGGGTAGTTCCCAAGGCCGTGTGCTTGGGTTCCGGGCTCGCAGGCAAGGCCCGCGCCCCGGAATGACGGTCACTTTGATTTCCCGCACGCTCAAAAGTCGGGATCAATGTTCGCCGTGGACAGGGCCCTCGGGGGTATGAAGGTCCGAAAACATGCTCGAAATCGATGGCGGAGCGACGGGGGCCCATGCCGCCGTCGGCCGGAACTTCACCCCTGTGCCTCCGTGCGTTCGCGATTGAGCGCCAAGAGCCTCGCCAGCACTTCCTCTTCGGTGAGGTCAACGGGCCAGCCATAGGCCGCCGCGACAGCCCCATCGAGATCGCGATGCGCATTGTCGAGCCACGCCGGTCGCTTGTTGTAAAGATTGGTCAGGGTGTGTTTTTTCAAAATCGCCGCCGCTTTCGCGCTCCTCGGCACGATGCGGTCGGGGTAGCCCGGCACCACCTCCGCCACCCGCTCGACCAGATCCGCCGGGTTTAGCCACGCCTCGCGCAACTCGTTCAGCCGCCGCGCCGCCTCGGCGATCGCCATGGCGCGCGGGTTGCCGGCATAGTCGACGGCCGGGATGTTCGGCGTCAGCCCCTCGGGAAAGGGGAAGGTTTGAAACCCCTCTGTGGGCGTGTACTGAGGATCATTTCCCTTGCCATGCATCATGCTCTTTCGCAGCGTCCAGGCCGCGTGGAATCGGCTGTGGAGGATCCCAAACGTTGTATCGTCATCCCTCGCAAACACCACGAGCCGGCTGTCGGGAGCCACGATTACAGACGACCAGACAAAAACCCGGTGACGAGAAACGCGTGGTGTCAAAATGCAGCGAGCGAGCCCGCTTAGAGCGTTGCGCATTTCTGGTCGTGACCGCTGGTGCAGCCACCATTTTGTTGATGCCGAAATTTCGCGCTTTCCCTGCCGCTTTTCCTTGACCATTTTTCTACATAGCCAAACGGCAGCTCATACATTTCGGCAGCCCGCTCACTCATCTTCGTTCCAAAGTCAATTATCCATCTATCCGGGGCTTTCTTGGTTAGCTCGCTGCCGTTAAGAAGCGGTCGCAACACGTCACCGTTCGCTCGACCGTTCGGGTTCAAAGGCGCAGTCAGCCACGCCCGCGCCACTTCGCCTTTTATGTCGAACGCGCCTGTCTTGATCAGTCCTTGAAAGGCGATTTCCGTGTTCTCCGGCAGAACGGCGGCGCGTGACAGGTCCAACCCATGTGTTTCGGTTCGTACTGTCAGATCCGAGAATCTCCGTCACGGGTTGACCGTTGTGCCGAGGTGCCGTGCTCTCGGGCGCGTCTGCCGGCGCGAATGCTATTAACGCCACTCGGACATCTGCGCCGTCGACCACCCATTCCTCGTTTGCCCAGACGTTAAAGAAGGCCAGATCTTGCCGGATTGCGCCGAGTACCTCCCTGTTGGTCTTGCTCTGTATTGTCTTTGTCGCAACGAGCCCGGCGCGCCTCACTCTCCCGGAGACGATTAAATGACGAGCCTTCTCAAACCAGTAGCACACCAAATCGCAGGCGCCGTGGAGCTGCCCCGAATATGCGGCTCGCAAGTTGCCGACGTACTTATCACCCAAAAGCCGCAGCATCTTTTTGTTACCTAAAAACGGCGGGTTCCCGATGATCACGTCTACCTCGGGCCATTCTCTGTCTTTGCCGCTCGGCGTGATCAGCGCGTCGGCTCGCACGATCCCATCCAATTTGTCGAGGATCGGCCGGCGCGTAAGCCCCAACCCCTTGCGCAACTGCCATTGCAATTCGGTGATCCACACCGTCAGGCGGGCCAGCTCGGCGGCGTAGCCGTTGATCTCGATGCCCAGCACCGCTTCCGGCCCGACGCGGGAATGGTCGAGCGGAAGCCCCAGCGCGGCGGCATCCTCGGTCACCGCCAGATCGAAATCCTTGAGGGCGCGAAGCGACAGGGCGAGGAAATTGCCCGAGCCGCAGGCCGGGTCGAGAACGCGATAAT
>DATMLF010000252.1:0-22112 GCA_035570595.1 Allostellaceae bacterium
CGGCCGCGACGGGGTGGTCTCGGCGTCCGGGGTGGCGCGGTGGATGAACCCGCCCCAGCAGTCGGCCGCGGCGTCGACTTTGGTGCTGCTGCACGCGAACAGCAAGGTCTGGCGCCCGCCGGAGCAGAAGCCGATCGCGGCGATCTTGCCGGTGGCGCCCGGCAAGGCGCGCAGATGCGCCGCCGCCGCTTCGAGGTCCTGCACCGCCTCGGCGTCGCGCTTGCCGAACATGACCGGCATGACCGTCGCCATGTCGTTCGGGTTGGACGGCCCGCCCGCCCGCGCATAGAGGTCGGGTGCGAGCGCGTCGTAGCCGATGTTGGCAAAGCGGCGGGCAACGTCGCGGATGTGCTCGACAAGGCCAAAGGCCTCGTGGATCACAACGATGCCGGGATTGTTGGCGGACTGGCTCGGGCGCGCCAGATAGCCCGTGATCGTGTCGCCGCCGCTTTTGATCTCGACGTCTTCGCCGCGCACGCGGCTGGGGTCGCTAACCGCACCCGGTATGTTGGCCATTCCGGTCCTCCTCTCGGACAAGAGCGCCAGGATAGCACCACGCGGCAAAGCGCTGCTATGATGACCGCGATCCGATTGACGGGAGGAGACCATGGCGGGTGCAGCGGCGACGTTAGATAAGCCGGCGGTGCAGAATGGGCCGAAGATGAAGGCCGCGGTGACGAGCGCGAAAGCGCCGGACTACGTCGAAGGCCGGCGCAACTTTTTCAAATACCGCGACCTCGGCGTGACCGGCGCCAGCGAGGGATGGATGCGGGCGCAAGTCATGTCGGCGGTGACCGGCATGACGCAGCCGACCGGCTGGCACTACCATGTCTGCGAGGGCCAGTTTGTGTATGCGCTGAAGGGCTTTGTCGAGCTCGAGTTCGAGGACGGGACCCAGTGCCGGCTCGAGGCCGGCGACTCGTGCTTTATCCCGGGCGGCATGAAGCACAACGAGATCCGCACGTCGGACGATGTCGAGATCCTCGAAGTGTGCCTGCCGGCGACGATGGGCACCGTGCCGTGCGACCCGCCGGCAAAGGGCGCCTAGCCCCGCAAGGCGCTTGAAGGAGGCCGCCGATCGCCTATGATCGGCGGTGCCGCGGGTGTAGCTCAATGGCAGAGCAGAAGCTTCCCAAGCTTACGACGAGGGTTCGATTCCCTTCACCCGCTCCAAGCTATTCAACGGCCTGCCCGTTCGTGAACGACGGCCTCAGCAAGGACGGTCGCGGTGGCAGTGCCGTCGCCGCCAAGCTCGCCGGTCTTGACCGCAACTTCCTTGACCAACGGTGCGGTGACCAACAGTGCGGTCCTGGGCGGGGCGGCAGGAATATTGGTCAGCTTCGGCACGGTCTCGCTCGGCCCCCGTCCCGCCCTCTGACACCGCGATGCCGACCGCCAACCGGCCGCTGTAGCTGACGCGGCCGTCGGCTATCCACAGCACGGCGGAGCGTGCCGGACTTGAAACAGTGGCCGCGGTGGTTTTCGAGATGGTCGAGAACGGGACCCCGCGTCGGTCGGAGCCCACCCTTTAACCGAAACATACCAAAATTTACCGAGGGGGTTTGGCTGGACGTGCTGCCCTGCTTTCCCAGTGCCCTACTTTCACTCGAGAGAAAGGTTACCGAGACATGGCGCAAACGGTCGCCGACCAGTTTGCTGCAACCTTGGCTGCGGTCCGTGTCAAGCGGGTGTACGGGATTGTCGGCGACAGCCTGAACGGCCTGACCGACGCGATCCGGCGCCAAGGCAAGATCGAATGGGTGCATGTCCGCAATGAGGAGGTCGCCGCGTTCGCGGCGGGTGCGGAGGCGCATCTGACCGACACGCTCGCGGTCTGCGCCGGCAGCTGCGGGCCGGGCAACCTGCACCTGATCAACGGCCTCTTCGATTGCCACCGGTCGCGCGTGCCGGTGCTCGCCATCGCCGCGCACATCCCCTCGGCCGAGATCGGTTCCGGCTATTTTCAGGAAACCCATCCGCAGAATCTTTTCAAAGAGTGCAGCCATTTTTGCGAGCTCGTTTCCGGCGCCAACCAGATGCCGCGCACCCTCGAGGTTGCGATCCGCGAGGCGGTCGGCAAGCGCGGCGTGTCGGTGGTGGTGATGCCGGGCGACGTGGCGCTGCAGCCGGCATCCAATGCGCCGCAGGCCAAGCCCGCGGGGCTGCTGCCCGCGCCACCCGTGGTAACCCCGGCACAGCCGGACCTCGAGCGGTTGGCCGCCCTGTTGAACGGCAACCGCCGGGTGACGCTGCTGTGCGGCTCGGGATGCAAGGGCGCCCACGATCAGCTTCTGGCATTGGCCGAACGGCTCAAGGCGCCGATCGTCCACACGATCCGCGGCAAAGAGCATGTCGAGGGAGAGAACCCCTACGATGTCGGCATGACCGGGCTGATCGGGTTTTCGTCCGGCTACTACGCGATGCTCGATTGCGACGTCTTGCTGATGCTCGGCACCGATTTCCCGTATCGGCAATTTTATCCGCAAGGCTCGGGCGTGCGCATCGCCCAGGTCGACATCCGGGCCGAGAACATCGGCCGCCGCACGCCGGTGGATCTCGCGGTCGTCGGCGACGTGCGGGCAACGCTCGAGGCGTTGCTGCCGCTGTTGCAGCAGAATCGGGAGACGACGCACCTGGCGCAGGCGCGCGAGCATTATGCGAGGGCGCGCAAAGGGCTCGACGAGCTCGCCGCCGGCGCTTCGGGCAGGCGGCTGATCCATCCCCAGCAGGTCGCCAAGGCGGTCAGCGACCACGCCGCAACCGACGCGATCTTTACTTGCGACGTCGGCCTGCCGACCGTATGGGCCGCGCGCTATCTGGCGATGAACGGACAGCGGCGGCTGATCGGGTCGTTCTGGCATGGCTCGATGGCGAATGCCATGGCGCAGGCGATCGGCGCCCAGTCCGCCTTTCCGGGCCGCCAGGTGGTCGCGCTGTCGGGCGACGGCGGCTTTACGATGCTGATGGGCGATTTCCTCAGCCTGGTGCAGCTCGGCCTGCCGGTAAAAATCGTGGTGTTCAACAATGGTGCCCTCGGCTTTATCGAGCTCGAGCAGAAATCCACGGGTTTCCTGCCGTTCGGCACCGAGTTCAAGAACCCGAACTTCGCGGCGATGGCCGAAGCCGTCAGGGTGCACGGGATCCGGCTCGAGGACCCGGCCGAAGTCGACGCCGGCATTGCCGCCGCCTTTGCCCTTGAAGGGCCGGTATTGGTCGACGCGGTCGTCAACCGCACCGAGTTGGCGATGCCGCCCTCCGTCACGATCGAGATGGCAAAGGGCTTTACGCTCTACATGGTCAAAGCCGTGATCAACGGCCGCGCCGATGAAGTCATCGACCTCGCGCGAACCAACCTGTGGCGCTAGTGGAAAGACCATGGACCTCACGGCCCTTCTGCTGTCCCGGCTGCAGTTCGCGTTTACCGTCTCGTTCCACATCATCTTCCCGTCGTTCACGATCGGGCTCGCGGCATGGCTGACCGTGCTCGAGGCATTGCATCTCGCGAGCGGGCGCCCGGCGTACCGTCAGGTGTTCGAGTTCTGGCTCAAGATCTTTGGGGTCGCGTTCGGGCTCGGGGTCGTCTCCGGGATCGTCATGGCATTCCAGTTCGGCAGCAACTGGAGTGTCTTGGCGCGTATGTCCGGACCGATACAGGGGCCGCTCCTGTCCTACGAGACCTTCACCGCGTTTTTCCTCGAGGCCAGCTTTTTCGGGATCCTGCTGTTTGGCCGCCCTAGGGTCCCGCCGTGGTTCTATCTGTTTTCGACGGCGATGGTGGCGCTCGGCACGACGCTGTCGGCGTTCTGGATCATGGCCAACAACAGCTGGATGCAGGTGCCGGTCGGCTACGCGATCGAGAACGGCGCCTTTGTTCCGAACGATTGGCTCGCGATCCTGTTCAGCCCGGTGCTGTGGGCGCGCTTCCCGCATATGCTGCTGGCGTCGTACCTGACCGGCGCGTTTTGCGTCGCCGCCACCGGGGCATGGTACGTGCTGCGCCGGCAGTTTGCCGCCGAGGCGCGCATCATGCTGCGCATGGGGCTGTACCTCGCTTCGGTCCTGCTGCCGGTTCAGCTCGTCTTCGGACACTTGAACGGCGAATATGTCGTCCACCACCAGCCGGCGAAGATGGCGGCGATCGAGGCCCGGTGGCACGACCAGAAGCCGGCTTCCGAGGTCTTGCTCGCCTGGCCCGATGTCGCGAACCGGCGAAACCTGTTCGCGATCACCCTGCCGCCGCCGTTCGGCAGCCTGATCGACTCCGACAACCTCTCGGCGGCGGAGGTCGGGCTCGACAGCATCCCGCCGCGGAATTGGCCGCCGGTGCTGATCCCGTTCTTCAGCTTCCGCCTCATGGTCGGCTGCTGGCTGGTCATGCTGCTGGTCGCCTGGGCCGGGTCGTATCTGGTCCACAAAGAGCGCATCGAGCGCAGCCGGCTGTTGCTGTGGGCGACCTTTTTCAGCTTTCCGCTGCCGTTCATTGCGACACTGACCGGCTGGTTCACCGCCGAGGTCGGGCGGCAGCCCTGGGTCGTCTATGGCGTTCTGCGCACCGCCCAGGCGATGACACCGTTCCTGACCGCCCGTTCGGCGGCGATCTCGCTCGTCGTCTTTTGCGCCGTCTACACCTTCATTTTCGCCTTCGGGACCTTGTACATCTACCGGCTGTTGCGCGCCGGGCCGGAAGGGCCCCTGGTTCTGCCGCCCGCCGCCGCCATTCCCAATCGCCCGATGTCGGTCGTCGACGAGCATCATTTGACGTCGCGCGCAGGCGGCGTCGGCGCAGGAGAATAACCGTGGTCACGTTCTGGGTAGCCATCCAGGCGATCAGCATCCTGCTCTACGTGCTGCTCGACGGGTTCGACCTCGGTGTCGGCATCCTCTTCGCGGTGACCCGTGACGAGACCAGGCGGCGCGCGATGCTGGGTGCGGTGGCGCCGCTCTGGGACGGCAACGAGACCTGGCTCGTCGTCGCCGGCGTGGTCCTGTGGGGGGCGTTCCCGGTCGTGTACGCGACCTTGTTCTCGGCGTTCTACCTGCCGCTGCTGCTAATGCTGGCGGGGCTGATCCTGCGTGGTGTGGCGTTCGAATATCGCTACAAGACCGAGCGGCTGCGCTGGATGTGGGACGCCGGGTTTGCCGGGGGGTCGCTGGTCGCGGCGTTTATGCAAGGGCTGACCGTCGGCGCGCTGGTCAAGGGGCTGCCGATCTCCGGCGGCCAGTACAGCGGCGGCGAATTCGGCTGGTTCAGCCCGTTTGCCGCCCTGTGCGGCATTGGGCTGTGCCTCGGCTATGCGCTGCTCGGCGCGTGCTGGCTCGTCAAGAAGTGTGAAGCCGACGTGCGCGAAGCGGCCTATCGCCTGATCCCCTATCTGTCGCTCTCCCTGCTCGTCTTTCTGGTCGTCGTCTTCGGCTATGCCTTGACCGAGAACCTGCGGGTCGTTCACCGATGGCTGGAGCGGCCCTATCTGTTCGTCTTTCCGGCGCTCGGTGTCGTCGCCGCGATCGTGCTCGCCGTCAGCGTTCGTTCGCGTCGCGACGGGCCGCCATTCTACATGGTCGCGCTGATTTTCGCGGCCGCGTTCGGCACATTGGCGATCTCGTTCTGGCCCTACATGATCCCGTTCTCGATCACGATCGAGGAAGCCGCGGCACCCCATTCCAGCCTCGCCTTCATGTTCTGGGGCGAGGGACTGTTCGTCTTCCCGCTGATGCTGATCTACACCGCGATCAGCTACACCGTCTTCCGGGGCAAGGTCAAACCGACGGCTGGCCACTATTGAATCCAGGAGCCACGTCGGTCTTTGCTCGAACAGGACAAGGAGTGCTCCAATGATACGTGTATCCGGCTGTGGACTGGGACGTGCTCGAAAAGTGTTTCGCCGGCGAGCTCGCCGAGAGCGGCTGGCTCCCCAAGCTGAAGGAGATCATTGCGACATACGGGATCGATCTCGCCCAGGACGCAGACGCCTGCCGCAAGACCCGCGCCGACACCGCGGCCATTTTGAAGGTAGAGAATATCTGACGCGGCCTCTCGACGAGCTAACTCCCCTCGACGATGTCAGCTCGAAGGGGCTGTGATGCTCGCCATCGCTGGTGGCGGGACCGCTAACCGGTTTCCGGTGAGGCGAGGCGCGCTCGGGCAAGGGCGGCAAAATGACCGCTTGGGTGCTGGTCGAGGTAGGCCTGGAGCTCTTCGCGGCGATTGCTGTCCTTGACCGAGCTCCAGAAGGCCAGGTCGAGCGCGTCGCCGGCGGCGTCCGGATGGCCGGCCTCGGGCGCTTGCGCGGCGGCGTCGAGCCGTGTTTTGGCGAGCGGCGCGAAGGTGCCGTCCGGGTAGCGCTCGAGATAGGTTTCGAGCTCGGCCGGGCTGCCGTCCTTGACGCTGTCCCAGAACGCCAGCTCGAGGGCGACTTCGCTCTCCGCCGACAGTTCCGAAATCGTCGCCGGGGCGGTAGGGCCCTCGGTGAGGCCATCTACCGACCCGGGGTCTCCTTCCACGTCCGACGCTTCCTCGTCCCCTGCATCCTCACTGGCGCGCAGCCTAAAGGCGCGGACCGGATGAGCGATGTTCTTGACCAGCTGTTCGCCCAAATCCTCAAAGAGCATCCCGCCACGATGACGCAAATGGTCACGGACCCCACGCGACACACAGATTTCACCGCCCCTGACCAGCCCTTCAAGCCGAGCGGCGACGTTCACCCCGTCGCCAAAGATGTCGCCGTCCTTGACCATGACATCCCCGACATTGAGGCCGATCCGGAAGCGCATTTCCCGCCCCTCCGGCTGATCCGCGTTCGCCAGCTCGAGCGCTGCTTGCATCTCGATGGCACAGCGAACCGCGTCGAGGACACTCGAGAATTCGGCGAGCACGCTGTCGCCGGCGGTGTTTGCGATCCGACCGCGATGTTGACCGATGAGGTCGTCGATGACGGCGCGATGGGCGGACAGGGTTGCCATCGTCGTTTCCTCGTCGCCGTGCATCAGGCGGCTGTAGCCCTCGACATCGGCGGACAGGATTGCCGCGAGGCGTCTCTCCAGCGGAGGAGCTTCCATCGGTAAATCACCAGTGAAACAGAGTGGCCGCGGTCGAAGTCGTGGTGTCGGGTACTGATCGCCGACGACAAAGCGCGGAGGCTTAGAGAGCCGGCTGTCGTTCCTCAAAACCGTCAGCGACGCAACAGCAGTCAAGCGCACAAAGTTCCTCAGGGCTCAAGGGAAGAGCGCACCAGCCTTGACTACTGTCGGCCGCCAGGGAGAGTCTGCTCGTCGTCTGCCGCGTAGCACGGCGTGACGGTAATCCGATCCCGGTGATTCTGAATTTCCGACTTGCTGAAGAGCTTGCAGCGGTTGCCGTTCAGCGTTATCCAAGCAACCGAAAACCCATAGGTTTTCGGACTGCTGCCAAAGGTGATTCTGACAGTGTCGCCCACTGCAATTCGCGATGGCAGGCGGATGTGGTGATAGGTCCGGCGCGAGCTGGTGACAAGCCAGTCAATATGTTTTGTCAGCACGCCCCAGCCTCCGGTCCTGACTGCATTGACTGTGTCCGGCGGCGCCGCCGCGCCGGTGCCCGCGACGGCAACGATGACGGCCGCCAAGCCGAGGCGAAGCAGCAGTAGCCCATAACGACGCGCCGCCTCCCGTCCGGCAAAATTCAGCACTGCGCCTAGTCTTCGGCTGATTGCAAGGCTCGCATCACGTCCGGCTTGGACAGCGGCTTCACGGCGTGTTGTTGGTGGGCCCGACATACGTGCCGCGCCACACTTCACTGCCGGAGCCGTCGAGGAGACGCACGTCAAGCTCGGCGTCCGCGGTGACCGCGGGCTCATAGACGGTTTGCACATGGGCTTTCGCGGCTTCGAGATGCGGCGCGTCGAAACTTCCGCCTGCCAGTCGGTGATGGCCGCCGACCGGCACAATCTCATAATTCCAATGCATGCCATCCTCCGTGCTTTTCTATGGGCCTCGAATGTCGCCGTCCACCGGCTCAAATCGCCGAACGTTCTTGCTCGACAAGACCAAAAAAGAACCGGCGCCTGTTCGGTTAAACCGCACGTCAAAAGCATCTTTCGCTGTTGCCGTTCGAAATGCAGCTGCGCGCCTGATTTTATGCGGACTGGGCAATTCCCGTTTACCACCGCCGCCTCGCGACGGCTGAGGACTGGAGTGTATATCGCCGAGGCTGAGCGCGGAACACCTCTGTGCCTTCTCAAGCGTGGCGCCGGCCCACGCAGATAGCGGGAATGTTCGTCAGGGCTTGGGCTGTCCCGAGCGCGCGGCGTGCGTCGGCGCCGCGGCCGCGGTTATGTTTCCCATACGCTACGGTTTGGTCGTCGTCGTGGACTGGGTCGTGGCGCCGCCACTGTCGGGGTTCATTTCGGTCTTCGCGTGCGTTTCCGAGCTGCCCGCCGCACCCTGCTTGTAGGTGTCCTTCTTGGTGACCGGATCCCCGTTCCACCCGGTGCCCTGTTTGGTGGTCGAAGTCATCGAGCCGCCGTTCGGGTTTGAGGTCACGGTCGTCGTCGACGTGCCTGAGCCCGCGGTGCCTTGGGCCAGTGCCACGCCGGCCATCAAACCGAGGGCGGCGGCGCCGGCCAATAGATGTCTGATCATCGATACGCTTCCTGCTGTTGCACTATGTGCGTAAACCGCTGGTGCCCTGAAGCAGTTCCCCCGCGGCCGCGTGCCTCCGCCGCCGGCAGGCAGACGCCGTGTCCGGCGATCGCGGCGCCGCGATCGAGCACGTGCCGCGTCCTCTCCGCCTCGGGCGACCGGATATTCATTCCGGCGTCAGACGGAGGTCGATGCCGGCGCCGTGCACCTCCGCCAAGTAGCCTTTCACCACCCCGAATTCGGTGTCGTATTCCATTCGCACCGGCATGACGCCAACGCCTGGGGCCACGCGGGCATACCAGATCCTGCCGTGCTGGTAGGTGCCGTCGCTGCGATCCGGGTTGACGATGATGTCCTCGCGCGCGACTTCGCAGGATTGCGCGGGGCCGGTGAAGTTTTGGTGCCCGTCAGCGGACAGATCCTCGCGGTGCAGATTGGTGAAGCGGAGATCGTAAAGGCCGCTGCCGTCAAACACGTGAACAACCATGGCGCAAGTGCCGCGATCGGTGACTTGGCGCTGGACCAGGAAATACGCCGTCAGTTGGTCGACCGTGCCGCGGATCTGCTGCGCTGTCACCAGCAAAGGCCGTTTGGATGATGCTGGTGACGACGTCGTGGCATCGATAACCGCGCCATTGTCACCGTAATCGACGCCATAATGCCGATCCACACCGTTGCGGCGCACTTCGGAATGATACGATCGGGGCTGAACAGTGTCGCTGCCGAGCGCGCCATGCACAGCCGAATGGCTGGTCAGGTCGACAAACATCCGCGCCAGGCCGCGGGTGGCGAGGTCCGTCGAGATCTGGTAGCGATGGGGTGTCTCCTCGACGGTGGTGCGGTTGGTCAACAGGTGAATCCCGGCAAATCCGAAGACTTCAAACCGCGCCTCGACCTGTTTCAGCGTGGCCGCCGCGCTGCTGCTCGCCAGCAGAATTCCACCAATCGCCGACCACAGCGCGGCCCGAGTGAGGATCGTCAGCATCAGGATCCGACTAAGGAATGGGTGGGGTTGGAGGTTTGAGGTAATTCGATTTCGTGTCAAGAAGCAGCTCAGAATCCGCGCTGCCGGGGGCGGCTGACGACCTTTCTGTTGTTGAAGTCGCTGGCCCGATTCTCATTGAATGGACGAAATCCCGTGCGGGACGCGACTTTCGTTGTCAAGGGAATTAATGGTCGGCGGGCGAAGCTCCCGGCGTTGCTGCGGTCGCGCGGTTGGCGGATGGAGCCGTCCGCACGATCCGGCGGCCGGCCGTCTTGGTGAAGGGGGCTCAGGCGCGCCGGAAGCGGCGGCCTTGCCCCTCGGGTTCCAGCTTGGCGGCGACCGCGGCGATAATCTCCTCCAGGATGGCGTCGATGTCGTAGCGGCGGCGCCACCCCGGATAGTCGGCCTCGAAGCGGCGCACGTCGGAAATCCACCAGATGTGGTCGCCGGTGCGATTCTCTTCGCAATAGGACCAGTTGACAGGCTTGCCGGTCAGCCGTTCGCAGGCGGCAATCGCCTCCAGCATCGAGCAGTTGGCCGCGCGCCCGCCGCCGATGTTATAGACCGCGCCCGACCGCGGCGCCTGGATGAAGTGCCAGAACGCGCTGACGAGGTCATAGGAATGGATGTTGTCGCGCACCTGCTTGCCCCTGTAGCCGAGCACGGTATAGGGCTCGCCGGTGACCGCGCACCGGGCAAGAAAGGCGAGAAAGCCGTGCAGCTTCGCCCCCGAATGGCCGGGGCCCGTCAGGCAGCCGCCGCGGAACGAGGCGGTGCGCATCCCGAAATAGCGGCCGTATTCCTGCACGAGGACGTCAGCGGCAAGCTTCGAGGCGCCGAAGAGGCTGTGCAGGCATGCGTCGAGGCTCATGCTCTCGTCGATGCCGTGCGCGGCAAACGGGTGCTCGGGGCTGATTTCCCAGCGCCATTCGCGCTCGACGAGCGGCAGCCGGTTGGGGGCGTCGCCATAGACCTTGTTGGTGCTGGTAAAGACAAATGCCGCCTCTGGGCAGTGTCGGCGCGTCGCTTCCAAGAGGTTCAGCGTGCCGTTGGCATTGACCGCGAAGTCGGTCTGCGGGTCGGTCGCCGCCCAGTCGTGCGACGGCTGCGCCGCCGTGTGGATGACGGCGACAATGGCGTCGCCGTAATCGCCAAAGACGGCGTCGAGCAGCCGCCCATTGCGAATGTCGCCGTCGACGTGCCGGTAGTCTGCAACTTCGGCTTCAAGCCGGCGGCGGCTCCACGCGGTGCTCGCCTCCGGGCCGAAGAACACCCGCCGCATGTCGTTGTCGATGCCGACGACGCGGAACCCCTCGGCCGCAAAAAAGCGCACCGCTTCGGCCCCGATCAGCCCCGCCGAGCCGGTAACCAGGATGACGCTCATTGCCGACCCCGCGACGCCCGCCGACCCGATGTCGGCTTCGGCTTCCACGCGAATAACAAGAAAACCGTTCCACGGTTCATCGCGGCGCCGTCGGTTCCGAACGGCGGCGACTGCCAGTAAGGTTTGGTGCCTGCGCCGCCGCGCGAAATGCTCGATTTAACCGCGCCCGCGCGCTCCGCTCGGCCGCCTCCGCGATGCTTTAGTCCCGTTCCTCGCTGCGGCGACGAAACCCTAGACCACATGCCCGCCCAAGGGCGGGGCTGTGCCGCGCGCGGCGGCGAATGCGGTGCCTGTTGTTGTCCACCGGCGGTGCTGCTTTGCCGAATTGCGGGCCGGGCCGAGCTGCCTTGAGCGATGCGATTCCTTCGGGCATGCCGCCAAAATGAGTGCCGCGGCGGCGGCGGCAAGCTACCCTGCCGCCGGCCGCGCTACAAAGCCGCCGCTGCCATCAGAGGAGGTGCCCATGGTTCCGGTCATCACGACGCCGCGGCTGATCGCGGTCGGCGGCGGCGCGCTCGCCGAATTGCCGGCGATGCTCGGCCGGCTCGGGCTCGCGCGCCCACTGATCGTCACCGACCCCTACATTCGCGATTGCGGCATTCTCGACCGGGCGACGGCATTGCTCGACCGCGCGGCGATCGGCTGGCGGGTGTTCTCGGACACGGTTCCCGATCCGACGACGACGGTCATCGAGGCCGGCGCCGGCATCGTTGCCGCGGGCGGCTTTGACAGCCTCGTCGCGGTTGGCGGCGGCAGCTCGATCGACACCGCCAAGGGGATGAGCGTCCTCGCCGCCAACGGCGGCCGGATGCGCGACTACAAGGTCCCGAACGAAATCCCGAAATCGGGCCCGCCGGTGGTGGCCGTCCCGACGACCGCCGGCACCGGCTCGGAAGTCACGCGCTTTACGGTCGTCACCGACACCGAAACCGACGAAAAGATGCTGATCGCCGGCCTCGCCTGCTGTCCGCTGGCGGCGGTCGTCGATTACGAGCTGACCTTGACGATGCCGTTGCGGCTCACCGCCGACACCGGAATCGACAGCCTGACCCATGCGATCGAGGCGTATGTCAGCCGCCGCGCCAGCCCTTATACCGACGGGCTCGCCCGGAACGCGATGGGGCTGATCGCGCGCAACATCCGCACCGCCTGTGCCGAGCCCGGCAACCATCAGGCGCGCGAGGCGATGATGCTCGGCGCCACGACCGCCGGGATGGCGTTTTCAAACGCCAGCGTCGCGCTCGTGCACGGCATGAGCCGGCCGATCGGTGCGTTTTTTCACGTGCCGCACGGGCTGTCGAACGCGATGCTGCTGCCCGAAATCACCGCCTTTTCGGCGCCGGCGGCACTCGACCGCTATGCCGACTGCGCCCGCGCGATGGGCGTCACCGAGGACGGCGAGGGCAACCAAGGCGCGGTCGCGCGGCTCCTCGACGAGCTGCGCCGGCTGAAGCGCGAGCTCAAGGTGCCGAGCCCGCGCGAATACGGGATCGACCCCGGCCGCTACGCGGAGCTGCTCCCGGTCATGGCAAGCCAGGCATTGGCCTCGGGCTCACCCGCCAACAACCCGCGCGTGCCGACAACGGACGAGATCGTCGAGCTCTACCGCCGGGTCTACGACTAGGATGGCCGGCCCGGCATCAGCTCGGGCCGACCGCGCGTCACAAGGCGCTGCGGCGGCTGGAGCCGCCGCCGTCGATCGTGATGATCGAGCCGGTCGTGTAGGCGGATTTTTCCGAGGCGAGAAACGCCGCCATCCAGGCGATCTCCTCGGGCTTGGCGGCGCGGCCAAAGGCGTGGCCCCGCATCAATTCCGGCCAGCGCTCGGCGTCGCCGAGGCGGGCCTGGGCGCGCTGCCGCGTCAGGGTGACCAGCCGCTCGGTCAACACCGGGCCGGGGTTGATCCCGACGACGCGGAGCCCGTCGCGCGGCGAGCTGCCGCCCATCGCGCGGGTGAACGCCATCAGCGAGGCATTGCCCGACGACCCGGCGATATAGTCGAAATCGGGGTTTTCTCCGGCGGCACCCAGGATGTTCACGATGACACCCTGCCGGCGCTCGCGCATCAGCGCGTAAAAGCGCCGCGTCATGTTGACGTAGCCGAAAACCTTCAGGTCCCAGGCCTCGCGCCAGCGCGCCTCGTCGACCGTGTCGATGTTGCCGCCGGGGATGGCGCCGGCGTTGTTGACCAGGATTTCGGTGTCGGGGCACTCGGCGGCGAGCCGGTCGACATTCCGGCTGTCGCTGAGGTCGAGCGCGAACACCCGCACCGCGACGTTGTACCGGCCGGCGATCGCGGCTTCCGCCGCGTCGAGGTCCGCCGCGGTGCGCGAGACCAGCACGATGTCGCAGCCTTCCTCCGCGAGCGCCTCGGCGCAGGCCCGGCCGATCCCTTTCGACGCGCCGGTCACGAGCGCCTTCTTGCCGCGCAACCCGAGTTCCATTCGTCCTGTCCCCCGCAGTCCCGTCCGCCGCGCCTCCTCCGCACTCCGCGAGCACGCAACGCGCGAGCCGACCATCGCGGGCGGAATCTAAGTCCGCCCTCGCGCCCGGTCAAACGCAGCATTCGTTGCGGGGCATCGGCCTGGAAGTCCGCAGCGTTCCAACATAAATAGTTTCGCAAAACGAATCTGTTTGAATACCGAGGCTGCCGTGTTGCGGCGGCGCCCAATGACGATTTGGCGTGAAACCATTTCTGACAGTCGCCGATGCCGGGTTTGCGGCGGTTGATCTAGGTTCCCCGGCGCGAGAAGGTGACATGAATCGCCTGTTGGCTCTTCAGCTCGGCATCATCGCCCTTTGCGTGTGGAGCATCGTCGAGCTTTTAGTTAATTTTCCGTATCCCTCGCCGCTGGTGCGTCCGTTTCTGCCGCCAGCGTTGCGGTGGCCGACCCAGCAGGTCGAAGGCTGGGTCAACACGCAGGATTTTCCGTCGAGCTTTCTGCAATATTTCGGCCGCGACCCCGAGCGTACGATACCCCCCGGGGCGAATTTGGTGGCGCCGGCCGACGGGGTGATCGGCGCGGTCCTGCATCGCGGCGGGCTCAGCTATCTCGTCGTCAACATGTCCTTTTGGGATGTGCACGTGATCCGCGCCCCGGCCGCGGGGACCGTCACCGGGGTCGAGGAGGAAGGTGTGCGCCTCGTCCGCCGCGCCAAGGACAAGGAGCAAATGGCGGAAAATATCTACGAGCGCGGCAAGGACGCTCCGGTGCAGAAAATAATCTCGTTCAAAACAGGCTACGGAGATCTGAAGGTGCGGATGATCACCAGCTACTGGGCAAGCCGGCTGAAGGTCTGGGTCGCCCGCGGCCAGGATTTGCAAAAGGGCGAGCGCATCGGCCGCATCATGCTTGGCAGCACGACGGTGCTGGAGATGCCGGGCAACGTCGCATTCTCCGTCAAGCTGGGGCAGCATGTGACGGGCGGCGAAACGATCGTCTACAAAGGCCCGGAATAGACATGACCGGAATAGACATGACCCCGGCGATCTGGAAGGACGGGCGGTTTTCCTGGGGGGTCATCGCGGCCGTCTTGTTTGTCACGGTGTCGCTCGTCGCATTCGACCTGGCGTGGCGCGCGGTCAAGCTCGCGTTCGACACTTTGCTGATCTACTGCGTCATCGTCGATCTCGCGGCGGCGGTGGTGCTGTTCCTGGCGTTCCGCGTCTGCGCCCGGATGCGCCGGCGATCGCGCTGACCAAACCGCGCTCCCCCGCGTGAGCGGAGGATTGGGAACACGAGCCGGCCGATTGCGGGCTCTTCCGGTGAACGGCCGTTGGTCGCGGCCGGCAAGGGCGCCGGCCCGGGCCGCGCGCCGGATGATCGCTGTCGCATTTTTGACGCGGTTGCCGTAGACTGCGTATTCGCCGGTTTTGAGCGGCAAACAAAACAGCCGCCGCCCTCGGTCGCATCTTCCGAGGCAAATCGCGCGAAAACGGGTAGGCCGAGCGAACAACGGGCGGGATCAACCCGCCTCACGTCCTGGGAGGTCGCGATGCAGCATGCCGGTCGTGCGGCGGGGCTTGCCGTAGCCGCCATTTTTGCGCTGTTGGTGTCGGGCTGTGCCGTCGCAAAGGTCGATCCGCCGGGCCACCCGGTTGCCGCGGCGGCACCCTACGCGCCGCCTCCGGAGCGTGCCGAAATCCCGCCTCCGCCGCTGTCGGCCGACCTCTTGTGGCTAAACGGCCACTGGACCTGGGACGGCGCCGCCTATGCCTGGACGCCCGGTGCTTACGTCCAGCGGCCATCGCCGACCGCCAACTGGCTGCCGGGCTACTGGGAGCAGGGCTCGGGCGGCTGGTCGTGGACCGACGGCCATTGGGAATCCTGAGGACCTGTCCGCAGCCCATGGGCTCCGCGTTCGGAAGGAAGCCTCGCAACGCACACACGGCGTAGCCGCAGCCCGCCTTCCACCTCCCGGCTTGACCGGGCGGTTTCCGGTCGGGTCGGTCGGACCTCCTGTGTCATTACGAGCGCAGGGAAGCAATCTCGGGCCGCTGGGCGACGTCTGGTCGGGATTACCTTGTCGCGGAGCCTGTCCTCGGGCCGGTGAAGCCGGACCCGTGGGCTCTTCGCAACGACACCCTGGCAACTTGGTCGAAATCGCTTTAGACCTCATCGCCGGCGGTGAAGATCACCTTACGGATGACGGCGTGGACGCCGTAATTGCCGTCGACGACCTGTGTCTCGCAAAAATCGACCGCGACCGACATCAGCGAAATCGCCTCGTCCGGCGATGACCGGAGGGGCAAGTTCCATGCCAGCTTGCTGGCGCCGATGCGGGGATTGGTGGAGCCGAGGGGGATCGAACCCCTGACCTTCGCATTGCGAACGCGACGCTCTCCCAGCTGAGCTACGGCCCCGTGCGCGGATGCGGGACTATGGTGTCGGGGCCATATGCTGTCAAGCCAGGCGCGGCCGAAACCAGGCGCCTTCGGCTCTTGTCCCAACCCGGCAAAGGAGCGTGTTGAAGAAATGTCAAATGCCCGCGCGACACCCGCGCCTCAATAACGGTCGCGGCGGGCTCCCTCGCGCAACGCGCACCCGGCCGGCAGTAAATCGCGCTTCGCTTGCGGACCCCGACGCCTGAGGCTACGGTCGCCCGACCCAAACGCCGGGATGAAACCCCCTGATGCCGCCGCTTGTCGCCCTGATCCACACCGTGATCAGCATTTATATTTGGCTTCTGATCGGGCAGGCGGTGCTGAGCTGGCTGATCGCCTTTGGCATCGTCAACCGGCACAACCGCGTCGTCGGCATGATCGAGGATTTTTTGTGGCGGATCACCGAGCCGGCGCTGCGCCCGATTCGCCGGATCCTGCCCAATCTCGGCGGGATCGACATCTCGCCGGTCGTCCTGATCCTGCTCTTGTACTTCTTGGACGCCGAAATCCAGTGGTATCTTGCCTGACCGCCCGAGCCCGATGCGCCGCGGCGGGCCCTCGTCAAGCAAGCCCTTGCGCGGTTGTCGGGCGCGGGGCCGCGGCGTGAGCCACGCGCTCGCCTCGCTCGTCATCGCCGGCATCGCGTTCGGCGGGTCGCACACGCTGCTGTCGAGCACCCGGCTGCGCGGCTCGTTGCGCGACCAGATCGGCGAGCAGGGGTTTTTGCTGATCTACTCGCTGACGGCGCTCGCGACATTCGCGTGGTTTGTCGTCGCCTACTCGCGCAGCCCCTTCGTCGCGGTCTGGTCGCCCCCGGCGTGGGCTGCTTACGTGCCGGTTCTGGTGATGCCGCTCGCGGCGCTGCTGCTGGTGGCCGGGTATTCGACCCCGAACCCGACCGCGGTCGGGATGGAGCGGTCGGCGCGCGCCGACGACCCGGCGCCCGGTGTCATGCGGGTGACCCGCCATCCCGTCATGTGGGCTCTCGGCCTCTGGGCGCTGAGCCACCTCGCCGCCAACGGCGATCTCGGCTCGATCTGGTTTTTTGGGGTCATCGCGGCGCTGGCGCTCGGCGGCACGGTGCTGATCGACCGCAAAAAGCGGCTGGCGCTCGGCAGCTATTGGCAGCGCCTGGCGGGCGTCAGCTCGAATGTCCCGTTCGCGGCGCTCCTCACCGGCCGCACCCGGCTGCGCTGGCGAGACATCGGGATCCTGCGGCCATTGGCGGCGTTGCTGCTGTACGCGGTTCTTTACCTCGCCCACCCGCTCTTCGCCGGCGTGCCGGTCGTGCTGCCATAGGGCGCGCCTAGCCCGCACCCGCGCCGGGGCGGACCTCGTCATCGCCTCAGAGAACGCGCCGCGCGTTAAGGGCGGCGGTCAGCGTCCCGTCGTCGAGATAGTCGAGCTCGCCGCCGATCGGCACACCCTGGGCGAGCCGCGACAGCCTGACCCCGCTGGCGGCGAGGCGATCGGCGATGTAGTGCGCGGTGGTTTGGCCTTCGACCGTAGCGTTCAGCGCCAGGATCACCTCCTGGCCGGGTTTGACACGGGCCGCCAGCCGGTCGATCGTCAGATCTTCGGGCCCGACCCCGTCGAGCGCCGACAGGGTGCCGCCGAGCACGTGATAACGGCCGCGAAACGCGCCGGTGCGCTCGAGCGCCCACAAATCGGCGAGGTCCTCGACGACGCAGATCACGGCGCCGTCGCGTTGCGGGTCGCGGCAGATCGCACACGGCTCGACCGTGTCGAGGTTGCCGCAAACCGGACACGGCCGGATCGCCTCGGCCGCCTGCGCCAATGCCGACGCGAGCGGCGTCATCAGGCTTTCACGCCGTTTGATCAGGTGCAGCGCCGCGCGCCGTGCCGAGCGCGGTCCGAGCCCCGGCAGCTTGGCGAGCAGCTGGATCAGCGTGTCGAGCTCGGACACAGCCATCGTCCGGCCGGTGCCCTCGCGATCCTAGCCGCTTGCGCGCCGCCGGCTACCGCAGCCGGAAATAGTGGACACTGAACAATCCGGCGGGGTCGGTCCAGGTGTCGACCGGGCGAAAGCCGGCGCGCGCCGCCAGCTCACGAAATTCGGGCACCGCGTACTTGTAGGAATATTCAGTGTGCACCAGCTCGCCGGCAGCGAAATCCAAGCGGCGCCCGGCGATCGTCGCCTGCTGGTCGGCGAGGCTGCGGATGTAGATTTCGACCCGGCCGGCGCGCTCGCTGTAAAACGCGAAATGCTCGAACAAATCGAGGTCGAGGTCGCCGTCGAGCTCGCGGTTGATGCGCTCGAACAGATTGAGGTTGAACGCCGCGGTCACCCCGGCGCGGTCGTTGTAGGCGGCTTCGAGGATGCGCCGGTCCTTCTTCAAGTCGACGCCGATCAGCATCTCGCCGCCGGGCCCGAGAATGTGCGCGCAGTTCGCGAGAAACCGCGCGGCCGCGTCGGGCTCGAAATTGCCGATCGTCGAGCCCGGAAAGAACCCGACGCGCTTGCCGACCGGGCCGGGCAGCGGAGGAAGCTCGAACGGGCCGGTGTAGTCGGCGCAAACCGCCGCCACCGTCAGCTCGGGGAAGTCTTCGGCGAGCGAAGCGGCGGCCTCGCGCAAATGGTCGCGCGAAATGTCGACGGGGACATAGGCGGCCGGCCGGTCGAGCGCCTGCAACAGAATGCGCGCCTTCTGGCTGGCGCCGCTGCCGAACTCGATAATCCGAGAATATGCGCCCATTTGCGCCGCGATCTCGTCGGCATTCTCTTCGAGGATCGCGATCTCGGTGCGGGTCGGATAGTATTCGGGCAGCCGGCAGATCTCCTCGAACAACGCCGAGCCGCGCGCATCGTAGAAGAATTTGCACGGGACCGCTTTGCGCGGGCGGGAAAGGCCGTTCAGCACCGCGTCGCGAAAGCTCTCCTCGCCCGGCGCCAGATCGTGAAAGGCAAAACGCGCGTCGTCCCTCATCAGCTGTCCTCCGCGAGCCGCAACCCGGCGAAGGCCCAGCGCGCCGAGGGCGGGAAGAAATTGCGATAGCTGGCCCGCACATGCCCGGCCGGGGTGACCGCGGCGCCGCCGCGCAGAACCATCTGGTTGCACATGAACTTGCCGTTGTACTCGCCGACGGCACCCGCGGCGGCGCGAAAGCGCGGATAGGGGATATAGGGGCTCGCCGTCCATTCCCAAACGTCGCCGAACATCTGGCGCGGCGCGAGGACGCTACCCGGCGGCGGCGCGGGCATGCCTTCGGCGCACGGATGAAGCCGGCCGCGGTCGGCGAAATTCCCCGCCACTGGAACGCCGTCGGCCCCGATCTCCCGCTCGGCCTCGGTCGGCAGGCGCTTGCCCGCCCATTTGGCGTAGGCGTCGGCTTCGAAAAAGCTGACATGGCAGACCGGCTCGGACGGGTTGAGCCGGCGCACCCCGCCGAGGGTGAAGATTGACCACCCGCTGTCATCGCGACGCCAGTAGAGCGGCGCCTCCCAGCTCTCGGCGCGCACCGTCGCCCAGCCGTCCGACAGCCAGAACTCGGGATGCTGATAGCCGCCGGCCTCGATGAACGCGAGAAACTCGCCGCAGCTGACCGGATGCGTCGCCAGGCGGAACGGCTCGAGCCACACCTTGTGCCGCGGCGTCTCGTTGTCGAATGCGAAGCCGCCGCCATGGTGACCGACCTCGACGAGCCCGCCGACGAAATCGATCCAGCCGCTGGCGGCGGCGGGGGCCGCGACCCGCGGCTGCGGCGCCTGGTAGGCGGGTAGCAGCGGGTTGCGCGAAAAGACGTGCTTGATGTCCATCAGGATCAGCTCCTGATGCTGCTGCTCGTGGTGCAAGCCGAGCTCGACCAAGGGGGCCGCTTCCTGCCAGATCGGCTCGGCGGCGCGTTCGACCAGGCGCGCCATCGCCGCGCCGACATGGTCGCGGTAGGCGCCGACGATGTCGACCGTCGGCCGCGACAACAGGCCACGCTCGGGCCGCGGATGGCGCGGGCCCGCCGCCTCGTAATAGGAATTGAACAGATAGGCGAAGGCCGGGTCGAACGCGCAGTAGCCGGGGTCGAACCGCTGGAGCAGAAACGTCTCGAAAAACCACGTCGTATGAGCCAGGTGCCATTTTGTCGGGCTGGCGTCGGGCATCGACTGGATCGATTGGTCTTCGGGCGTCAGGTTGGCGGCGAGCGCCTCGCTGTCGCGGCGCACCGCGTCGAAACGCGCGAGTATGGCCTCTCGATCCGTACAGCCATCGGGCTGCGGCGCGGCGTTGTCGAACACGGATGTCCCCCTGAGAGAGTGTCGTTGTCCCGGTCAACGCCCGCTATGCGGGTTCGTTGCGGCCGTCGAGATAGCGGTTGCGCAAATGGCGCTCGAAGCTAGTCGTGGCAAGCGGGCGGCCGGTGGCGCTGCGGACCAGATCGGCCGTCGACATCAGCGATCCCTGGCCATGCACGTGCCGGCCGAGCCAGGCGAGGAGCGGCCGGAAGTCGCCCGCCGCGATCGACCCGGCAAGCTCGGGGACCGCCTCGCGCGCCGCCTCGAACATCTGGGCGGCGATCATGGCACCCATCGTGTAGGTCGGGAAATATCCCCACGAGCCGTCGAACCAGTGGATGTCCTGCAGGCAGCCGTCGCGGTCGTTGTCGGGGGCGATGCCGAGCAGCTCCTGCAATCCCTCGGCCCAGGCGCCGGGCAGATCGCGCACCGCGAGGCCGCCCGCGAGCATCGCCTGCTCCAGCCGGTAGCGCAGGATGACGTGGGCCGGATAGGTGACCTCGTCCGCGTCGACCCGGATCAGGCCGCGCCGGACCCTGGTCTGGCGCCGGTACAGCGCCGCGGGCTCCCAGCCCGGCCCGTCGCCGCCAAAAGCCTCGCGCAGGATTGGTGCTGCGAAGCTCATAAACGCGAGGCTGCGGCACGCCTGCATCTCGAGGAGCAGGGACTGGCTCTCGTGGATCGCCATGCCGCGCGCGGCGCCCACCGGCTGCAAACGCCACTCCTGTGGCAGGTTACGCTTGTAGAGGGCGTGCCCGGTCTCGTGCAGCACGCCCATCAGCGCCTTTGAAAAATCGCGCTCGTCGTAGCGCGTCGTGATGCGCACGTCGTCGGGCGCGCCGCTGCAAAACGGGTGCGCGCTGACGTCGAGCCGGCCGTGCGCGAAATCGAAGCCGACCGCCTCCATCAGCCGCACCGCCGCGCGCCGCTGCGCCGCGACCGGGAACGGGCCGGGCGGGTCGGCGGATTGCGGTGCCGCCGCCTGGCGCGCCAGCACCGCCTCGATCAGGTCCGGCAGAAAGCTCGCGACCTCGCCAAACAGGCGGTCGACCGTCGCCGTCGAGCCGCCCGGCTCGTAGCGGTCGAGCAGCGCCTCGAATGGCGTCACCCCGAGGAATTCGGCCTTCGCGGCGGCGACCTCGCGCTGCAGGCGAAGCATCTTTTCGAGCAACGGCCGGACGGCGGCGAAATCGTCGGCCGGGCGCGCCTTGCGCCACACCGTCTCGCACTCCGAGGAGATGCGCGCGACCGCCTCGACCAGATCGCCCGGCACCGCCGCCGCGTGCGCGCGGCGCCGCCGCATCTCGCGCAGATTGGCCTCCTGCCACGAGTCGAGCGCCTCCCGCTCACCCTCGGCCGCGGCCAACAGGTCGGCGACCTCGCCCGTCGCCAGCTGCTCGTGTGCGACGCGGCTCAACGTCGCCAGCTGCTCGGCGCGCGTCGCGGCACCACCCGACGGCATCATCGTGGCGCTGTCCCAGTGGAGCACGCTGATCGCTTCCTCAAGCGCGCCCAGCCGGCGAAATCGCGCTTCCAGCTGCTGATAGGCGGTCATAAGGGCTCCGCTTCGCGGCGATGAAACAGGACATAGATGACGATCATCGCAACTGCCAGGGAAAACCACGTGATCGCATACTGCAGGTGGTTGTTGGGCAGAGCCAGGCGGGTGACCCCGCCTTGCGGCCAGCCGCCCGGGTTCGGGGTCGCGTCGGCGTCGATGTAAAAGGGCGCCACGTGGTCGAGCTTGTCGGCCGCCGCCATCGCCCCTAGGTCGACCCAGAACCAGTAGTTCAGGTCGGGGCGGTTGTCCGGCAGAAACCAGTTCGGCCGGCCGGCAGGCGGCAGCCGCAGCAAGCCCACGACACGCACCGGACCCGTCGGCTCGCCAGCCGACCGTTTCGAACGGTCGCGCCGCTCGGCCGGGACAAAGCCCCGATTGACAAAGACGACACGCCCGCCGGGCTCGCGTAGCGGCGTCAGGATCTGGTAGCCG
>DATMLF010000253.1:0-6290 GCA_035570595.1 Allostellaceae bacterium
GCGTCGAGATTGATGATGTATTGCCGACGCGGTGCCGGATGCCAGTCGACGTCGTGCGCGGCCTGGGTCTCGCGAAAGATGACGCCCGACACCGGCAGGCGTTTTGACAATTTGCTGCCGCGCCGCTCCTCGGCCCATTCGACCTCGATGTCGCGGAAATGCGACTGGCCATCGGCGTCGGTGTAGAGATTGTGGATGCGCATCGCGCTTTCCTCCCGGGCAGGTCGATCCGACGGACTATACACGTTGGCGGCGCGGTGGGCGACCGGCGAGCGCGCCCCCTGCCTTGCGCGGGGGTGACATGAGCTCTCTGCATTTGCGCATGGTCTAAGCATTCTCTATCCGCCGCTTCCGTCTGCCGGACTCCGCCCCCGGCCCCTGGAGGAACGCCAATGATTCGCACGGTCGAGCATTCGACCATGCGCAAAGTCTATTTGCGCGTGTTGCCGTTCGCGGTTCTGACGTACTTTTTCTGCTATCTCGACCGGATCAACGTCGGCTTTGCCGCGCTGACGATGAACAAGGACCTCGGCCTCGACCCGGCGATCTACGGCATGGCCGCCGGCGCGTTCTTCTGGGGCTACGTGCTGTTCGAGGTGCCGAGCAATGTGATCCTCGAAAAGCTCGGCGCCCGGTTGTGGATCGCGCGGATCATGGTGACCTGGGGGCTGGTCTCGGCGGCCACCGCGCTCGCCCGCGGCCCCTACAGCTTTATGGCGATCCGCTTTCTGCTGGGGCTGGCCGAGGCGGGGCTGTTTCCCGGCTTTGTGCTGTATTTCACCTACTGGTTCCCCGACGCCCACCGCGCCCGCGTCAATTCCGGGTTTACGTTGGCCTTGCCGATCGCGGTGGCGAGCGGCGCCCCGGTGTCGACGGCACTCCTCGGCCTCAACGGCCTTTTCGGCCTGCGCGGCTGGCAGCTGATGTACATCTTCGAGGCCGTCCCGACCGTGCTGATCGGCATTGCCGCGTTTTTCTACCTGACCGACCGGCCGAGCGAGGCGCGCTGGCTGACCGCCGACGAGAAACGCTGGCTCGATGCCAGGGTCTCCGCCGAGCGCCGGCACATCGAGACGCTCCATGGGATCGGCCTGCTGCGCTCGTTCTTCGACCCGAAGGTGATGCTGCTGTCGCTGAACTATATCGGCATCGTGACCGCCAGCCTTGGCCTGCTGCTGTTCCTGCCGCAGATCATCAAGCAGCTCGGGGTTTCCAACATGCAGGTCGGCTGGGTGACGATGGTCCCCTACATCTTCGGCGGCATCAGCATGGTCGTGTGCGGGTGGATTTCCGACCGCGTTGGCGACCGGCGCTGGAGCCTGTTCGCGACCTGCGTGATCGCGACCGTCGGGCTGGTGTTTGCCGGCATGACGGTCGGCACCTGGTGGTCGCTTGTCGGCATCGTCCTCGCCGCGATCGGCTTTTACGGCACCAAGGGGCCGTTCTGGTCGATGCCGACGATGTTCCTGACCGGCCCCGCCGCCGCGGCCGGCATCGCCTGGATCAACTCGCTCGGCAACCTCGGCGGGTTTTTCGGGCCGACGATCGTCGGCTGGGCAAAGCAGCTGACCGGCAGCTTTGCCGGCGGGCTCTACGCGCTGGCGCTGTGCGCGCTGCTCTCGGCGGTGGTCTCGCTGTTCGGGCTCAACTTTCCGGGGCGGGTAACGGCACCCGAGGCCGCGACGATCCTCGCCGAGTAGGCCCGCTCCCGGTTTGCTGGCGTGCGCCGCGCGCTTGGGCAGTTGCGCGCCGGCTGGGCATGGCAGGGAGCTGGTCCGGGAATGAGGCCCGGATACGATCCGGCGATCCCGGCCCGGATCGGCCTCGATGTGCGTCGCACGGGCCCGGACCTGCTGTTATCGGTTCAAGGATCGTGCCAACCGTACCGGCTGGCGGCGCTTGCGGGCGGCGCGCCGGCGCCCGTAGGATCGGCGATCCGCCCGCAAACCCGAGGGAAGCGCGATGCCCCACCTGACGACCGACGACGGTGTGCGGCTCTATTACGAGGAGACCGGGTCGGGGACGCCGATCGTCTTTGTCCACGAATTCGCCGACGACTGCCGCGGCTATGAAGGGCAGTTGCGGTATTTCGGGCGGCGCTACCGCTCTGTCGCCTACAACGCGCGCGGCTACCCGCCCTCGGACGTGCCCGAGGAACCGGCGCGCTATTCGCAGGAACGCGCCAGGGACGACATCCGCGCCGTGCTCGACGCGCTCGCGATCGAGAAGGCGCACGTCGTCGGCATCTCGATGGGCGGCTTTGCGACATTGCATTTCGGCTTTGCCTATCCCGGCCGCGCGCTGTCGCTCGTCGTCGCCGGCTGCGGCTATGGGGCGGAGCCCGGCAAGCGCCAGCAGTTCCACGACGAGACCGCCAAGACGGTGGCGCTGATCGAAAGGCAGGGGATGGGCGAGGCCAGCAAGGCCTACGCGCAGGGACCAAGCCGCGTCCAGTTCCAGAACAAGGACCCGCGCGGCTGGCGCGAGTTCGCCGCGAACCTCGCCGGCCATTCGACGACGGGCTCGGCCTTGACGATGCGCGGCGTCCAGGCGCGGCGCCCGTCCCTGTGGGACTTGACCGCGGAGATGGCCAGGCTCGACGTGCCGACCCTGGTCATGACCGGCGACGAGGACCACCCGTGCCTCGATCCCGGCATCCTGATGAAGCGCACGATCCCGTCCGCGGCCTTGGTGGTGTTTCCGAACACCGGGCACGCGGTCAACCTCGAAGAGCCGGATCTGTTCAACCGCACCCTCGACGAGTTCTTCCATCAGGTCGAGTGCCGGCGCTGGCCGCGCCGCGACCCGCGCGCCGTCACCGGCTCGATCCTCGGCGTGCGCTAGCCCGGCTGGCGGCAATCGCCTGGGCAACGGCATTGCCGGCGAGCTTAACCGGAAGGTGTGCAACGAAATTCGCCAATTCGGATAGCTGGTTTGCCATGGTTGCCGCCCTTGTCCGGAACTCGCGGACCGCCGTGCTCCGGCTTGCGCTTTGACAGCTAGCACGGTCCGACGGAGCGCGCGGATGGCGGGCTTATGAGCAACAGCAGGGGGCGCCGGGCAGCGCACCCGCCGAGGCCGGCCGCGCCGTCGTTCTCGCCGCAATTGGCGGCGGCCCTGCAGCGCGCGTTGGCGCTTCATCAGCAAGGGCAGCTCGCGCAAGCCGAAGCCGCGTACCGGGCCATTCTGAAGCAGGCGCCTGGTCATTTCGACGCGCTGCATCTGCTCGGCGTCGTCAAGCACCAGCGCCAGAATTTCGCAGCATCGGTCGAGCTTATCGGCAGGGCGTTGCGGCGGAACCCCAATTTCGCCCCGGCGCATTTCAACATCGGCAATGCCCTCGCGGCTCTCGGACGCCATGCCGAGGCGCTCGCCAGCTTTGAGCGGGCATTGGCGCTTCAACCCGGCTATGCCGAGGCGCTGAGCAACCGCGGCAATGCGCTCCTCGCGCTGCGCCGTCCCACCGACGCGCTTCAAAGCTACGACCGGGCATTGGCGCTGCAGCCTCGCGACGCCGAAACCCTCTACAATCGCGGCAATGCGCTGCTCGCCCTCCAGCGTGCCGACGAGGCGCTCGCAAGCTACGACCAGGCGTTGGCGATCGAGCCCGGTTTCGCGCTCGCCCGCACCAGCCGCGGCAATGCCCTCGTCGAGCTCGGGCACTACGCCGAGGCGGCGCGGGAATTCAAGCTATTGCAGGCGGCAAGCCCCGATTTCGACTATGCCGCCGGGCAACTGCTCTACGCGCGGCTCGGCTGCTGCGATTGGGACGATTATGACCGCAACGCGAAAGTGATCGTGGATCAGGTCAGCGCGGGAAAACCCGCCGCTTCTCCCTTTACCTTTCTGTGCCTGCCGTCGTCGCCGATTGCCCAGCTCAAATGCGCGCAAACCTACTCGACGGACCGGCATCCCAGGTCAAAGGACGCGGTCTGGAAAGGCGAGCGCTATCGCCATGAGCGCATTCGGGTGGCTTATCTGTCCGGTGATTTTCACAATCACGCGATCGCTTACTTGATCGCCGGGCTGATCGAGGCACACGACAAATCGCGCTTCGAAACGACCGCGATCTCGTTCGGCCCGGACAGCACGGACGAGATGCGCGCCCGGCTCGCAAGCGCGTTCGACCGGTTCATCGATGTCCGGCCAAGAACCGATCGCGATACGGCACTTCTGCTGCGGGAACTGGAAATCGACATCGCGGTGGACCTGAAGGGACACACGCAGGGCAGCCGCACCGGGATCTTTGCGTTTCGGCCGGCGCCCGTTCGGGTCAACTGGCTTGGCTATCCGGGGACGATGGGGGTCGACTACATCGACTACATTCTTGCCGACCGGGTGGTGATCCCCGAGGGCCACCATACCTTTTACAGCGAAAAAGTCGCCTACCTGCCGGACACCTATCAGGCCAACGACAACAAGCGGCCGATCAGCGGGGCGACACCGTCACGCGCCGTAGCCGGGCTTCCCCACGCCGGCTTTGTGTTCTGCTCGTTCAACAACACCTACAAGATCGCGCCATCGGTGTTCGACGTTTGGATGCGGCTGTTGCGCGAGGTCGAGGGCAGCGCGCTGTGGCTGCTCGAAACCAATCCGGCGGCAGTCGGCAACCTGCGCTGGCACGCCGAAGAGCGCGGGGTTGCCCCGCAGAGGCTCATTTTTGCCCCGCGCGTGCCGCTCGAATATCATCTGGCGCGCCATCGGCTGGCCGGCGTCGTCCTCGACAACCTGCCCTACAACGCCCACACGACGGCGAGCGACGCGCTGTGGGCGGGGGTGCCGGTCGTGACCTGCATCGGCTCGAGCTTTGCCGGGCGGGTGGCGGCGAGCCTGCTCAACGCGGTCGGCTTGCCCGAGCTGGTCACCGGCAATCTCACGGAGTACCAGGCGCTGGCACTCCGGCTGGCGCGCGACGAGCGCCTGCTCGCGGCGCTCAGGGCGAAGCTCGCCCAGAACCGCGAGACCCATCCGCTGTTCGACACCGACCGCTTCCGCCGCCACCTCGAGAGCGCCTACCAGACGATGTGGGGGCGCGCGCAACGCGGATTGCCGCCCGTAAGCTTCGCCGTCCCGGAGGCGGCCACAGGGTGAGGGGGGACACCGTTGGCGCCGCCCACCCCAAACCCGGCGCCCCGCCCGGGCGGCTGGCGGGTTCGCCGGCGATCGGCTAGCTTTGCCACGCACATGCAAGCGCGATCGCCGTGCCCCCCGCCGAACCCGAATTCACCCTCGGCATCAGCGGGCGGGGGCCGGACTGTGGTATATTGCAAGCGCCAACCGCAGAATTGTGACGACGCCGGTGCCGAAATTCCAACCGAAGCTCGACATCCCGCCGCCGCCGCAGCGGGCTCTGTGGCCGGAGCTCGACGCCACGCCCGATTATTTCACCCGCTACGGCGGAACGGCGTTGGCGTTGCGGCTCGGGCACCGGCAGTCGGTCGACTTCGATTTCTTCTCGCGTGCCGCTTTCGACCCCGAGGCCCTCGCCGGCGAGCTTCCTTTTCTTGCCGGCGCCGAGCGGGTGCAGGTCGAGAGTCACACGCTGACCTGCCGCGTCGAACGCGGCGCGCCTGTGCTGGTCTCGTTCTTTGGCAACCTTGGGCTGGGTGTGGCTGCCCCCTGTGAGGACGCAGAAGATTTGCGGGTGCATGTCGCCTCGCTACTCGACATCGCCGGCACCAAGGCGGCGGTGCGGCTTCAACCCGCTGATCACGCTGAAGGCGCTGAGCTATTTCGATGACGTGTGGATGCTCCCGGCGGAGGTGCGCGCGCGCCTGCGAGCGGCGGTCGAGGCGGTCGACCCGACCCGGCTGCCGGTGCTGACGCCGCATGTACCGCGGCCAAGCGACAACGGGCGGCCGCAATGAAGAAACTGCCCGCGACGCCTGAGCTGCTACGGGTCGCGCGCCGCGTCGTGTGGTTTGAGGAGCCCTCTCGAGCATTGGACGATCCGCTGCAGTTTCTCGCGCATGTCATGGTGTTCGGCACCGTCGAGGACCTGCGGGCGCTGGGGTCGTCGGCGACGACGACTATCGCGAGGTGCTGGAGCATGCGCCGCCGGGCATTTTCGATGCGCGCTCGTGGGCTTACTGGCATCTGGTCTGCGGCCGCCCCCAGCCGCCGTTGCCGGTGCGCGCCGGGATCAACGACCTAAACAGCTGAGCCATGACCCCCGCCGAACCCGAATTCACCCTCGGCATCGAGGAGGAGTACTTTCTCGTTGACCGGGCGACGCGCGACGTGGTCGAGGACCCGCCGGCCGCGATGCTGGCGGATTGCGAGGCGCTGCT
>DATMLF010000254.1:0-40936 GCA_035570595.1 Allostellaceae bacterium
GCAAGGGCAACGACCAGGTCCGCTTCGAGCTCGGCTACTACGCGCTCGCCCCGGACATCAAGGTCATAGCACCCTGGCGTGAGTGGAACCTGACGTCCCGCACGCGGCTCCTCGACTATGCCGACCGGCACCAGATCCCGATCGCCCGCGACAAGCGCGGCGAGGCGCCGTTCTCGGTCGACGCCAACCTGTTGCACGTCTCGGCCGAGGGCAAGGTGCTCGAGGACCCGTGGGTCGAGCCCGAGGAATTCGTCTTCAGCCGCACGCAAGCCCCCGAGGCCGCCCCCGACGCGCCCGAATACGTCGAGATCGGGTTCGCGCGCGGCGACCCGGTCGCGGTCGACGGCCAGAGCCTCTCCCCGGCGGCATTGCTGACGCGCCTCAACGAGCTCGGCGGAAAGCACGGCATCGGCCGGCTCGACCTGGTCGAAAACCGCTTTGTCGGCATGAAATCGCGCGGCGTCTACGAGACCCCCGGCGGCACGATCCTCATGGCGGCGCATCGCGGCATCGAAAGCCTGACCCTCGACCGCGGTGCCGCACACCTGAAGGACGAGCTGATGCCGCGCTATGCCGAGCTGATCTACAACGGCTTCTGGTTCGCGCCGGAGCGGGCGATGCTGCAGGCGTTGATCGACAGCAGCCAGCAGAACGTCGAAGGGGTCGTGCGGCTGAAGCTTTACAAGGGCTCGTGCCGCGTCGTCGGCCGCAGATCGCCGAAAAGCCTTTACAGCCAAGCCCACGTCACCTTTGAGGAGGACGCGGTCTACGACCAGCGCGACGCGGAGGGCTTTATCAAGCTCAACGCGCTGCGCCTCCGCCTCGCCGCCCGCCGCGATCGCACGCCTGGTTAGGACACGGTCCGGGGGCGCGGGGCGCGGCGGAAGGCTTCGTGGCGCAACAGATAGAGGCCGCTTAGTGTCACGATCGCAGCGCCGGTCACGACGGCGGTCGTCGGCACTTCGCCCCAGACCAGAAAACCCAAGGCCGAGCCCCAGATCAGCGCCATGTAGTTGAACGGCGACACCGCCGCCGCCGGCGCGTAATAGAGCGCCTGGGTCGTCCAGTATTGCGAGACGCCGCCGATCAAGCCGAGCGAGCAGAACAGCACGAAGTCGACCGGCCCCGGCGTCACCCAGTAAAACGGCAATACCGGCACCGAGCCGATCGTCATGAACAGCGCCGTGTAGAACACGATCGAGGCGGTCGACTCGGTTCGCGTCAGCCCGCGCACCGCGAGCGTCCCAAACGCGTTGCAGGCGGCGCACAGCAACGCGCAAACCATGCCCAACGTGCTGCCGGCGCCGCTCGGCCGCGCCATGACGAGCACCCCGACAAACCCGACCGACACCGCGATCCAGCGCTCGCGGCTGACCCGCTCCTTGAGGAGCGGCCACGACAAGGCGGTCAGAAACAGCGGTGCCGCAAAGGTCAGCGCGATCGCGTCGGCCAACGGCAGCAGGTGAAAGGCAAAGAACGAGGCGACGTTAGACCCGCCCCAGATCGCGGCGCGGCCGACTTGCGCACCGAGCCGGTTGGTGCGCAACACTTTCGGGCCGCCGGCCCTGACCACCAGCAGATAGGACGGCAAGAGGGCGACGGCGCTGCGGAAGAACACCAGCATCGGGATCGGATAGCTTTGCGCGAGCCATTTGCCGACCGCGTTCTGAAACGAAAACAAGAACACCGACGCGACCATGTAGAGGATGCCGAGCCGGATGTCGTCGGCCCGCGGCGGCGGCGCCGCGCTGGCGCGAGCCATGGCGGGCTCAGAGCTGGTCGGGATCGAAGCCGAGCACGGTCGCCCCGCCGAGCGCGCCCGCCAAGCCGCCCTGTGCCCGCTCTAGAAAATGCTCGGCATAAAAGCGCGCGGTCTTGACCTTGGCCACGAGAAAGGCGGCGTTGCCTTCGCCCGCCGCCAGCCGGCGCGCGGCGGCGAGCGCCTGGCGCGTCATCAGCCAGCCGGCGCAGACCGCGCCGAGCATGTCGAGATAGGGTGCCGAGCCCGCCGCCGCCTCGGCCGCCGGGGCCACGGCGAGGTGCCGGGTCGCGGTCTTGAGCGCCGCGGCACCCGATTGCAATGCCTGAAAGATGGCCGAGAGAACCGAATGGTCGGCTCCGCGCGCCCGCCCCAGCTCCGCCAAGGTCGCATCGATGTCGGCGAACAGCGCGGCTGCCGCCTCCCCGCCGTCGCGCGCGAGCTTGCGGCCGACGAGGTCGTTCGCCTGGATGCCGTTGGTGCCCTCGTAGATCGGCGTGATGCGCGCGTCGCGCAGATGCTGCGCCGCCCCGGTCTCCTCGATGTAGCCCATGCCGCCATGCACCTGGATCCCGGTCGAGGCGACGGCCACACCCATGTCGGCGCACCACGCCTTGACCACCGGGATCAAAAGATCGGCGCGGCGCTGGGCATGCCGGCGTGCGTTCGGGTCGAGGTCGCGGCGGGCGTGGTCGATCATCGAGGCGGCATAATAGGCGAGCGCGCGCATCGCCTCGGTCGCAGCGCGCATCGACAGCAGCATGCGCCGCACATCCGGGTGATGGACGATCGGCAGCGGCGCGCCGTCGGCGGCGGCGCCGAGCGGTCGCCCCTGGACGCGGGTCCGGGCAAAGTCGCGGGCCTCTTGGTAAGCGCGCTCGGCGATCGCGAGACCTTGCACGCCGACATTGAGGCGGGCGTTGTTCATCATCGTGAACATGTATTCGAGGCCGCGGTTTTCCTCGCCGATGCGCCAGCCGATGGCGTCCTCGTAGGCGAGCACGCAGGTCGGCGAGGCATGGATGCCGAGCTTGTGCTCGAGGCTCAGCGGGCGGATGTGGTTGCGCGGCCCGGGCCGGCCGGTTTCGCCGGGCAGGACTTTCGGCACCAGGAACAGCGACAGGCCGCGGCTGCCCGGCGGGGCGCCGGGGGTGCGCGCCAACACGGCGTGGACGATGTTCGGCGCGAGGTCGTGGTCGCCGTAGGTGATGAAGATCTTCTGGCCGGTGACCCGGTAGTGCTCGCCCCAGCGCTCGTCATGGGCCGGCGCCGCCCGTGTGGTCAAGGCGCCGAGGTCGGAGCCCGCCTGCGGCTCGGTCAGGTTCATTGTGCCGGCCCATTCGCCGGAGGCGAGCCGGCCGAGATAGAGCGCCTTCTGCTCGTCGCTGCCGTAGGTCTCCAACAGCTCGACCGCCGCGAGGGTCAACAGCGGGCAAAGCGCGAACGCCATGCACGCCGAATTCCACATCTCCAGCACCGGTGTGGCGAGCGCCCACGGCAGGCCTTGCCCGCCGTATTGCGGCTCGGCGGCGAGCCCGCCCCAGCCGCCCTCGACATAGCGGGCGTAGGCCTCGCGAAAGCCCGGCGGCGTGCGCACGACACCGTTTTCGAGGACGCTGCCCACCCGGTCGGCCGGCTGGTTCAACGGCGCCAGCTCGCCCTCGGCGAACTTTGCCGCTTCGCCGAGGATCGCCTCGACGAGGGCATGGTCGGCCGCTTCGTGCCCGGGGAGCGCCGCGACCTTCGCGATGCCCGCCACCTCCTCCAGCACAAAGCGCATCTCGGCGATCGGGGCGGCGTAGGTCATCGGAGCCTCTCAAGGAGGGTGCCCGGCGCTCTCGGCGTCGGACGGCGAGATTACTGGATCGGCGGCGCCGGGCTCGTTGAATTTCCGACCGAGGCGACGAATGCTGCCGCAGCACCGCCGTTGTTGCCGATCCCGAACCCCAGGCCCACCTCACAGAATTGCAAAAAGATTTGCCGTTGGAACCTCCCTCTCAAGCGATGCGTTGACGGTCGTCAAGCCGACCAAGCCCGCGGTCTATCGGCCGCCGGCGCCTGCTCCCCGGGGAGGAGTATCCGAATGGCGGACGAAACGGGCGAGGTCCCTTACGGGCGCAAGACCCAGCACAACCCGGCGATCGACGAAGTTCATATTTTATGGATCACGGCCGGGCTCGGCTGCGACGGCGACACGGTGTCGATCACCGCGGCGAGCGAGCCCAGCATCGAGGACGTGCTGCTCGGCGCGATCCCCGGATTGCCAAAGGTCCATTTGCACAACCCGGTGCTCGCGGTCGAGGTCGGCGACGACTTTATGAAATTTTTCCACCAGGCCGACCGCGGCGAGATCGCGAATTTCGTGATGGTGCTCGAAGGCTCGATCCCGAACGAAAAGCTCAGCGGCGACGGCTACTGGGCGGCGTACGGCACCGACCCGCAGACCGGGGAGCCGATCCGCACGACGGAATGGATCGACCGGCTCGCGCCAAAGGCGCTGGCGGTGGTCGGCGCCGGCACCTGCGCCACTTATGGCGGCATCCACGCGATGCAGGGCAACCCGACCGGCTGCATGGGCCTCCAGGATTATCTCGGCCGCGACTGGAAGTCGAAAGCCGGGCTGCCGATCGTCAACGTCCCGGGCTGCCCGGTGCAGCCGGACAATTTTATGGAGACGCTGCTTTACCTGCTGCGGCAGCTGGCCGGGCTGGCGCCGATGATCCCGGTCGACGAGCTCGGCCGCCCGGAATGGCTGTTCGGAATGAGCGTCCATCTCGGCTGCGACCGCGCCGGCTGGTACGAGCAGGCGGATTTTACGCACGAATACGGGTCGCCCAAATGCCTCGTCAAGATCGGCTGCTGGGGACCGGCGGTGCAATGCAACGTGCCAAAACGCGGCTGGATCTCCGGCATCGGCGGGTGCCCCAATGTCGGCGGCATCTGCATCGGCTGCACGATGCCGGGCTTCCCCGACAAGTTCATGCCGTTCATGGACGAGCCGCCGGGCGGGGTTTTGTCGTCGAGCCTGATCAGGCCCTATGGCGAGCTGGTCCGGCGGCTGCGGCGGCTCACCAACAACACCCTCAACCGGGAACCGAAGTGGCGCCACAACCGTCCCGAGCTGACGACCGGCCATCGGCCGGACCGGCCAATCCCGCGGCGCGCGGCATCAGGAGATTAAACCCATGGCTTCTCCCCTCGATGTGGCGCAGCGCCCGGCACCCGGCGGGGCTCAGCCGTCCCGCAACCTCGTCGAGATGAACTGGGACCCGATCACCCGCATTGTCGGCAGCCTCGGGATCTACACGAAAATCGACTTCGAGAACCGCCGGGTCGCGGAATGCCACAGCACCTCGTCGATCTTTCGCGGCTACAGCGTGTTTATGAAGGGCAAGGACCCGCGCGACGCCCACTTTATTACGAGCCGCATCTGCGGCATCTGCGGCGACAATCACGCGACCTGCTCGGTCTACGCCCAGAACATGGCCTACGGCATCAAGTCGCCGCCGATCGCCGAGTGGATTATCAACCTCGGCGAGGCCGCCGAGTACATGTTCGACCACAACATCTTTCAGGACAACCTGGTCGGCGTCGACTTCTGCGAGCAGATGGTGCGGCAGACCAATCCGGGCGTGTGGGAAAAGGCGCAAAACACCCCGGCCCCGCACGCCGCCGACCACGGCTACCGCACGATCGGCGACATCATGACGGCGCTGAACCCGTTCACCGGCGAGTTCTACCGTGAAACGCTGCTCGTCAGCCGCTACACGCGCGAGATGTTCAGCCTGATGGAGGGCCGCCACGTCCACCCGTCCACCCTTTACCCCGGCGGGGTCGGCACGGTGCCCTCGGTGCAGCTTTTCACCGAATACCTGACCCGGCTGCTGCGCTACGTCGAGTTCATGAAAAAGGTAGTGCCGTTGCACGACGACTTGTTCGATTTCTTCTACGAGGCCCTGCCCGGCTACGAGGAAGTCGGCCGGCGGCGCATCCTGCTCGGCTGCTGGGGCGCCTACCAGGATCCGAATGTCTGCGACTACCGCTACCGGACAATGACCGATTGGGGCCGGGCCATGTACGTGACGCCCGGGGTCGTCGTCGACGGTCAGCTGGTCACGACGGATCTTGTCGACATCAATCTGCAGATGCGCATTCTGCTCGGCCATTCCTATTACGACGACTGGGACAACCAGGAGATCTTTGTCCGGAAAGACCCGCTCGGCAACGACGTGGACGCGAAGCACCCGTGGAACCAGACGACGATCCCGCGCCCGCAAAAGCGCGACTTTAACGGCAACTATTCGTGGGTCATGTCGCCGCGCTGGCTCGACAAGCGCACGGGCGACCATCTGGCGCTCGACACCGGCGGCGGCGCCATCGCGCGCCTGTGGTCGACGGCGCTCGCCGGGCTCGTCGACATCGGCTACATCAAGGCGACCGGCCACAGCGTCAAGATCTACCTGCCGAAGACGGCCCTCAAACCCGAAGTCGAGTTCGAGTGGAAGGTGCCGCAATGGAGCAACACGATCGAACGCGACCGGGCGCGGACCTATTTCCAGGCCTATTCCGCGGCCGCGGCGCTGTATTTCCTGGAACGGGCGTTTGCCGAGGTGCAGGCCGGGCGTACCAAAACCTGGACCGATTTCAAGGTCCCCGACGAGGCGATCGGCTGCGGCTTTCACGAGGCGGTGCGCGGCGTGCTCTCGCACCATCTGGTGATCCGCGACGGCAAGATCGCCAACTACCATCCCTATCCGCCGACGCCGTGGAACGCCAATCCGCGCGACGTCTACGGCACCCCCGGGCCTTACGAGGACGCCGTCCAAAACACGCCGATCTTCGAGGAGAACGGGCCCGACACCTTCAAGGGGATCGACATCATGCGCACCGTGCGCAGCTTCGATCCGTGCCTGCCCTGCGGCGTGCACATGTATGTCGGAGGCGGCAAGACCCTGAAGACCGTGCACTCGCCGATGTTCGGCGTCGGGCGCCAGGGCGCCTCGTGAGCGGCGGCGAGCCGGGCGAGCTGCAACAGGCGCTGGATCGCATCGATGCGCTCGCCTCGGCGCTCGAGCGGGTGGCCGACCCCGGTGCGCGCGAGACCGCGCGCGAGCTGCTTCAGCTCGTGCTCGACCTGCACGGGCTGGCGCTCGCCCGCGCGTTGGCGATCGTTGCCGCCGCCGAGAACGGCCGCGAGCTGGTCGCCAGCCTGGCGGGGGACGCGCAGGTTCGCGCGGTCCTCCTGCTGCACGGGCTGCATCCGGAGCCCGTCGAGGAGCGCGTCCGCGAAGCGGTGGAGCGGCTGCGGCCGGAGCTCGACGGCGATGGCTGCCGTGTCCGTCTGGTCGAGGTAACGGCGGGCGGGGCGCGGTTGCAGGTCGTGGGCGCTGCCGGCCGGGGAGCTGCTGGCACGGCCGGGTTGCGGCGGCGGATCGAGGCCGCCATCGTCGACCTGGCGCCTGATCTCGAGGAGATCGTGATCGAGGTGTTGGATGCCGGAGCCGAACAGGCCGCATTGGCCGCCGGGTAGGGCCGGCGACGCCGCTGTCCCGCGCGGCGGCTGGGTCGCGCGGTTGCGGCGGTTTGCCGACGCGCCCGCCGCGGAGCGCTGCGACTTTTGCGGGACCGGCCTCGGCCTGCCCCACACTCACCTGATCGAGCTTGCCAGCCGCCGTCTGCTGTGCGCCTGCGAACGCTGCGCCACGGTCGCCGCCACCGGGGAAGGCGGGTATCGGGTCGTCCCGGGCGGCGCCCGTCTCCTCGCCGAGTTCCGGATGACCGACGCCGAGTGGGAGGCATTGCGACTGCCGATCGACATCGCGTTTCTGTTCCACAGCACGGCCGAAGGGCGCGCGGTCGCGCTCTATCCTGGACCGGCCGGCGCCACCCGGTCGCTGCTTGGGCTCGAGGCTTGGGGACGGCTCGTCGCGGCCAACGTGGCGCTCGCCGGCCTGGAGCCGGATGTCGAGGCCTTGCTGGTGAACCGCATCGCCGGCGCCCGCGAATACTACCGGGTTTCGATCGACTGGTGCTTTGCCCTCGTCGGCCTGATCCGCACCCGCTGGTGCGGGCTTTCGGGGGGTGCGGAGGTCTGGCAGGCGATCGACGGCTTCTTCGACCGATTGCGCGCGCCGGCGTCGGCCTCGGGCGGGTGGCGTCATGATTGACCTCGGCTTTGCGGTCGAGGGGGCGGAGGCGGCGCGCCACGCCGCGGTCCCGACCTTGCTCTTGAAACTGCGCCTGACTAATGCCCAGCCGGCGACGCCGGTGCAGAATGTCCTGCTGCAATGCCAGCTCCGCATCGAGCCGACCCGGCGCCAATACGCGCCCGGCGAGCACGAGCCGCTCGGCGAGCTGTTCGGCACGCCAGACCGTTGGGGCGTCAGCCTGCACGGGGTGCTGTGGACCTATGTCAACGCGCTGGTGCCGGCGTTCGAGGGGGGGTGCAGCTTCAACCTGCCGGTGCCGTGCAGCTATGACTTCAACATCGCGGCGACCAAGTATTTTTACGGTCTCGAAGACGGCGAGGCGCCGCTGGCGCTGCTGTTCAGCGGGACGGTCTTTTATCGCGACCGCGACGGGCGGCTGCAGATCGTGCAGATCGGCCACGACAAGGAGGCGTCATATCGGCTGCCGGTGCAGATTTGGCGCGCGATGATGGACCACTACTATCCCGACACCGTGTGGCTGCGGATCGACCGCGACGTGTTCGCCGACCTCTACCGTTACAAGCGGCAGAACGGGCTCGCGCGCTGGGAAGACGCATTGCGCAGCCTGCTTCGCGAGCACGCGGCGGAGGCCGGCCGGTGACGACGGAAAGGGCGGAAGCGATCGCCCGGGCGGTGCTGTACGAGGGCTACATTCTTTATCCTTACCGGTCCTCGGCGATCAAAAACCGTCAGCGCTGGACGTTTGGCGGGATCTTCCCGCTCGCCTTTGCCGAGCACGCCGGAAGCGATCCCTGGACGATGCAGACACAGTGCCTGGTGCGCGGCGGCGACCCGTTTGTCGACGTCAAGGTCCGCTTCCTGCACGCCGTCGAGCGCGAGGTCGGCGCGCTGACCGAGCCGGCGGCCGAGCTGCCTGCGGGTGGCGAGCCCGCCTTTGTGCCGATGGCGTCGCTCGAGGTCGACGGCCGGCGCCTCGTCGCTTGGCAGGAGGCGGTGGAACGCGAGGTTTCTGTTTCCGGCTTTGCCGCCCAGGAGTGGCTGAACGGCGCCGCCCGTATCCCGTTCGCGTTTGCCGGAATGCGGCAGATCGAGCCGGTAAGACGGGCCGACGGGCGCGTCGCCGCGGTGCTGCGGCGCACCGCCCGCGCGCTCGCGGGGGAGCTGACCCTTGCCGCCGAGCCGGTCGCGCCCGGCGTGTTTCGGCTGACGGCTAGGATCGAAAACCTGACGCCGTGCGAGCCCGCCGACCTCGCCGATCGCCACCTTTCCCAGCGTCTCGCCTTTTCCTCGACCCACACGATCCTGGCCGTGCGGCAGGGCGCTTTTGTCTCGCTGATGGACCCACCGGACGACCTGCGCGCGGCCGCGGCCGGTTGCGAGAACCAGGGGACCTGGCCGGTGCTGGTCGGCGCGGCGGGTGCCGGCGACCTGCTGCTGTCCTCACCGATCATCCTCTACGACGACCCGCAAATCGCGCCCGAGAGCCCCGGCGACTTTTTCGACGGCACCGAGATCGACGAGATGCTGACCTTGCGCATCCTGACGCTGACCGATCGGGAAAAGCGCGAGATGGCGGCGACCGACCCGCGCGCCCGCGCCCTCCTCGAGCGCACCGAGGCGATGGCGCCGGAAGAGCTCGCGCGGCTGCACGGCGCGCTGCGGCGGCCGCGCGCGGTCGACGGCGGCGGGTCGTGGGCCGCGGTCGACGACAAGCCGCGGCTCGCCTCGCTGGTGATCGGCGGCGCCGAACTGACGGTCGGCGACCGGGTGCGCCTCGACCCGAAAGGCCGCGCCGACATCATGGACCTCGTGCTGAAGGGCCGGATCGCGGTCATCGAGGCGATCGAGTGCGATTTCGAGGACCGCGTCCACCTCGCCGTGACCGTGGCCGACGACCCGGGACGCGAGCTGGGGCTTGGCCATATGCCGGGGCATCGGTTCTTTTTCGGGTGCGACGAGGTGCAGCCGCTGCCGGCGGGGCAGACCGAATGACCCCGGTTCTGGTGGCCGGCATCGGCAACATTTTCCACGGCGACGACGGCTTTGGCGTCGCGGTGGCGGCGCTGCTGGGGCGGCGCCCGTTACCAGCTGGCGTGACGGTCAAGGATTTCGGCATCCGCGGGCTCGACCTGACCTATGCGCTGCTCGACGGCTATGCCGCGGCGATCCTCGTCGACGCCGCCGCGCGCGGCGAGCCGCCGGGGACGCTCTACGTGATCGAGCCCGAGGTCGCCGCGGCCGGTCCGGCGCCCGAGGACCTGCTGCTGTCGCCGCATGAGCTCGACCCGGCGCGGGTGCTGCGGCTCGCGCGGGCGCTGGGCGGCGAATGCCGGCGCGTTGTCGTGGTCGCGTGCGAGCCCGCGAGCCTCGGCGACGCGGAGTGGGGCGCTCTCGGGCTGACGCCGCCGGTCGCCGCCGCCGTTGCCCCGGCCGCCGATCTGGTCGAGCAGCTGATCCGCCAACTGATCGCCGAGGAGAACCCGCCATGGACACCCGCTACACGCCGGACCCCGAATCCGGCAATACCGGAGAGCCGCGCCGCGATTCGCTCCAAACCGGGGGAGTGAGCCGATGGGGGGTGTTCGGCATCGCGATCGGCGTGCTGGCGGCGGCGGCGATCGCCGTCAACATGCCCGACCTGGTCCGCTACATCCGCATCCGCAACATGTGAGTCGCACGCGCGTGGAAAACGGCGATGGCGCGATGACGCAACTTGCCGCCGGCGAGCCTACCGAGGGCTGGCATGTCCGCGTCCGCGGTTTGGTGCAGGGCGTCGGCTTTCGTCCGACGGTCTGGCGGCTGGCGCGGGATTGCGGCATCTCGGGCGACGTCCGGAACGATGCCGAGGGGGTCGTGATCCGCGCCTGGGGCATGCCGGCCGCACTCGACGACTTCATCCGCCGGCTGCGCGAGGATGCGCCGCCGCTCGCCCGCGTCGATCGGGTCGAGCGCACGCCGCTCGGCCGCGGCGGCTCGCCCGCGGGCTTTTGCATTGCCGCTAGCCGGGGCGGCGCGGTGCAGACCGGGGTCGTCCCCGATGCCGCGACCTGCGAGGAGTGCCGCGCGGAAATCGCGGCGGAGGGGCGGCGCCGCGGGTATCCGTTCACCAATTGCACGCATTGCGGCCCGCGATTTTCGATTCTTCGGGCAATTCCTTACGACCGCGCCAACACCAGCATGGCAGCGTTTGCGCTGTGCTCGGACTGCCGCGGCGAATACGACAGCCCGGCGGACCGCCGCTTTCACGCCCAGCCGCTCGCCTGCCCCGACTGCGGGCCGTCATTGTGGCTGGAGGAATTGACGGCCGACGCCAACGTGGTCGCGCGCGACGCGGCGGCGATCGAGGCTGCCGGCGCACGCCTCATGGCAGGCGCCATCGTTGCGGTAAAGGGGATCGGCGGATTTCACCTCGCCTGCGACGCCGGCAACGACGACGCCGTCGCGCGGCTGCGTGCGCGCAAGCGGCGCTATGACAAGCCGTTTGCGCTGATGGCGCGCGACGTCGAGACGGTGCGCCGCTATTGCAGGGTGGGTCGCGGGGAAGAAGCGCTGCTGTGCAGCACCGCTGCGCCGATCGTCGTGATGGCGGCGACCGGGCCCGACCGGCTGGCGGACGCGGTCGCGCCGGGTCAGAGCACGCTCGGGTTTATGCTGCCCTACACGCCGCTCCATCACCTGCTGCTTGCGCGGGTCGAGCGGCCGGTGGTGCTGACCAGCGGCAACCTCTCCGAGGAGCCGCAATGCACCGGAAACGGCGAAGCCCGGCATAAGCTCGCCGCGATCGCCGACTGCGCGCTATTTCACGACCGCGACATCGTCAACCGCATCGACGACTCGGTGGCGCGGGTCCTTGGCGGCGAGGTGCGGGTGCTGCGGCGGGCGCGCGGCTACGCGCCGGCGCCGCTCGTCATGCCGGAAGGATTCGAAGCGCACCCTCCCGTCCTGGCATTCGGGGCGGAGCTGAAGAACACGTTTTGCCTCGTCAAGGACGGGCAGGCGGTGCTGTCCCAGCATGTCGGCGACCTCGAGGACGCTGCGACCTTTGCCGAATACCGGCGCGGCCTGACGCTCTACCGCGCGCTTTTCGAGCACCGGCCGGAGGTTCTAGCGGTCGACCGACATCCGCAATACCTGTCGACCCGGCTCGGCCGCGATTGGGCGGACCGCGACGGGTTGCGGCTCGCCGAGGTTCAGCACCACCACGCCCACATCGCAAGCTGCATGACCGAGAACGGCGTGGCGCTGGGCGCTCCGCCGGTCCTCGGCATTGCCCTGGACGGGCTGGGCTATGGCGACGACAGCAGCTTTTGGGGCGGCGAGTTCCTGATCGCCGACTATGCCGGCTTCACCCGTGCCGCCCGGCTGGCGCCGGTGGCGATGCCCGGCGGCGCCCAGGCAGTGCGCGAGCCGTGGCGCAACACCTTCGCGCATCTCGAGGCGGCGCTCGGCTGGGAGCGGTGCGCCGGCGAGCATCCGCGGCTCGACATTGTCCGGTTTATGGCGACGCAGCCGGTGGCGGCGCTGAAAACAATGATCCGCGACGGCATCAACTCGCCATCGGCAAGCTCGTGCGGCCGGCTGTTCGACGCGGTCGCCGCCGCGCTCGGGATCTGCCGCGTGCGCGCCGGCTACGAGGGCCAGGCGGCGATCGAGCTCGAGGCCTTGGTCGACGAGCGCGCATTGGGCCGCGAGCCCGGCTACCCGTTCGCGCTCGACGCGGACGAATGCCCCGCGGGCGCGACCCCGGCGCCGCTGACGCTCGCCAGCCGCCCGATGTGGGAGGCGCTGCTGCGCGACCTCGGCGACGGCACACCCGCGGCGGTCGTCGCGGCGCGGTTCCATCGCGGGCTGGCCGACGCGGTCGTCGAGACGGCGGCGCGGGTCGCCGGCGACATCGACACCGCGGCGTTGTCCGGCGGTGTCTTCCAGAACCGGGTTTTGCTGGAGCTGGTAAGCGACGGATTGCGCGGACGCGGCTTCAAGGTGCTGTCGCCGCACAACGTCCCGGCCAACGACGGCGGCCTGTCGCTGGGCCAGGCGGCGGTGGCGGTGGCGCGCCAGGCGCTGGGCGCGATCGGCGCAGCAGGGCAGGCCATCCCATGTGTCTAGGCATCCCCGGGCAGATCGTCGCGATCAGCGACGCCGCGAACATGCTTGGCGTCGTCGAGGTGTCGGGCGTGCGGCGTGAAATCCAGCTCGCCTGCATCATCGACGATGCGCACCCGGTCGAGGCCTGCGTCGGCGACTGGGTGCTGGTGCATGTCGGGTTCGCGATGAGCCGCATCGACGAGGCCGAGGCGGCGGCGACCCTTGCCCTGCTGGCCGAGCTCGGCCAGATCGAGGACGAATTGCGGGGTCTGGCATGACCGCCGACCGCGACGACGCGCTCGCCTCGCTCTATCCGTACCTCTACGGCGGGCGTAAGGACGCGACCAAGGAAAACGCCGCGCTCCTTTATTCCGTGGCCGAGAAGGCGACGCACAGCATCCGGGTCAAAGAAGCCTTCTTCGCGGCCAACAGCAGCCGCATCGTCGCCGCCGCCCAGGCGATTGCCGCGGTCTACCGCGGGCAGGGCCGCATGTTCGCGATGGGCAACGGCGGGTCGAGCTGCGACGCCGCGCATTTCGCGGTCGAGTTCCTGCATCCGGTCACCGCCGGCCGCCCGGCGCTCGCGGCGGTCAATCTGACCGCCGACGTCGCGATGCTGAGCGCCGTCGGCAACGATGTCGGCTTCGCGCACGTCTTTGTGCGCCAGCTGATCTCGCTCGCGCGGCCGGGCGACGGGCTGATCGGGTTTTCGACGAGCGGCAATTCCGCCAATCTCGTCACCGCTTTTGCGACGGCGCGCGAGCTCGGGCTGACGACCATCGGCGTCGCCGGCATGAGCGGCGGCGAGATGGCGCGGCCGGGTCTCGTCGACCATTGCCTCGTGGTCGAGACCGACAGCATTCACCGCATCCAGGAGACGCACGTCACGCTCTACCACATCCTGTGGGATCTGGTTCACACGCTGCTGGCCGACGACCGCGGCGGCCCGCGCTCGGGGGTGGTGCGATGAAGTACGTCGACGAGTTCCGCGACCCGCGCAAGGCCGATCGGCTGTTGCGCGAAATCCGCGCGCTCGCCGGGCATATCGCCGTTTGCCGCACCCGCCCGTTGCAGATCATGGAGGTTTGCGGCGGGCACACCCACGCGATCTTCAAATGGGGGCTCGAAGGGCTGCTGCCGGACGCGGTCGAGCTGGTGCACGGGCCGGGCTGCCCGGTCTGCGTCCTGCCGATGGGCCGGGTCGACGACTGCGTGGCGCTCGCCGAGCATGCGAACGTGGTGCTCGCAACCTTTGGCGACGCGATCCGCGTCCCCGGCTCGAAGAAGAGCCTGCTGCAGGCCAAGGCCGACGGCGCCGACGTGCGCATCGTCTATTCGCCGCTCGACGCGTTGAAGATCGCCCGCCAAAACCCGGGCAAGGAGGTCGTGTTCTTCGCGCTCGGCTTTGAGACGACAATGCCGAGCACGGCTTTCACCGTGCTGCAGGCGGAGCGCGAGGGCATTCGGAACTTTTCGCTGCTGTGCAACCACATCACGATCATCGCGACGATCAAAGCGATCCTCGACTCGCCCGAGCTGACCTTGGACGGCTTTCTCGGGCCGGGGCATGTCAGCATGGTGATCGGCACCGGCCCCTATCGCTTTATTCCGGAGCATTACCAAAAGCCGGTCGTGGTGGCCGGGTTCGAGCCGCTCGACATCCTGCAGTCGCTCGCGATGGTGCTGCGCCAGCTGGCGGAGAACCGGCGCATGGTCGAGAACCAGTACCGCCGCGTCGTGCCGGAGGACGGCAACGGTCCGGCGCTCGCGGCGATCGCCCGCGTTTTCGAGCTGCGCGAGTTCTTCGAATGGCGCGGGCTGGGCTCGATCGACCATTCCGGGGTGCGCGTGCGCGAGAGCTATGCCCGCTTCGACGCCGAGCGCAGATTTGCGCTGCCCGGGCTGAAGATCGCCGACCCCAAGGCCTGCCAATGCGGCGAGGTTCTGAAGGGCGTCATCAAGCCCTGGCAATGCAAGGTGTTTGGCGGCGCCTGCACGCCCGAGACGCCGCTCGGCGCGCTGATGGTGTCGAGCGAGGGCGCGTGCGCCGCCTATTACAACTACGGCGGCGGCCGGCGCCGCCCCGAGCGCGCTGGCGTCCCGCGGCCCGCGGGCGGCCTATGATGCGGCGCCCTCGGCGCGAGGTGCGCGACACCCGGGTCACCCTGGCGCACGGCAGCGGCGGCAAGGCCATGCACGATTTGATCGAGGACGTGTTTGCCGGGGTGTTTGACAATGCCGCGCTCGACCCGCTCGAGGACCAGGCGCGGCTGCCGCTCGCCGACCTCGCGGCACAGGGCGACCGGCTCGCCTTCACCACCGACTCCTATGTCGTCGACCCGCTGTTCTTCCCCGGCGGCGACGTCGGCCGGCTGGCGGTGGCGGGCACGGTCAACGACCTCGCGGTCGGTGGTGCGGTGCCCCTTTATCTGAGCTGCGCGGTCATCGCCGAGGAGGGGCTCGACATCGCGATGCTGCGCCGCGTCGCCCGCTCGATGCGCGACACCGCCGACGAGGCCGGCGTGAAGGTGGTCACCGGCGACACCAAGGTCGTGCCGCGGGGTGCGGCCGACAAATTGTTCGTCAACACCGCCGGGATCGGCGTCATCCCCGCGGGCGTGTCGATCGCCGCCGGCCGGGCGCGGCCCGGCGACGCGATCCTCGTCAATGGCACGCTCGGCGACCATGGGACAGCGATCTTGCAGCAGCGCGCCGACCTCGGTCTCGCCGCCCGGATCGCGAGCGACTGCCGGCCGCTGAACGGTCTTGTCGCGGCGCTGCTCGCCGCCTGCCCCGACGTGCATTGCCTGCGCGACGCGACGCGCGGCGGTGTCGCGACCGTGCTGAACGAGTTCGCCGGCGCGTCCGGCCGGTGCCTGAGGGTGGTCGAGCGCGAACTGCCGGTCGCCGACGAGGTGCGCGGGGTCTGCGAATTGCTCGGGCTCGACCCGCTTTACGTCGCGAACGAGGGCAAGCTCGTCGCGATCGTGCCGGGGGCGGACGCCGACCGCGCGCTCGCCGCGATGCGCTCGCATCCCGCTGGGCGGGATGCCGCGATCATTGGCGAAGTCGTCGACGAGCCGGCCGAGACGGTGCTGCTCCAAACCCCGTTTGGCGGGGCGCGCATCCTCGACATGCTGGTCGGCGAGCAATTGCCGCGGATCTGCTGACACGGGTCGACTGTGCACGAGCTCAGCATCGCGCAAAGCATCGTCGAGGCGGTCTGCGAGCGGGCGGGCGATAGCCGCGTCCGCCGGCTGACCCTGGTCGTCGGACGGCTCGCGGCGGTGTTGCCGGACGCGTTGCGCTTCTGTTTCGAGGTCTGCGCCGAGGGGACCGTGCTCGCTGGCGCCGAGCTCTACATTGTCGAGCCGGCGGGGCGCGGCCGTTGTCGCGATTGCGGCCGCGAGCAGGGGATGAATTCGCTCTATGACCTCTGCGCGTGCGGGGCCGCCGGGCTCGAGTGCGTCGGCGGCGCCGAGCTCTTGATCAAGGAAATGGAGATCGCGTGATGTGCACGACCTGCGGCTGCTCCGGCACGTCCGAGGCGGCGGTGCTCGACTCCGGCCATTCTCACGACGGCGACCATCACGCCCACGTTCACCAGCACGGCCACGAGCACGCGCCGGGCGCGGTGGTGAGCCTGGAGCAGCAGATCCTGGCCAAGAACAGCCTTTTGGCCGAGCGCAACCGCGGCTGGTTCGCCGGCCGCGGCATCCTCGCGTTAAACCTTGTCAGCTCCCCCGGGGCGGGCAAGACGACCTTGCTCGAGCGCACGATCCGCGAGCTTGGCCCGACCCTCCCGATCGGCGTCGTCGAGGGCGACCAGGCGACCGAGACCGACGCCGCGCGCATCCGCGCCGCGGGGTGCGAGGCGGTTCAGATCAACACCGGGACGGGCTGTCATCTCGACGCCGACATGGTCCGGCGCGGCCTCGCCGCGCTGAAGCCGGCGCCCGGCTCGGTGGTGATGATCGAGAACGTCGGCAATCTCGTCTGCCCGGCGCTGTTCGACCTCGGCGAGCACGCGAAAGTGGTCATGCTGTCGGTGACCGAAGGCGACGACAAGCCGCTCAAATACCCGCACATGTTCCGCGCCGCCCAGTTGATGGTCGTCACCAAGTCCGACCTGTTGCCGTATGTCGACTTCAGCATCGAGCGCTGTCTCGGCCACGCCCGAGCGGTCAACCGTCCGATCCGGACGTTCGTGCTGTCCGCCGCCACCGGCGAAGGTGTGGCGGCGTGGTACGACTGGCTGACGACCGAGCGCGCCGCTGTTCTGGAGGCGTCGGCCTGACGCTCGTAGAGTTTCGCGCCCCACGCGTTGCGCGAACCGCCGGCGAACCCGGCGCCGGGGTCGGAATGACCCGGCGGACGGCATCCGGGTTGGCCGGATTTGGCGGATCTTGAGAATCCCGGTGGTTGTGAAACTATAGCGCGTCTTTATAATCGCGGCGTTTGTCGGAGAATGGAGGATCGGGCGCCGGTCGGAAACCGGGCAGCGATGGCGCCGCTCGGACAACAGAGAAAATCGCACCAGCGGGGAAAACCTAGGAGGGATTGATGAGTGACCTGCGTCGACGGGCCCGGGCCTGCGGGCTCGCGCTTGCCATCGGTTGGTCTGGTCTCGTGCTCGGAGCGGTCGGCGTCGCGTCGGCCCAGGCCTATCTGCCGGACGGGCCGAACGTCCCGGTCATCAGGCTTAACGAAAGCCAGGAGGGCGCCGCTGGCCTGCCGGCGCTGCCGGTGCCGCCGCCCAACGGCTGGAACCAGCAGTCGATCTGGAACATGAAGGTCGTCGGGTTCAACGACAACCAGGGCCGCCCGAGCTCCGACGACGGCTGGATCGAAAACCAGAACGGCCGCTACATCCTCTACATGACCGACTCCGGCGGCAGCGCCTACAATCCGATGACGCATCAGACGGAGCCCAACGGCACCTCGCTGATCGACGTGACGCACCCCGACCACCCGGTCTTCCTGCATCACATCCCGTCGACACAGGGCAGTTCGTCGCATGTGGCCGTGTGCGGCGGCAGCACCTTGCCGCACGGAACGCCCGGCAAATGGTACATGCTCCGGCATGACGGCTCGATCAATCAGGAGATCTGGGACGTCACCGACCCGACCAACCCGGTTCGCCTCCAGGTCATCCTCAGCGGGCTCAACTTTACGCACCACGACTGGTGGGAATGCGACACCGGGATCGCCTACCTGATCGCCGGCAGTCAGGCCGACGGATGGTATTCGGGGCAGCACGTCTACATCTACGACATCAGCAATCCCTACAACCCGGTCTTCATCCGGCAATGGGGACTGGTCGGCCAGCAGCCGACCGCGTCAAAGACGGCGCAGAGCTGCTACAATGATCCGACCGGGGTCAACGGCCCATGCTATGAAGGTGTGACCAATCCCACCGGGCCCGGCGACCCTGAAATGGTTCACCAGGTGTATTCGGCGGGCACGGCGATAAACCGGGTGTACATGCCCTATGGCGTCAGCAGCACCGGCGTCTTTCAAATCCTCGACCGCAACAAGCTGCTGAACGGGTGCAACACCAGCGTCAACCCGGCGGCCTCGACGAGTTGCGCGAACAGCCCGAGCCAGGCCGACCTGCTCTATCCGCAGATCAGCTACACGACGACCAACCCCAACCAAGGGGGGCACACCTCGATCCCGATCTTCGGGGTGCCGATCCCGCAGGCGCAGCAGAACTTCCTCGACGGCACGCCGCAAAAATACGACCTGTTGGCGGTTACCTCCGAGGACACCACCAACGACTGTCTCGGGCAACCGTGGAAAAATCCGCAGCTGCTCGACATCACCAACGATCTGGCGATATGGCCGATCTCCTCGATGACTGTCGGCCAATTTCCGGGAAATTTCTGCGCCAAAGGATCACGCTTTGGTTCTCACGAACTCAATCGTGAGATCTATGCCCCCTATTACGGCAAGATCATCGTCGCGGCCTTTTTTAACGCGGGGCTGCAGGTGTTTGACGTCCGCGACCCCTACAACCCGCGGCGCGTCGCCTATTTCATCCAGGCGCCGAACGCCAACACGCAGGCCAGCTGCGGGACTTACCAGGGGGACACGAACTATTGCCGCAAGGCGATCTTTTCCGATCTCGGCGAGGTCGACGACCGCGGCTACATCTACAACCTCGACCGCGCCGGTTCCGGCCTGACCGTGCTGAAGCTGACCGGAGACGCGCTCGATGCGGTGGCAACACCCCACGTCAACGTGCCCTCGTCGCAGCAACCGGTGCCAATGCCGCCGCCGTTAAAGGAATAGGCGGCAGGCTCGTCGACGCGACCCGCGCCAGGCTCGCCCGTGGAGCCTGGCCGGGTTTTTCGATCGGGGACAGGTCATGACCGGCAAATGGCTGTCGACCGCGATGGGGTTCGCGCTGTGCTGGATCGCCTCGGCGGCCGGCTATACCGCGGACCTCGCTCGCGATCCCGGCCAGCCGCGGGCATTCGACGCCGCGACGCTGGCGAAAGTGACCCCGGGCGAGACCACCAAAACCCAGGTCGAGGCGTTGCTCGGCCAGCCGTGGCGAACCACGTTTTCCGACGACTCGGACGAGCCGGGCCCGGTCGTGTGGGAGTATCGCGGCCGCGACGCGAGCGGCACCTACAGCATTCACGTCGAGTTCGACAGTCATGACGTGACGACCTTGATCGCGAAGATCCCGGACACAACCGAAGAAGCGCCGGCACGGGTCGCCAAGACGCCGCCCCAACCCGCCAAGCCATAGAGGGCTTTTCGATTAGAGCGAACCCCGCGGGTGAACTAGAAGCGCTCGCGACCTCTACAGCATCCATCGCGACGAAGGAGCGTGTGAAGAAATCGGACAACTTGAGAGCTCGTCATTCCGGGATGCCCCTTGGCAGGCCCGGAACCGATGGAAACATTGCCCTGCCGGTATTTTCCAAGGCCGTTTGCTTGGGTTCGGGGCTCGCGGGCAATGCCCGCGCCCCGGAATGACGTCCCCTCGGATTTCTTCACCGCAACATGCTGCCTTAAGCCTCGCGGTCAGAGATCGGCTCGCGGCGCGTCCTTGGCCCGCCCACCGAGATTGCGTCACGGGGGCGTCGCTCGGCCACCCGGATGCGAATGGCGTCGCAAGCGGTTTGATTGATCCGCGACGGCACGCGGTGATACTCTTTTTTCGTCAACACAGAAAAGCGGACTGGAGGCTTCGATGCGCGCCATGGACGTCATGACAACCCCGGTGATCACCGTCGACCCCGAGACCTCGGTGCAAGATCTGGCGAAGCTGCTGTCCGAGAAGGGCATCAGCGGCGTGCCGGTGGTCGAGAACGGCGACCGCCTGGTGGGCGTCGTCAGCGAAGGCGATTTGCTGCACCGCGCCGAGACCGGCACCGAGCGCCGCCTGCAGAAGCGGCGGTCATGGTGGCTCGACTCGCTCGCCGCCGAGGAGGAGGCCGCCCGCGACTACGTCAAGGCGCATGGCCGCCGGGTCAGCGACATCATGAGCCGCGACGTAATCACGGTCGCCGACACGGCCGACCTCGCCGAGGTTGCGATGCTGCTCGAAACCAAGCTGATCAAGCGGGTCCCGGTGGTGCGCGACGGCCGGCTCGTCGGCATCATCAGCCGCGCCAACCTGGTGCGCGCGCTGGCGACGACCTCGAGCGCGCCGGCGATCGTCGCCGACGCCGACGACCGCTCGATCCGCGAGAGGCTGCTGAACGAGTTGCGCGGCCAACGCTGGGCCAACATCTGGGCCGCCGACATCATGGTCCGCGACAAGGTCGTCCACGTCTGGATGGCCGACGACCAGCCCGAGGCCGAAAAGCAGGCGCTGCGCGTCGCCGCCGAAAACATCCCGGGGGTGCGCCGGGTCGAGGAGCACATCGTGCCCGCCCCGGTCATCCCGGCGTTCTGACCGGCAGACGTTTCTCTCCGCCGGTAGGGTGGGTGGAGCCTCGGCGAAACCCGCCGTTTTGGCCGCGCGCGTGATGGGTTTCGCTTGGGCTCAACCCATCCTGCCAAATCCGCCAGCTCTGCCCGCGGCAGCGCCAGGGGCGCGCGTCGCGGCTTGACGTTGCCGGGCGGGCGTAGTCTCGTCCGTCCGCCGTTGATGCCGCTGCGAAAGGCTGCGCGATGCCGGGGCCGCTTTACGGATATCGAATTGTCGACCTGACCTCGAACGTCTCGGGGCCGTTGGCGACGATGATCCTCGCCGACCAGGGCGCCGACGTGATCAAGGTCGAGGCCCCGGGCGGCGGCGATGCGACCCGCGCCGGCGGCAACCGGCGGGCCGGCTTTACCGCGTCCTTTCTCAACAACAACCGCAACAAGCGCTCGATTGTCCTCGACCTCAAAAAGCCGGCGGCGGTGCGGGCATTGCTGCGGCTCGCCGCTCGGGCCGATGTCTTCATCCAGAATTTCCGACCCGGCGTCGCCGAGCGGCTGGGCGTCGGCGAGGAGGCGGTGCGCGCGGTTGCGCCGAGGATCGTCTACGTGTCGATCAGCGGTTTTGGCGAAAAGGGCCCTTATGCCGAGAAGCCGGCCTACGACCCGGTGATCCAGGGCTTCTCGGGGATTGCGTCGGTGCAGGCGGGTTCGGACGAGGCCCGGCCGCGCCTGCTGCGCACGATCCTGCCCGACAAGTTGACCGCGATCACCGCCTCGCAGGCGGTCACCGCCGCGCTGCTGGCGCGCGAGCGCACCGGCGAGGGCCAGCACGTCCGGTTGTCGATGCTCGAAGCGGTGCTCGCGTTTATGTGGGCCTCCGACATGGGCGACCAGACGTTTGTCGGCGACGACCCGCCGCGCCAGTCGGCGGCGAGCGCGCACGACCTGATCTACGACACCGCGGACGGGTACGTCACCGTCGCGGCCTTGACCGACCGGCAATGGGCCGGCCTGGCGCGGGCGGCCGGGCACCCGGAGTGGGTCGAGGACGCGCGCTTCCGGACGCCGGCATTGCGCCAGCAGAACATCGACGCCCGGCTCCATGTGACGCAGCGGGCGCTGGTGACCCGCCCGACCGCGGAGTGGCTCGAGCGGCTGACCGCGGCCCAGGTGCCGTGCGGCCCGGTGCTGACCCGCAACGAGGTCATCGGCCACCCGCAAGTCGCCGCGTTGGGGCTGGTCGTCGAAACCGACCACCAGCAAGCGGGGCGGCTGCGCCAGACGCGCGGTGCCGCGCGATTCTCGCGCACCCCGGCGGAAATCCGCCGCGGCGCCCCGGCGCTCGGCGAGCACACCGCGGAGGTTTTGCGCGAGGCCGGTTATTCGCCGGCCGAAATTGAAATGCTGCAAGTCGAGGCCGCGCCGGGGGGAGGCGGCCGATGATCGATTTTTATTATTGGCCGACGCCGAACGGGTGGAAGGTCGCGATCATGCTCGAGGAATGCGGCCTCAACTATCGCGTGATCCCGGTGAATATCGGCAAGGGCGACCAGTTCAAGCCCGAGTTCCTCGAGATCAGCCCGAACAACCGGATGCCGGCGATCGTCGACCATGACGCCTCGGCGGGGTTTGACGACGGGCCGGTGGCGGTGTTCGAGTCGGGCGCCATCCTGATCCACCTTGCCGAAAAAGCGGGGCGGTTCATGCCGCAGAGCCGGCGCGGCTACAAGGAATGCCTCGAATGGCTGTTCTGGCAGGTCGGCAATCTCGGGCCGATGGCCGGGCAGCTCAGCCACTTCGTCAATTACGCGCCGGGCGAGCACCCCTATTCGCACAAGCGCTATGCCGACGAGTATAACCGCTGCCTCGGCGTGCTCGAACGCCGGCTTGAGGGCCGCGAATTCATCCTCGGCGACTATTCGATCGCCGACATGGCGTCATGGCCGTGGGTGTTGATCGCCAAGCCCTTGGGCCAAGCGCTCGACGACTTCCCGAACGTCGCGCGCTGGCGCGCCGCGGTGCGGGACCGGCCGGCGGTGCGGCGCGGCGTCGACCTCGGCAAGGAGTTGCGCCGCTCGGCGCCGCCCTCCGACGACGAGCGCCGGGTGCTGTTCAACCAGACCGCGCGCATCGGCCCAGGCCGCGAATAGACCGTTGACCACCGCGACCCGCGAGCGCGGGCGACCGGCTGGTCAGGCCGGCCCCTTGCGGCTCAAAAACTCCTTGAAGCCCTCGCGCGGGTGGCCGGCGGCGAGCCAGGTGGCGCGGGCGTCCTCCTCGGTCGCGTAGCAGTCGCGCCAGCCCATGCCGACCTGCTCGTGCAGCAGGCGCTTGATCCCCTGGACCATGCGCGCGTCGTTTTTAGCGATCATCTGGCCGATCTCGACCGCGGTCTCGACAAGTCGCGCCGCCGGCACGACCTGGTTCAGGAGGCCGATGCGCTCCGCCTCTTCGGCGGCCACGACTCGCCCGGTGTAGAGCAGCTCCTTGGCTTTTGGCAGGCCGACCAAGAGCGGCAACGACCAGGTCGAGTTGACCCGGCCGTAGCTCGCCGCCAGAAACCGGAACTGCGTACGCTCGCAGCCGATGCGCAGGTCGAGCGTCGACGACAAGAGTGCGGCGCCGCCATAGGCGAGCCCGTTGATCGCGCCGATCAGCGGCTTTGCAAAGGTTGCGACATGCCACGTCGCCTCGCTGCGAAACGCCTGGCGCTGCGCCAGTTCCTCGCTTGTGAGGCCGGCCATCTCGTGAATGTCGGCGCCCGCGGAAAAAGCGCGCTCGCCGGCACCGGTCAGGACCACCGCCTTGACCGCGTCGTCTCTCTCGAATTCGGTCAACGCCTCGTCGAGCTCGCGTGCCAGCCCAAAGCTCAGCGCGTTGAGCTTGTCCGGCCGGTTCAAGGTGATCACAGCGACCCCGTCGCTGCACTCGGTCAGGATGAATTCAAAGGCCATTGCGGCGTCCCTTTGCGGCTCGTTGGCAGTTTGACACTATGCGGAAGCGGGTGTTAGCTCAACCGCGACGCCGGCTTGGCGCGGCGCAACCGCACGGAGGCGATGATGGGCGGAGCTCTCGACGGGATCAGGGTCTTGGAGCTGGCGCGCTACCAAGCCGGGCCGCGCGGCGGCATGATCCTCTCCGACCTCGGCGCCGAAGTCATCAAGATCGAGAAATTGGGCGGCGAGGAAACTCGCCAGTCGCCGCCGCTGGTGCGCGGGCAGAGCGTCTATTTCTCGGTCTACAACCGCGGCAAGAAGAGCCTCTGCCTCGACCTGCGCCACCCCCGCGGCAAGGAGGTGTTCGCGGAGCTGGTCAAGACCGCCGACATCGTGCTGCAGAATTTCCGCCCCGGCGTCATGGACAAGATGGGCTTTGGCTATGACCGGCTGCGCGAAATAAAGCCCGATATCATTTTGGGCTCGGTGTCGGGTTTTGGCCAATACGGCCCCTATCGCGACCGCCCGGCCTTTGACCCGTTGGGCCAGGCGATGAGCGGGCTGATGCACCTGACCGGCACGCCGGTCGGCCGCCCGCTCGGCACCGCCTCCTCGATCGTCGACCGCTACACCTCGCTGCATGCGACGATCGGCATGCTGGCGGCATTGCATCACCGCGACCGCACCGGCGAGGGCCAGGTCGTCGACGTCTGCCTGATGGACTCGGCATTGACGATGGTCGAGATCCCGACCTCGTATTATCTCGCGACCGGCGAGGAGGGCGGCGAAGGCGGCCGGCCGCCCTATGCGGCGAAGGACGGCCACGTCGTGATCTCGGCCTCGGGGCGCGAGATGGGCTCGCGGCTGATGCGCATCGCCACCGGCGACCCCGACGCGGTCGCCAACACCGGCGCCTTCACGGGCAGGATGAGCCTCGACGACTCGCCGCGCAAAAAGGTCGAGGCGTGGTGCCAAGCGCACACCGTCGACGAGATCGTCGCGACCCTGGTCGAAGCCGACATCCCGGTGGCGCCGGTCAAGACGATCCCGCAGGTGGCCGAGGATCCGCATTTGTGGGAGCGCGAGATGCTGGTCAAGATGCCGGACCCGGTGGCCGGCGAAATGTACCTGCCGGGGGCGACGATCAAGATGTCGAAGACCCCCGGCCGCGTAGGCCCAGTGCCGACCCCCGGCCAGCACACCGACGAGCTGCTGTCCTCGATCCTCGGCTACGACCGCGCCACGTTGGCGGAGCTGCGGCAAGCAAAAGTGGTCGCCTGAGCTGGTGCTAGCGGCGCTAACCGGACAAACGACTCCGCTAGCCTCCTATCCGTCGCCCCGGCGGGGCGACAAGGAAGAACGAGAGCCTCGCCGGCAAAGCGAAGCTGCCGGAGCTCGATCTCAGCGAGTCGCTGATCCGCTGAGCCGGGACTACAGGTAGTCCCGCACCCGCTCAAGCTCGTCGAGCGCGCTCGCCGGCGAGATCACCAGGACCTCGTCAAAGCCGATCCGCTCGATCCGCTTCAGCCGCGGGCGGGCCTCGTCGGGCGAGCAGACCAGCGAGACCTTGGCGCGTTCGGCGAGGCTGCCGGGCTCGGGCCGGTTCGCGAGGTCGACCACGACATTGGCCAGCACCGCGTTGGTCCCGCCCGCTTCGCGATAGATGCGCATGCCGCTTTCGAGGTCCTCCCAGCTGCTGTACAGCCCGGAGGCGATCCAGCCCTGGCAGTGCGTGGCGGCGTACGCGATCCACCGCGGGTTGCGCCAGGCGCCGAGCAGCACCGGCGGCCCGCCCTCGCTGCCGGGCCACGGGGTCAATGTCCCGCCGTTGACCGTGTCGCCGCGCCAGGTGTGGCGCATCGTGTCGAGCGAGGTCATCAGGGTGCGAAAGCGCTGCGCGTAGTCGGCGCCGAACAGGTCGAAATCCGCTTGGGTCGAGCCGCTGCCGACGCCGAGCCGCAGCCGGTTGCCGGACAACGCCTGGACCGACTGCACGCGGTGGGCGAGGTCGACCGGATGGCGCAGCGAGACCTGCAGCACGGCCGTTCCGAGCTCGACCCGCCGGGTCACGGCGGCGAGTGCCGCGAGCGCCACGATCGGGTCCAACGTGGCCCGGCCGCGGCCCAGCGAGTCGGTGACCCAGATGCCCGGAAACCCGGCGGCCTCGACCCGCCGCGCATAGCCGGCGATGCGGTCGAGCGACTGGCCGCGCGGCTCGGCGCCGGGATGCATAAAGGTGACGATGCTTAATCTCATATCCGGATTCTCCGCGCAGAATTCTCCGCGTAGGCGCCGCGGGTGCTACCCCCAGAGAAACGATCTGGGCGCGACAATGCCCGGCGCCGCCGAGCCTGCCAATGGGCGAATTGGCTCAGCCGGCTGGCGCGCGAAAGAGGATGGTCCCGCCGAGCGCTGGCGGCAGCGTGACGGCGACCCCGTCGGCGACCGGCCGGATGGCGAGGCCCGCCGCGTCGGTGGCACGGCGCAGCCGGTCGAGGCTTGCGACCGCGATTTCGTAAGCCGCGAAATAGGGCAGTGGCGGCCCCGGCATGATGCCGAATTCATGCTGCAGATAGCCCGGCGGGGCGAACCGCAGGAGGCCGCGCTCGAGCGCGATCGCACTGACGTCGCCGTCGCGCCGGGCCGGGCGTCCGGTAAAGAGCGCAAAGCGCGCCGCGGGCTCGTCCGGGTCGAGCGCGGCGATCCACAATGCCGCGAGCGCCTGCGCCCCGTTCGGATGGTCGAGAAACGGCTCGCGCCAGACGAGGTGCTCGGTGTGGTGGGTCAGAAACTGCACCCGGCCCTCGGGCATCGGGCCGGGGGTGATCCGGGCGATTGTAAACCGCGCCTCCTCCTCGCCTGTGCCGGTCGCGACCGGCCGGCGCATGTCGACGAGCGGCAGCACCGGAAAGCCGGCGGCGCCGAGCCGGCGCTGCTCGCCCGCGGCCTCGGCGCTGCTGAAGGCGGCGAGATGGACGCCGACATGCCGCATCAGCCGCTCCTCGAGCTGATGGGCAAGCGCGGTGTCGCCGGTCGCGGCGAGGAGCTCGACATAGCCGCGCCGCAGCATCGCGCAGCGGTTGCCGGTCCCCGCCGGGACCAGCTTGCCGTTAACCCGGTTGGTCTGCGCCGTGAACGGGGTCAGCCGGAACCCGCAACGCTCCAGCGCCCCCGCGGCGGGCTCCATCGCGGGCACAAAATGAGCTATATGATCAAGAAAAACCTCACTCGGGTCAGGCAATTGTCGGCTCACGACGGTTCTCCGCTCGGCTCTCGTCGGTTCGGCGTCAAAACGGCGTGCGCGGCGTTTGTCGGTCGAACACCCAGCTCGGGACGGCTTTTTTTGTGCTGCATCGGCGCACCTCAGTCGAACAATCGCTCCGCCGCGCGACCGCCGGCGACGGCCCCTTATCGATCTTAACCCCGGCGGCGGTTGTGCGATGACACTCCCGTTTGCGCGTGTGTCGATTTCGACGCGGCGAAAGCTGTTCTCGATCCTGTTGGCGGTGGCGATCTTCGCGGTGCTCGCCGGGTTGGTGACCGTTGCCGAAGGCCACTCGCCGGTTTACGGCGTTTTCAACGCGGTCTTGGCGGGGACCGGGGTCGGCCTGTTCGAACAGTTCTACGTGCAAAGCCTGCGCGGGCGATGGATGCGCAACGCCCATCCCCTTCTTTCGATTTTGATTTACACGATCGTTGTCGCGGCGCTGTTTTTCGCGGCGATCAACTTTTCGCACGCGGTGCTGCATAATCTGTACCCGGTGCCGGTGCCCTACCGCCGGCTGCCGCTGATCCTTCCGGTGGTGCTGGCATTTTCGGTCATCGGCATCGTCGTGATGCGCGCCGCGCATTTCATCGGCATCGAGACCCTGTTTCATCTGATGGTCGGCACCTATCACCGCCCGGTGGTCGAGCAAAAGGTTCTGGTTTTTGTCGACATCAACAATTCGACCGGGCTCGCCGAGCGGCTTGGCGCATTAAAGATCAAGTCGCTTGTCGGCAAGTTCCTGTTCGACATTTCCCAGCCGATCACCGACCACGGCGGCGATATCTACCTTTACAAAGGCGACGGTCTGATTGCGATCTGGGACTGGGACGAGGCGGTGCGCCGCGACAAGATTTTGCGCGCGATCGATGCGGTGTTTGCCGCGGTCCGCCGGGAAAAGAGCCGCTATCTCGGGCAGTTCGGCGTCGTGCCGAGCTTTCGCATCGGGGTGCATGGCGGCGATGTCGTCGTCAGCGAGCAGGGCGACACCAAGCGCTCGATCGGCATCTACGGCAGCACGATCAACATTGCTTCACGCATGGAGGAAGCGGCCAAGGCGCATGGCGTCGCTTGCGCCATATCGGGGGATTTGGCGCGGGCATTGTCTGAGCCGGCCGGTCGCCTGCGTCAGATCGGCGTCGACAAGATCAAGGGGATTTCCGCCGAAATTCCGATTTTCGAATACCGTGAGGTCGAGCCGGGTGCTGCGGCGGTCCGCCGAGACTGGCGGCCGGGTAGCCGCAATCGCAGGCGCGCCGCCCGGGCTCTCTAGGACGGCGCGCCGGCCCCCGGTCGGCGATGGCGCCCGCGCGCTGGTCAGCGCCGGCCGGCAGGCGGAGCGGTTTCGCGCTCGGCCGACGAGGCCGGCGGCTTTGCCGCGCAGCCCGGACGCGGGACCGGGCCGCGCCGCTCCACCGGGACACGGCAGTTGTTAACGCGCTGCGCGTCGGACGCCTTGTCGGAGAGCCGCTCTTTCAAGGTCCGCGCTTCCTGCGCCGGGGCGGCGGAGGCAGCCACCATCAACCAGACCGCCGCAAGGCAGATCGAGCACTTGACGATCACAGCGCTTTCCGCAAGGTCAAATTGATCCGGGTGGCGCCGGTCAGCGGGTGGTCGCCGTCGGCCAGCGGCGCTATGCCATGGTAGGCAAGGCGGGCCGGGCCGCCCCACACGACGACGTCGCCGCTTTCGAGCCGGACCCGGGCCGGCCGGCCCTTGCGGCTGAGCCCGCCCCACAAAAAGACCGCGGGCAAGCCGAGCGACACCGACACAACCGGCGCCGACAAGTCGCCCTCGTCCTCGTCGCGATGCAACGACAGCTTGGCGCCGGGGGCGTATCGGTTGACCAGGCAGGCATCGGGCATGAACCGGTCGAAGCCGCCGGCCGCCGCTGCTCGTTCGGCCAAAGCCATTAGGAGGGGAGGCATCGCCGGCCACGGCCGCCCGGTCATGGGGTCTTGCGCTGAGTAGCGGTAGCCGGTGCGGTCCGTGACCCAGCCGACCTCGCCACAACTCGTCATCGCCACCGACATGCGGAATCCGCCCGGCGTCTCCATGTGGCGGAACGGGGCCGCCCCGGCGACCTCGCCGACCGCCGCGACCAGGGCTTTGGCCTCGGGCGACGCAAAACGCCGCAGCAACACCGCACCTTCGGCCAGCCGTTCGACAGTCTCGCGCGGCGCAGCGCCGGCGAAAAGGTCGCCCGCTGCGGCCAAGCAGCCCACCGTCACCCGAGCGGGATTTCGCGTAACGCGGTCGTGTCCGCCCGCGCGCCGGCGAGCACATAGTTGACGTCGGTCCCGGCGATCACAAACCGCGCGCCGAGCCGAACCAGCTCGCCCTGCAGCGCGACATTGTGGCGGATGCCGCCGACGCCCAGCACCTTGCCATGCGCCCGGCACGCCTGTGCCACGCGCTCGTAAGCTTCGCGCAGCCGCGGATGGTCGACCTGGCCCGGAATGCCGTAGTCGGTCGTCAGGTCGCCCGAGCCGATCAGCAGCACGTCGACCCCCGGCACCGCCGCGATCGCCTCGGCGTTGTCGATGCCGGCGGCGGTCTCGAGCATCACGACGACCGCGGTCTCGGCGTTGAGCCGGGTGTTGAATTCGCCGAGCGGCAATGCACGGTACCCGAGGGCCGGCCCGAGCCCCATGACCGAGCGCTTCCCCAATGGCGGAAACCGGCAATGGCGCACGACCGCCTCGGCCTGGGCACGGTTTTCGACATCCGGAACGATCACCCCTTGCGCGCCGCCGTCGAGCACCCGGCTCATCCACTCCCCGCCATGGCCCGGCACCCGCACCAAGGGGGTGATGCCGACGCCGAGCGAGACGGCGCAGATCGTCGCGGTGGTGTCGATCGAATAGGGCGCGTGCTGCATGTCGACATAGAGCGCGTCGTAGCCGCCGGCCTTCGCGACCATCGCGATGTCGACCGTGCGCGCGAGCCGCAAATTCATGCACAGCACCAGTTCGCCGGCCGCGAGCTTGTGCTTCATCGTGTTACGGCTCGCTTCTTCGGCCATCGGCGTCCTCCCAGTATTCGTCGCGGCGCCAGCCCTTCCGAAACCGGCGGCGCTTGTGTCATGGCCGGGCGCGTCCCGGCCATCCACGAGCAGCTTTTGGGCCGCGCGAAATTTCGTGGATGCCCGGCACAAGGCCGGGCATGACGGTTAACGTAGGCTTTCGTCCGTCCCGTCCGCGAGGAGCAAGCTGTGGTTACCCGCAGGCGACGGCGTAAACGTCGCGCACGCCTTCGGGAAGCCGGGTCTCGCTCCAGCTTTTGCCGCCGTCCTGGGTCCCGAACACCTGGCCAAAGCGCGACACGCCAAAGACCTGGTTCGGGTCCTTCGGGTGCACCGTGACCCCCATCATCGTCGCCTCGGCCTTGATCCCGTGGTCGAAGCGCTTCCAGGTCTGGCCGACGTCGTCCGAGCGGTAGATCGAGCCGTCGGTGCTGCGCGCCGCCGGGCTGAGGCAGGCGTACAACACCTTTGGATCGTGCGGCGACACGCGGATGTCGCGGCCGTAGGTCAGGGGCGAGAAGCGACTGATCTCCATGTCCTGCCAGCTCTGGCCCTTGTCGTTGCTGCGGAAGAGGCCCATGCGGTTGGCGAGAAACACGGTGCCGGGGGCGGCGGCGCTGCACGCCAGCGCGTGGCCGTCGAGCATCCCTTCGATCTCGGTCTGGCTACCGATGCGGCTCCTATATTTCGGCTCTTCGCAAAACCGGATCAGGTCGGCGGTGCAGTCTTCCCAGCTTTCGCCGCGGTTGCGGCTGCGCATCGCCCCGTTGGCCTCGAGCGTCGCGTACACGTCGTCGGGCGAGTTCGGGTCGACGTCGAGCCGCATGACCCGGCACGCGAAACCCATGATGACGCGGTCGGGCAGGCCCGGGTCGGCGGTCTTGCGCCAGGTGTCGCCGCCGTCGTCGCTGCGGTAAACCGCGGGCGGTGTCGCGCCGGCATAGATGACGCGCGGGTTTTTCGGGTGGATGCAGATCGACCAGATGTCGGCGTCGCCGGGCAGGTTCAGCCGCTCCCAGCGGTCGCCGCGGTTGGTGCTGCGATAGGCGCCCTTGGTGGTGCCGAGATAGACCGTCTCCGGATGCTCCGGGTGAACCGTGATCGCGTGGACCTCCGCCCCCTCGGCGAGGCCGTTCGACAGGCGCTGCCAGCCGCCGTCGCCCGCGGCTTGGCGGAACACGCCGCCCATCGTCCCGCCCATCGACGCCGCAGCACCCGCGTAAACATTGGTCGCCGCCATGCTCTCCTCCCTCGGATCAAATCCCGTGCCGATCATACGCCCCGTCACGCGCGAGCGGCAAAACTTTACCGCACCGAGCGTCGCTGACCGCGCTAGATCGCGCCGCGCCGGCCGGCAACGCGCCTCGCACCGGCGAAGTCGCACCCGCGCCCCCGGCACCGACGAGACCATGGTAGAGACGAATAAGGCCGATCTTCTAAAAGACGGCAGGCCCAAATATCAGGGTCAGGAGATCGTGGAAGGACCACCGACCGAAGGCGTGAAAGATCCCGTCGCAGACCATCGGCATTTGCCGTCAAGGCGTCGTATCGTCACCGAGCACGATCGGTGAGGGGCGCCGCCCGATGATCCAGCGCTATAGCGACCACGCGGCGAACGAGCGGACCTTTCTGGCCTGGGTGCGGACGGCGATCGCCGTCATGGCATTCGGGTTCCTGGTTCAGAAATTCGACCTGTTCCTGAGGCTCGCGAGCGAGTCGCTCGCGGCGCGTTCCGTGCCGGCGGGCGGGAATGAGATCGTCGGCACCGTCGCCGGGCTGCTGCTGATTGTGCTGGGTGGGGCGATGATGGTTTTCGCCGCGCTCCGCTTCCGCAAGACCACCCTTGATATCGACGCCGAAGAAGTGCGGCCGGGACCCGGGACGCGGTTAGATATCACGATCGTGGCGCTGCTCTTCCTGCTGGGCGCAATCTTGTTCGTCTATCTGGTGTACACGGTCGTCAGTCGGGTGTGAGACAGGCCGGAAATTTCCCGACTCCGCGGCGGGGCACGCCTGGCAAAGGTCGGGAGGCGAATGTCTTTTCTCTTGCACCGGCGAAAGTCGCGGCTCCTGAATTAACCGGAATTGCCGCCGGAAAAACGACGGTACCGGAGGACGCGATGGATTTTGCCGACAGCCCTGAGCATGCCGCCTTTCGCGCCGAGTTTCGCCGGTGGCTCGATGAGAATCTTCCTGACGACATCAAGGTCGACGACGCCGCCGACCAGCGCGTCGCCCCCGACCGCGAAACCCTCGAAAAGCGCATCGCCTGGCAAAAGATGATGCACGCCGCCGGCTGGGTCGGGATTTCGTGGCCCAAGGAATACGGCGGGCGCGGCGCCAATTTCATGCAACAGGTCATTTTCGACGAGGAATACTTCCGCGCCAGGGCACCGATCCTGCCGGGTGCGAGTGCGATCAACCTGCTCGGCCCGACCCTGATCCAATGCGGCACCGAGGCGCAGAAACAACGCCATCTGCCGCGCATCCTCGCCGGCGAGGAGCGCTGGTGCCAGGGCTTCTCCGAACCCGGCGCCGGCGGCGACCTTGCGAGCCTACGCACCCGAGCCGTTGACGCCGGCGACCATTTCGTCGTCAACGGCCAGAAGGTGTGGACCTCGGGCGCGCACTTCGCCGACTGGTGCTTTTTGCTGGTGCGCACCGACCCCGACGCACCCAAGCACCACGGCATCAGCTATCTGCTCGTCGACATGAAGACGCCGGGCGTCACGGTGCGCCCATTGGTCCTGCTGAACGGCCACCGGCATTTTAACGAAGTCTTTTTCGAGGACGTCGCGGTGCCGAAAGAGAATTTGGTCGGCCAGCTCAACGAGGGCTGGAGGGTCGCGATCACGACCTTGATGTTCGAGAGGAGCGGTGCCGGCGGCCGCGACCATGCCGCCCAGATCGCCCGCCTCGCCGAACTGGCGAAGCAGTTCCCCAGCCGCCAGGAGCCCGCGTGGAACGACAGCCACATCCGCCAGCAACTGGCGCAGCTCGCGATCGACGTGAAGGCGTTGCAGGTGACGCGGCTGCGCGGGCTGACCCGCCGGCTGCGCGGCGAGCCGCCGGGGCCGGAGGGCTCGCTCCTCAAGCTCTTCGGCTCGGAATTGGCGCAGCGCATCGCCGATTTCTCGTCGACCCTGCTCGGGCCGTATGCGACGGTCGACGCGCCGACCGAGGCGGTGCCCGACGCGGCACGCTGGCACCACCGCGTGCTCGGCGCCCGCCAATACACGATCGCCGGCGGCACCAGCGAGATCCAGCGCAACATCATCGGCGAACGCGTGCTCGGCCTGCCGAAGGGGTGAGCTCGGTTTGGGAGGCATGGATGACCCCAACCGGCGTCATCACACTTTCGGCGAGCCAAGACACAATCTTGAACCGCTTGTTCGACAGTATGGCGGCGAGGAACGGGCCGCACAGGCGATCGAGAATGCGGTCACCGCTGCGTTCGAGGACGACGAACTGGTTCTCGATGGCGGTGGGTTATACAGGCAGGTGTTTGATATCGGCGGGCATTCAGTTACCGTCAGCGGGCGCGTAATTGACGGCGTGGTGCCACATTGCCACGGCATGGATCTCGCTTAAGCAGCGTGGATAGATGAAGACGTTATCCTCCGCAGAATTGCACATAATTCGATCGATGCTTGTGAAGCGATGCGGACTTAAATCGCCGTTTTTGGATCAATTCGCGGCTGCCCGCGTCGAAAACCGGCGGATGACCGGGGTTGGGGTTTTTGTCGATTTGCTGATCGTGGGACATGCTGCGGGCGTCGAGCAGGTCAATACGGAAATTTCCGAAAGTTATCGAACCCGTCTAGACGCCCCGCGCGATCTCGTTGGGTTTACCTTGTTCATTCGCAACGGCTACCTGAGCTTCCTCGAGGGCTACACCTTCGGCGATGGCAAATGGCCAGCAGAGCCAATCGAGGACTGGCTGGCCTTGGACGCCTCACACACCGGTTCGGGGTAGGGGTCGCGAGGGCTGCCACGATGGACATCGGTTTCACCGAAGAGCAGGAGTTGCTGCGCGAAACCGCGCGGAAGTTCCTTGAGGATGAATGCGACAGCCGCTTTGTGCGCGAGCGCATGGCGACCGCGGCGGCCGTCACCGACGAGTTCTGGCAAAAGCTCGCCACGCAAGGCTGGCTCGGCGTCGTCTATCCCGAAGAGGACGGCGGCAGCGGGCTCGGCCTCGTCGACCTCGTCGTCCTGATGGAGGAGATGGGGCGGCGGGTCATGCCCGGCCCGTTCTTCTCGACCGTGCTGCTCGGCGGGGCGGCGATCGCCGAGGCCGGCTCGCCCGCCCAACGCGGAGAGTGGCTGCCGCGGATCGCCGCCGGCGAGAAGAAGGCGGCGCTCGCCTGGACTGAGCCGCAGCTGCGCTGGGACGCCGCCGGCGTCATGCTCCAAGCGCGCGAGGCCGCTGGCGGGTTCACCCTCTCCGGGACCAAGCTGTTTGTCGGCGACGCCCATCTCGCCGACATCGTCGTCGTCGCCGCGCGCACCCGCGACGGCAGCACGATGGAAGACGGGGTCAGCCTGTTCCTGATGCCGAGGGAGGCGCCGGGCCTGACCGTCAGCGTGATGCCGACAATCGACGCCACCCGCAAGCTTTGCGAGGTGCGGCTCGACAATGTCGCCCTGCCGGCCGCGGCATTGCTCGGCGGGATGCACGAGGGCTGGGCGCCGCTGGCGCGGGTCGCCGCGCGCGCGACCGTCGCACTTTGCGCCGAGATGTGCGGCGGGGCACAGCAGGTGCTCGACATGACCGTCGACTACGCCAAGCTGCGGGTCGCCTTTGGCAAGCCGATCGGCAGCTATCAGGGGGTCAAGCACCAGGCGGCCGATATGCTGGTCGCGATCGAAAACGCGAAGTCCTTGACCTATTACGCGGCCTGGGCGGTCGACGAGGGCGCGGCCGAGGCGCCGCTCGCGGTGGCGATGGCCAAGGCCGCCGCTTCCGACATGGCGCGCAAGGTCGCCGGGACCGGCATCCAGCTGCACGGCGGCATCGGCATGACCTGGGAGCACGATCTGCAGCTCTATTTCAAGCGCGCCAAGGCGAGCGAGGTGATGTTCGGCGACGCCGCCTGGCACCGCGAGCAGGTCGCCCGCCTGTTCAGCTCATAAACCCGCGGGGTGGTCCTGCGGTCTCGGAGATGCCGTGGACATCTTTCTTGGCTTTGCGCCCTACATTGCTTTTTTTGTCGCGCTGAAGCTCGTCGCGATCGAGACGGCGCTGTGGGCGGCGGCTTGTGTCGCGGTGCTGCTAACGGGCCGGAATTGGGCGCGCAGCGGCGCTCTCAAAGTGTTGGAGATCGGTAACATCGTCGTGTTTACGGCAGTCGCGGCGTTTACCTCGGCCGAGCATTGGAACTGGACTTTGACGGGCGTACGGCTGGCGGTGGATTGCGGGTTGTTGGCGATCGTCCTGGCCTCCCTTGCGATCGATCGGCCTTTCACGTTGCAATACGCGCGTGAGCAGGTTCCGCAGGAGGTCTGGACGAACCCGCTCTTTCTCTCCGTCAATCGCCGGATCACCTGGGTTTGGGCGGCAGCCTTTGCCGCGATGGTGGCGGCGCACGCCGCCGTCGTGTTCGCGCCGGGGACCCCGGTGTCTCTGGACCTTGGCGTCACCGTCGTTGCGCTGTCCGGCGCTTATTACTTTACCCGGCGTTACCCTGAAATGGTGCGAAGGCGAGCAACCGGCGGCGGCTGATGTCGAGCCCGATCACCAGGCACAACAATTTCGACGCGCTGCGCCTCGTCGCGGCGGTGTCGGTCATGTTCTCGCATGCCTTCCTGATCGCCGACGGCACGCAAAAGAACGAATGGCTGATTCGGCTGACCGGCAACCAGTCGATCCTCGGGCTGACGGGCGTCTTTGTGTTTTTCGCGATCAGCGGCTTTCTGGTGACGCAAAGCTATGAGCAGACCGGCGACCCGCTGCGCTTCCTGGCAAAGCGCGCATTGCGCATCTTTCCGGGCCTGTTCGTCGCGGCCGCTGTGTCGGCTTTTGTGCTGGCTCCGCTTGTCACGACGTTGGAGCCCGGCGCCTATTTCAGCCAGCCCGCACCCTACCGCTATGTCGTCGGCAACACGCTCTTCGACCAGACCGTCCACGAATTGCCCGGGGTCATGTTTGTCAACAACCCGGTCGGGCTCGAAATCAACGGCTCGATGTGGACCCTGCGCTTCGAGTTCATGATGTACGTGATGGTGCTGGGGTTGGGCGTGCTGCGGCTGTTGCGCCTGCCAGTCATGCTCGGCCTCTTGGCGCTCGGGCTTGCCTGCCTCGAATTTGAGGACGCGCTCGGCTTTCTCGGCGGGTGGGGCTGGCTGCTCGCGTTTTTCGCGGTCGGCATGATCCTCTACCGGCTGCGCATGACCCGCGTCTTTGACGGCCGCGTCGCGCTGCTGGCGCTCGCCGGCCTTGTGCTGAGCGTGCCATTGCGCCAGTTCATCCCGTTGTTCCCTGTCTTCGGCTGCTACCTGGCGCTGTGGCTGGCGCTCAATCCGCGGCTGCCGGCGATCCCGGCGGCGCGTTTTGGCGACCTCTCCTACGGCCTCTACATTTACGGTTGGCCGGTCGAGGAGGGCGCGATCTGGCTTCTCGGCGGGCATGCGTGGTGGTGGCAGGTCCTGGCGCTGGCGCTGCCTGCGACCGCGGCGCTCGCGTTTTTGTCGTGGCATCTCGTCGAGCGGCCGGCGTTGCGGCTGAAGCCCGGCCCACGCCCGCGGGCGCCGTTCTGGAGATCGGTGCCTACGGTTGCAGAGCGTGTTTAGCAGAAGGTTATGGCTAAGTCTATGAAATCACGTTTGCTCGCGGTTCAAGCTGGCGCCTACGCACAGCTCTGGTCGTGATTAACCAACCCACCGCGGTTTATGTATCAAGGATACAAATTGAGGACTCCTAATGGGTCAGGCTTTAATTTGGATTAGCGCCTATCTTTTCACCGGATTATCTTACGCGACTTATGTTGGTGAGGAGCCGGAATGGAATCGGCCGAGAGCCTTAGAAAGCAAGGCCGGCTGCATAGGCATGATATTTCTTTGGCCGATGTCTGCGTTGATGAGCGGATGGGCAAGAGTTTTTTCGCATATTATCTTGTTACTGCTGGTTGGAGGAATTGGCGAGGCTATCCACGCCTTGCTCTAGCGTCACTTGTTCTTTACGGTCAAAGCCGATGGCTGGGCTGGGCTCTATCCGCGCGAAGGGCTGGCGCCGGGGTTCGGTCCGCTATTATTATGCGCGCCGCCAGCCAATTGGAGGGAGGTGCGCGATGCGGGTCCACAATCTCTATGCCGACGCCAACGGCCAGTCGCATTGGCGCGACGTCCAGATCGAATGGGTCGAGGAGACCCGCTCGGGCAAATTGTCAAAGCGGCTGCCGGCCACCGGCATCATCTTCCGCGAGGTGCCGCCGACCTACGACCTCGACTGGCACCCGGCCCCGCGCCGGCAGTACATCATCAATCTCGACGCCGGCGTCGAGATCACCGCGAGCGACGGCGAGGCCCGCAAGATCGGCGCCGGCGAGGTGGTCCTCGTCGAGGACACGACCGGCAAGGGGCACTTGTCAAAGGCGCTCGACGGCAAGATCCGCAACTGCATCTTCGTTCCCGTGGAATAACGGAGGCTCACATGAAGCTGGTGTATTTCGACGACTGGAAGCTCGGCGTCGTCAAGGGCGACCGCGTCGTCGACGTGTCGGCGGCCGTGCGCGACATCCCGCACACCGGGCCGGGCGACCTGATGAACGGACTGATCGCCAATTTCGCCCAGTACAAGGGCAAGCTCGAGGACGCGGCGGCGAGCGGCCAAGGTATCGCGTTGTCGTCGGTCCGGCTGCGCCCGCCATTGCCGAAACCGGATAACATCGACTGCATGGCGGTCAATTACATGGAAGACGGCACCCGCAGCGCGCCAGCGCCGATCAACGCGTTCCAAAAGACCGCGAACGCCGTCTGCGGCCCAGGCGACACGATGGTGTTGCCCGACGCGCCGGCGACGATCTTTGAGGGCGAGGCCGAACTGGCGCTGGTGATCGGCAAAAAGGCGAGCCACGTCAAGGCCGCCGACGCGATGGACTACATCTTCGGCTATACCTGCTTTATCGACGGCTCGGCGCGCGGGCTGCCGGCGCCCGGCTTTTTCGCGATGAAGTCGCGCGACACCTTTGCGCCGATCGGGCCGTGCATCGTCACCAAGGACGAGGTCCCCGACCCGCAGAAATTGCAGATCCGGCTGTCGAACAACGGCAGCCTGATGCAGAATTTCAACACCAGCGACATGGCGCACAAGATCCCGCGCTGCATCGAGTGGCTGACCTCGATCCACGCTCTGGAGCCGGGCGACATCGTCGCCACCGGCACCAACCACCGCGGGCTCAACCCGTTTATGGACGGCGACAAGATCGACCTCGAGATCGAGGGCGTCGGCAAGCTCTCCTTCACCGTCAAGGACGAGTTGAACCGCAAGTGGGAACGGCGCACGCGGCTGCAGATGCACGAGGCGGCGGCGCAAAAGACCCCGGGCGCCTACCCCGACATCACGCCGCAGGTCTCGGGCAAATACGCGCAGGGCGGCCGCTGACCTTCAGAACGCTCGTTATTCCACGTCATGGCCGGGCTTGTCCCGGCCATCCGCGCCTTTCCTACGCCAGCAGAAGGGAAGACGTGGATCACCGGGCCAAGCTCGGTGAAGACGGTGGGGGGCCGCAATAAAGAGGACGACAGATCATGGCCGCCGACGGCTTTGCCTACACGAACCTGTTCGCCAACGACCTGCCGGCGCCGGCGCCGCGCTGGACCGGCTTTCCGAAATACAATTTTATTGGCGGCCACAACGACCCGGAGCATGTGCCGGCGGCGGAGCTGGCGGCGGCGGCCGAGGCGGTGCTGCGCCGCGACGGCGCCGATCTGGCGCTCTACAACCCGCACGGCCCGCAAGGCTTTCGCGGCATCCGCGAGTTTGTCGTAAACAAGGTCGCGGCCCGCGGCATCCGCTGCACGCCCGACGACGTGCTGATCACCTCGGGCTCGGGCCAGGGCCTCGACCTCGTCAACCGGACACTGCTCAATCGCGGCGACACGGTGATCCTCGAGGAGTTCACCTATGGCGGCGCCTTGACCAAATTGCAGCGGCTCGGGGTCAACGTCGTCGGGGCACCACTCGACGACGACGGGCTGAAGATCGACGCCCTCGACCAAATCCTCGGCGAACTCAAGCGCAAGGGCGTCGTGCCCAAATTCGTCTACACGATCCCGACCGTGCAAAACCCGACCGGGTCGATCCTGCCGGTCGCGCGCCGCGAGGGGTTGCTCGGGCTCGCCAAAAAGCATGGTGTGGTCATTTTTGAGGACGAATGCTACGCCGACCTGACCTGGAGCCCCGACGCGCCGCCGGCGATCTATTCGATGGACCCGAGCCAGGTGGTCCATGTCGGGTCGTTTTCAAAGACGCTGTCGCCGGCCTTGCGCCTCGGCTATGTCGTCGCCGACTGGGCGGTCATGAGCCGTCTCGTCGGCCTGAAGCGCGAGACCGACAGCGGGACGGGCGCCCTCGAGCAGATGGTCGTCGCCGAATATTTCTCGCGCAAGTTCGAGGAGCATGTCGGCGAGTTGACTGGCGTGCTGAAGGAAAAGCTCGACACGATGGTCGAGGCACTCGAACGCGAATTCGGCACCGCGGTCGAAAAGATGTGGCGGCCGAAGGGCGGCATCTTTTTGTGGATCAAATTGCCCGACCAGGTCGACGTGACGAGGCTCGTCGCCCCTGCCGCCAAGGAGGGGCTTGTCTTCAACCCTGGCCCCGAATGGTCGTGCAACCCCGCCGAGACCAAGTCGCACATGCGGCTGTGCTTTGCATTGCCGTCGAAGGAGGTGATCCGCGACGGGGTCGCGACCCTGGCGCGCGTCTGCTACGAAGAGACCGGCATCCCCGAGCAAAGCGCCAATATCCGCCGCACCTCGAGCTGACGAGGTCCCGTCCTAGCGGTGCTAACCTAACAAACGACTCCGCTAGCCTCCTATCCGTCGCCCCCGCGAAGGCGGGGCCCAGGGCAAGCGTTCGGTGCCCGCCGGCCCCTGGGTTCCCGCTTTCGCGGGAATGACGAAGGGTAAGGGGATGGGTGCCAAACGTCAGAATGGATCCACCAGCCCCCCACCCAACCGGGCCGGAGCGCTGCGGTCATCACTTATCGGCCGGCCTTCAGTGCGTCGGCCGGCGGATGGGCTAGCCAGCTCTCGACGCCAAACGCAGGTGCGGCGGACCGCACCGAATCTACCCCGCGGCGAGCGGCGCTTCGACATTGCGCGGCGGGATGAGCAATTTTGACCAGACAAGCCGTCCAACGGGCAAGCAGTATCGCTTCGGAATCGACAGGGTGCCCGCTCCACACGGCGGCGGAGAGAAACCAACAGCAGATAGGCGCAACGATGGCCGGCGAGGACAACGCGGCAGTGGTCGATGCTGGCGAGCCGGGTGAGCGAGGGGCGGTCATGCCGTCAATCAGTCTCGATGATGTCCTGATCACATCGGAGCTGCGCAAGCGCGGCCAGCGCCGATCGCACCTGCACCGGGCGGCGTCCGCCTTGCATGAGCTCGCCCAACAGGTTGAAAAGCGTCCGTCGGAGGTGCTGCCCCGCCTCGTCGAGCTGGCGAGGGAGCATTGCGGGGCGGGTTCCGCCGGGATCAGCGTTTACGAGCCGCGGCCCGACAGCGCCGGTATTTTTCGGTGGAATTCGCTGACCGGCAAGGCCGCGCCCTTCAGCGGGGAAACGACGCCGCGAGACTTC